>CBDTUM010000096.1:0-17397 GCA_965363495.1 uncultured Desulfopila sp.
ACTTCTAATCCGTAGGTCGCAGGTTCGAATCCTGCCTGGCGTACCAATAACAACAGCCGCTTAGCTGAATCAGCTAAGCGGCTGTTGTCGTTTCAGGACCAGTATCCCCAACTATTTCTCAAATTTTGCAATAGGAACCCTCTGCAGGACAAAACCCAACATTGGCCGAAGCTTATAGTGTTTGCAGAAGAGTCAGGAAAGATTGGGGGCTGAAGGAAGAATGGTGATGTTTTTAAGTTGCGGCAGAGCTCTCGCCCGTTAAACCATGTTGGGATGGTGTTTGGCATTTCGGAAATAACTATTGTGGATAATTTCAAAACACGATAAGTTTTTGACATATTTAGAGCTAACTTGGTGTGGTCAATAGTTTATTTTTCGGGCCACCCTTAATCGCGGAATTTTTCCTAACTCCATGAACAAGCAATTGCTGTATCTGCTCCCTAGAATTGTTACCTTTATTTTCGAGAAGCTGCGCCAAGCTTGCATTGACCTGTTGCCCATTGCCTTGGTAATCGTTTTTTTTCAAATGGTGATCATTCGTCGTCCATTACCGAATCTTTCCGAGATTGTTATTGGGACCGGTCTGGTTATCGTCGGTCTCAGCATGTTTATTCAGGGATTGCAAATGGCCCTCTTTCCTCTGGGGGAAAATATGGCCGAAGCCCTTACTCGAAAAGGTAGCCTTTTTTGGCTGATGACATTTTCCTTTGCACTTGGTTTTTCCACCACTATAGCAGAGCCCGCCCTCATTGCCATTTCTGCTGAGGCCGCGGACATTGCCATCCAAGGAGGACTTTTGGCCAATGATCCTAAAATAGCGGCGTCCTACGCCCTCGGTCTCAGGCTTACCGTCGCCTTTTCTGTAGGATTTGCGATTCTTCTGGGAGTCCTCCGCATACTCAAGAACTGGTCACTGCCTATACTTATAATTGGTGGTTATGCTTGTGTCATGCTGATAACAATCATCGCTCCGGAAGAGATCATCGGCATCGCTTACGATGCCGGCGGAGTAACAACCTCGACCATCACTGTACCACTTGTTACTGCCCTGGGAGTTGGCCTGGCCACTATTATCAGAGGCCGTAACCCTTTGATCGACGGATTCGGGCTCATTGCCTTTGCTTCGCTCCTGCCAATGATATTCGTCATGGGGTATGGTATTGTTGTCTTTTAATACCTTGGTAACGTTATGGATTTATTGACTGATTTTATAAAGACATTGTTTCTCACATGCCGGGATGTCATACCGATTGTGTTGCTGTTCGGTCTTTTTCAGCTGCTCATTGTGCGCAAGCCAATCCCAAATTTTAAGCCTATTCTGGTTGGGGCAGTGTATGTGCTGCTGGGACTCACGCTTTTTCTGCTTGGGCTTGAAAAGGCGCTTTTCCCTCTCGGCAAGATCATGGCAGCGCAACTTTCAGATCCGGTCTTTCTTCAGGGGAGCAAAGAGACCATTGATCTCCTGGATTGGAAGAATTATGGATGGGTTTACCTCTTTGCAGCAATGATTGGCTTTGCCACGACTATTGCCGAACCATCCCTCATCGCTGTTGCCTACAAAGCCAAACAGGTGTCCGGGGGTACCATTAACGATTGGGGACTGAGAATTACTGTCGCCATTGGTGTTTCTTTCGGAATCAGTCTTGGCACCTTTCGAATTGTTACCGGCACTCCTCTCTACATATATATCATGGTAGGCTATTTTATCGTGATCGTTCAGACCATTTTCGCTCCCAAAACACTTACAGCCCTGGCCTATGATTCCGGCGGCGTTACCACCTCCACCGTGACAGTGCCTATAGTCGCAGCTCTCGGACTCGGCCTTTCTGCTGCAGTTCCGGGCCGAAATCCAGCTATAGATGGTTTCGGATTGATTGCTTTTGCCAGTCTGTTCCCGATCATTACCGTTCTTGGATATTCGCAATACGCTCACTGGGTCGCTACGCGGCCAATGAAAAAAGCAGAAAGGGAAAAAATATGAAATTCAAAGTCATCCTGGCTTCTGTAAAAGCCGATATTACCGACAAAGTAGTTGATGCTGCCAAGAGTTCGGGGGCCACAGGCGCGACTATCATCCCTGCCCGGGGCACAGGTATCAGAGAGGCGAAAACTTTCTTTGGGCTGTCGCTTGAGGCACAGACTGATATCATCATGTTTCTGGTAGAAGAGCACATTGCTCCCATCGTACTTGAAGCAATAGCCAAAGCCGGAAAATTTGACCAGCCGGGCACTGGTATCGCTTTTATGATAGCCGTTGAAAATGTAGTCGGCCTGGAAAGCCAGATTGAGCGGTTCAAACAGGACGTTCGGGATCAATATTTTTAGTAATTCTAATGTAATAACGGAATATTTTGCAAAATATAATAAACAGCATTAAGAGGAGCAAGGGAATGACTGCAGAGCAAGACAGAATTGTACGAGCCAGGGATGTAATGAGTTCCAGCATTATCTCCATTGATGGCATGGCAACGGCCAAAGAAGCCGCTCAGAAAATGAGGGAGGAAAATGTACTGTCCCTGCTGGTCACCAAGCGGCACGAGAACGACGCCTGGGGACTCGTGGCCGTTCAGGATCTTATCACTGGTGTTCTGATTCCCGCAAAAAAAGCAGAGGATGTAAATGTCTATGAAATCATGACCAAGCCTATTCTCTGTGTTCCAGCAGACATGGATATCAGATATGTAGCGAGGCTGCTGTATCGATCTAATATGCGGCGCGCACCAGTGGAAGACAAGGGGCAGCTGGTAGGCATGATCACCCTCTCGGCACTGGTATTGGAAAACGATTTATTCTAGATTTTTGATCTTCCTGTCCGTCACCTGACCCCGCAGGGAGTTGCCGTTTCGACTACTCCTGATTGGTAGAAGTCTCCCTGCACACAACCTCTTGCTCAGGGTCAGAAAAAATTAATAAGTTGGACTGGCGTTTTCAAAGCGGTTTTCCCTGCTTTCTTTCTGTATGCCGGGGTTAGGTCATTACCCCATAACGAAATTCTTTTGATTTCCGCTGCCCATCATGTTGCTTGGTTTCTTTTTTATGATGTGCCAGCTTTACCTTTTTAGCGATCATTTTTTGATTGCCCGAGTGGCACTCAAATTCAACGGTAGCACCAACCTTTAAGAATTGACAGTTAACCAGGTCGGCCTTGTACACAATTATATCCGGGCCGCTCCCGTTGTCGAGAAGCCCAGAGTCCTTATCACGAAACCATTTTTTCACGACTGTATGCAAAAAATCACCTTTAATTTGTGGTTATCTCAGCACCTTTGTGTTGGGAAAAAAGTGCAATGAGAGAGTTGTGTTGATAGACCAGGCAGACAGATGCTTAGGCTATTGTTAAATTTCTGTATCTTTTATTGCAGATATTTTGACAAGATGTTTGGCACCTTGGGCAATTGATACCTGCTTTTGCCCTTCAAAGATAACTTTAATGGTGCCACAAGTATCTACTGTAACGATTTTGCCGATGCCCCATTCAGCCTTTGCCTTATGTCGGACATTTTCGCCTGCATATAAATTCGCTTTCATTGGTACCTCCTAGGAAAAAGAATTATACATAACCTTTATAATCTATACATTAATTTAATAAAAGCTTTCATTGTTTGACAAAAGTAGTAAAAAATGGAAATTTATACCGGTATAAACAGCCGAATTCATTGATTGGTGGCAAGTCTTCAATGATTTGAGTAGGAATTGACGTTGTTTGTTGTTCTTACTTTCTTTAGTGTTGTGACAGTGACGCCGTTTAAGTGTGATTATTCATCAATAAGTATAAGCGCCTGTATAACCTGGAAAATCTATGTTTTTATCATTACGTGCTATGTCTATCTACAAAATACTCTGTTATCTGTTGTGTCTTCTTTTTGTCAGCGTATCCACCCTTTGGGCGAAGACTTATCCCATGCCGCCAGCAGACGTTGACCTCATCGGAGATACAGAAAACGTTCAGGCCCTTGCCGAGGATACTTTACTCGATATCGCTCGTCGCTACGATCTGGGGCAAGATGAGATCCTGCTGGCCAATCCGAAGGTCGATCGTTGGATACCTGGAGAAGGTGCAGAAGTTGTTCTTCCCACCCGGTTTATCCTGCCTCGCGCCGAACGTAAGGGTGTGGTGCTTAACGTGCCTGAGATGCGGCTTTATTATTTCCCCGACCGTGGTTCGGCGAGCGAGCCAATTGTGGTAACGTATCCGGTGAGTATTGGTCGAATGGACTGGAATACGCCTTTAGGGAAAGCAAAGATCGAAAGAAAGGACAGGGATCCATCGTGGTATCCGCCGGAATCTCTTAAACTCGAGGCCATTGCGAAAGGAGATCTCTTGCCGGATGTCGTTTCGCCTGGGCCTAATAATCCTCTTGGCCGTTATGCTCTGCGTTTGAGTATTCCTGGATACTTGATTCACAGCACCAACAAGCCATTTGGCGTGGGGATGCGGGTAACTCATGGATGTGTGCGCATGTATCCCGAGGATATTGAGGAATTTTTTCCCATTGTACCAGTACAGACTATGGTTCAGATTGTGAACCAGCCTATCAAGCTTGGTTGGCAGAATAAAACTCTTTTTCTCGAGGTTCATCCTGCGTTGGATGAAGACCTGAGTAAAAACAAGGATGTACAATGTATTGCCTATGAAATGATCTTTGATGCAATCGAAAACAAGGATGCAATACTGGATATAAAAACTATAAAAAAAGCACTGGAGGAGAAGAGCGGCATGCCCGTGCCCATCACAGTTTTTGTCGCAGATGGTTTTCAGTTTTAAAAGATTTTATAGAATATTCTGCTAAGAAAAAAGAGATGCCCCGTCGGGGAACGGCGGGGCGTTATCAAAAATTGCGAACAATTATTTGTACATAGCCTTTTTAAACATCCGGTCTAACTTGCTTTCCGTGGTTGCAGCAGTTGCTTTAGCTTCCTCAGCAGTTGCTTTCGCCTCTTGTGCAATGGCTTTCGCTTCTTCAGCCGTCATTTTCGCTTCATTCGCCGTCTTCATGGCCATTTCGGCAGTCGTATTCGTCTGCTGAATTTGAGACCTCGTCGACTCCATATCCTTGGTTGAGGCGCAGCCTGTTAAGCCAATTGCGATGAACAGAGCTAGAACTTTAACCGTGTGCTTCATGACAAATTCTCCTTGTATAAGGTTGTAATGGTCTTTACTGCTAACAGTTTTTAGCAGTTGGTCAATAATTTTTACTATAATAAGACGGGAGGACAGGATCGGCTATCTTTTTTCTGTGGTAGAAAAAAATAGTTGGTCAATGTATTTCAACTGAGGTTCCGACCTGTATCCAGGCCGCAAGACGGTCAATCTGCGCATTGGTCAGCGCAACACAGCCATTGGTCCAGTTATACTGTTCATGGATACTTTTATCGCCCTTGCCGATGCCATGTATTCCCAGATTGCCGCCAAGAACGGTATTCTGGGGCGGAAGACGTCCTGAAGCAAATGCCCGACGGATTCTGTTCCAGGTCTTTTGGTCCAGTAGACCTGTCTGGAAGGCACGTTCTGCATATTCCTTGTTTGGATAAAGAAGACCAAAAAAACGGTGGAAGGACGTTTTGTCAGCTATCCAGCCAATGACGAAATGCCCCAGCGGCGTCTTGTTGTCTCCTTGTCGCTTATCGACAGCCGTACCATAACGACCGATGGCGATATTCGAAAAGCTTAGTTTTTCCTGATTTCCTTGCATTACTTTCAAGGTCAACGCTTTGGTGTCGATGATGATTCGGGTGGTTTCTTGGCCGCCAATTATTGGAGAGGCCAGCAGAATCGATATAAGAACTACACACAGGCCAGTACACAGGGGGGAAATAGTACTTGAGTGACGGCGATACCAGGGGACTGCGCGGCGATGGTTGACATTCATATCAATGACCTCTTTTCTGCAGTCTGTTGCAGAAGGTCGAGCATTGCAACGGAACTTTCTGCGCAGAATATTGATTGTTGGTATGGGCTTTTCAAGAAGCCTTCTTTTTCGGCAGTATCCAGCATCAGTTCAAGCGGCGCATAAAATCCGTTAATATTGAGCAAGCCGCAGGGTTTAGTGTGAAAACCCATTTGACCGAGGGTGTATACCTCAAGAAATTCCTCAAAAGTACCAATGCCGCCTGGTAATGCAACAAAACCATCGGCAAGCTGGACCATTAGATTTTTCCTCTCATGCATGCTGGGTAAAACGTGCAGTTCCGTCAGGTTTTGATGAAAATTTTCCCTCTCCTTGAGCGCCTGCACCGTCACGCCAATGACTTTCCCACCGGCAGCTAAAGCGCTGTCGGCCAGCTGGTTCATGAGTCCGGTACGGGAGCCGCCATAAATACAGGTCAGGCCCCGCAGCGCAAGTTCACGGCCCATTTCGCGAGCTGCCATCATATATGCAGGATTGTTTCCGTTGCTCGATCCAAGAAAGACACAGACTGAATTCATTGCACTCCTTTGTTTAATAATTGTTGACCGGTACATTACTTTATCCCGGTAACTCCTTTAATATGTCTGCTTATCACGATTCTTCTTTTTTTCTTCGGTAATCTCTTTTTCATTAGAGCGAAGCCGCAGAGAATATTTGTTTGCTATTCTCTGGAAAAATTAATCATGTATGTCCATTAACTATACAACTGTTCTGCGTAAAAGCCGATGGTAAAAGTGATTCAGTAACTCTCGAAAAAAGATGGTTTTTAACAATGCGAGAGCACCTTTTGTATAAGCTTTAAAATTTTTTCAAGAACCTTGATCAATGAGCTGGAGATTATTATCATTGCATTAATTCATTAATTAAAGATGATATTCAATATAACCGTATATTAATTGAGAGGAGTAGGAATGGATGACTTTTTGAGAATTATTACCCATGCCCGTCGTTTTAAAAGTGCTATAAAAGAATTAGGTATAGAACAATTAGAAGAAATAAAATTAAAACTTCAAAAAATCATTGATGATAGAATCGCTGAAGAAGCAGCTGCAAAGATTGAGAATGCTGAAAGGTTAGAGAAAATACGCAAGTATAGAGAGTTACTTGCTGCTGACGGTATTGAGCTAGATGAATTGCAGGATGGACTCTCCTCCGAAAAACAGAGCAAACGCATGCCGCGCCAGCCAAAATATGAGATCTGGAACGAGGCAGGAGAGCACATTACCTGGACTGGACAGGGACGCATGCCTAACGTTTTCAAGGCTCGCGTTGATGCAGGCGAAACGCTTGAGACATTTTTGATTGATCAGTAAGTTCTTTCAAATAAAGGCAGGCCTTCTCAATAGAGAACGCCTGCCAGTTGCACTCTCATCTCAAAGTACTATTCAATACATCTGCAATAAAAAGGTATGAATTTTGCCCTTCGTAAGTTGTAATCGTTTACCCGTGGAAGAGATGCGTTGATGAGAACTTTAAAGGATACCAATTTTTTGAACGGTACCCATTACGATTAAAGGTTGAAATTAAACAGATGAGGTGTCGGTGAACGATTCTGTTTTTTATTGCAGCAACCTGGGAGTCTGTTGGATTATGCCCTTTTTCTGGGCAAAAATTGCTATAACCCGACAGGCTCCTGGAAAGTAATACGTCTTGTTCGAATTTTCTTTGTGAGTGATTATCGTAACAAAAATACAGCTCATTTCTAATCTCATACCACAATAACTTCTGGGTAAATTATGTCAGATATTCTTCTTCGGGCGGAAAGACTCTCAAAGCATTATTCTCTTGGTGACCAGAAAATAATGGTTTTAAAAGATGTCTCCCTCACCATTAACAGGGGAGAGTTCGTAGTTATTGCAGGCAGCAGCGGTAGTGGCAAAACAACCTTATTAAGTATATTGTCCGGGCTTGACAGGCCGAGTAGCGGTAGAATCAGTATGGCGGAAAAAGATATTACAGATTTGTCCGAGGATCAACTGGCACCGGTGCGCAACACCATGACCGGTTTTGTGTTTCAGGCCTTCCATCTGATCCCCTCTCTTAACGGTATCGAAAATGTCATGTTTCCGGCCGAGCTGAAAAAAGACCCCGATGCCCGGAAGAAAGCACAGCTGCTTCTGGACCAGGTGGGGTTACATGACCGGGGCGAAAATTTTCCCGAGCAACTCTCCGGCGGGGAGCAGCAGCGGGTCGCTATCTGCCGCGCCCTGATCAATGATCCGGACATTATTTTTGCCGACGAGCCAACAGGCAATCTTGATTCTGAGAATAGTGAAGGGATTATCCAACTACTGGTCGATCTACATACAGACCGTCAGGTGACCCTTGTTATCGCCACCCACAGTAAATCGCTGGCCAGCCGCGCCGATAGAGTCGTCCGTCTCCATGACGGCAGGATACAAGAGGGGTAAAGAGGGCGATGAATATTAGGTTTCTGATTCGGGAGATTTTGCATAGCAAGAGCCAAGCGGTTGTTTTTGTGCTTTGTGTGGCATTATCTCTAGTGAGTATCGTTGCCGTTAACAGCTTTCGCAGCGATGTGCAGCATTCCATTGCCAGTGATGCACGAGGATTGCATGGTGGCGATGTTATCGTTCATTCGCATTATGATTTTTCGCCTGCGTTGCAGCAGGAAATCGCCACGCTTGCCGGGGAACCCGGCATACAGGTCGTTTACACCTGGGAGTTTTATTCCGTTGCTCGAAGGGCTGATGGTCGGGATTCACTGTTTAGTAATATTAAGGCGGTAGAAAAAGGCTATCCTTTCTATGGCGAGGTGGAGTTGCTTTCCGGTCGTGATTTTTCGGCGGTTTTGCAACCGGGCAAGGTCATTGTCGCCCCGGAACTCCTTGAGCGCTTAAGGCTTAAGCTCGGTGACAGGCTACTGCTTGGGGAAAGTTCTTTGGAAATTGTCGATGTGCTCAGCAGGGAATCTCTGCGGCCTGTCGATTTTTTCAATTTTGGTCCGAGAATACTGGTCTCTGCTGCTGATCTTGGCCAAATGGATCTGGTCAAAAAGGGCAGCAGGGTACAGTATGAAGCCCTGTTGAAAGTCGCCGAACCCAACCTGATTGATGGCGTTGCAGCCCGGTTGCAGGGCAGGATAGTTGCCGGGCAGGAGCGCGTTGCCACCTATGCGACGGCGAGTTCCCGGGTCAAACGGTTTTTTGACAACCTGTTGTTTTTTCTGTCTCTTATTTCCGTTTTTACCCTGCTGCTTGCCGGGATCGGTATGCAGAGTTCCCTTGCCGCGCTGTTGCGTCGAAAAGAAAAGAGTTTTGCCATCCTTCGATCCCTGGGAGCTACCGGTTCATTTTTGCTGCGTCATTATCTGCTGATAGTCTTTGTCCTGAGTTGCATCGGCTGCACCGTGGGGATAGTGTCGGGGCTGCTGCTTGAAAAGAGTTTTTCCGCCCTTTTTGCCGGGCTGCTGCCGGATAAGATAGTCCTCGGGGGCTCACTTTTCGATGTATTGGAAGGATTGGGACTCGGCCTGGTGGTGGTGAGTTTTTTTACCTTTTTGCCGCTGAGTAGGATAAAAAATGTTAAACCGGCTGCCGTGTTCAGGAAGGAAAACGATAACGGCGGACAAAGTCGAGGTTCGTATGTGCTGATTGGCTGTGGCATCATCCTGCTTGCCGGCCTTGTTGTCCGGCAACTCGATGACCTGCGTATCGGCTTATACTTCATCGGCGGTGTTTTGGCTCTCATTATGGTAATCTCGGTGCTGATCGGCATACTGTTGCTGCTGCTTTCCCGGTTGCAAATTGCTTCCCTGCCGCTGCGACAGGCCGTGAGAAGCCTGCTGCGACCGGGCAATGCTACCCGGGCGATAGTCGTGACCCTGGCGTCTGCTCTCTCAGTGTTGCTGACGATTTACCTGATGGAGTACAATCTTCACTCTACCTATATTGCCTCCTATCCAGAGGATGCACCGAATCTTTTCTGTCTGGATATTCAAAAAAATCAGCAGCATGACTTTGTGGAGCTTGTCGGCAAGGAAATGGAGCTCTTTCCCATTATCCGCGCTCGTCTCACTTCGATCAATGGTGAAAAGGTTCAGAGAGAAGGTGAGATGAAAAAACGAGGTGATAGTTTAGCCCGTGAATTCAATCTTACCTATAGGTCAAAACTGCTCGATGACGAAATGTTTATCGAGGGGGACTCTCTTTTTGGTAAAATGAATGAAGAGAGCGGCCTGATACCGGTTTCTATCCTTGATACGGTGGCCGAGATGGGCGAAATGAAAATGGGCGATGTGCTGCTCTTTAATGTGCAGGGCGTACCTATGAAAGCTGAAGTGAGCTCGATACGCAGTCGCACTAAATCGATGCTGTATCCGTTTTTTTATTTTGTCTTTCCGGAAAAAAATCTGCGTGCTGCTCCGCAAACCTTCTTTGGTGCACTTAAAGTAAAAAAGAGCGAAATAGCCCTGCTGGAAAATACCATTGTCAATCGTTTTCCTAATATCAGTACTATCAATGTCGGTGAGACTGCAGCTGAACTTGAAAAAATTATGCAGAAGCTTTCTTCGATCATAAATTTTTTCGCTTCTTTTTCAATTCTAGCAGGTGCTTTGATTCTGGTGAGTTCTGTTCTGGCTACGAGAATGGCCAGAATAAAAGAGGCTGTCTACTACAAGGTTCTCGGCGCTGATACCTGGTTTGTTCTGCGGGTCTTTTTTCTTGAAAATTTGTTGCTGGCCCTGCTCAGCGGTGGATGTGCCATTCTTGTCGCCCAGGCCGGCAGTTGGGGGCTCTGTCGATTCCTCTTTGCTATTGATTATGATCCGAGCTGGCAAATAAGCATAGTCATGCTGGCGATGACCGTCTGTCTGGTTGTTACCCTGGGATTGCTCAGTTCGGTGTCGATTCTGCGCCAGAAACCAATACGGTTTTTAAGAGAACAACAGTGATGATAAAGGTCATAAAAAACATTAAAATGGGATGGCTGGGTAAAGTATGGTAAAGACGCTTTGTGTGATTATGCTCATAATCTTCTGGTCAGTTGCCGGCTGCAGTCAGGAGCAGGAGAAGACCCCCGAGACGAAGAGAGACGGTGGAACGATGAAGACAATTGTGGCGGTTGGGGACAGTCTGACTGCAGGATACGGAGTTGATGAAAGTGGTGCTTATCCGGCCTTGCTTGAAAGAAAATTGCAGCAAGATGGCTATGATTATCAGGTTGTCAACGGCGGGGTGAGCGGGGAAACCAGCAGTGGAACGCTGAGTCGCATGGAATGGATTATGACCCTGGCACCGGATATCGTTTTGTTGGAGACGGGAGCAAATGATGGTCTTCGTGGAATCGATCCACAGGTAGCTGAAAAAAATATCCGTAAAATTCTGCAACTTCTCAAAGAAAAAAACGTGGTGGTACTTTTGGCCGGTATGAAAATGGTCTGGAATCTGGGGCCCGCTTATGTTGCAGAATTCAATGCTATCTATCCAAAGCTGGCCAAGGAATTCGATGTAGTGTTTGTGCCGTTTTTTTTAGAGGGGGTGGCGACGAAGGGTGAATTGACCCTTGGCGACGGCATCCATCCAAATGTGCAGGGGTATAGAATAATAACCGAAAATATCTATTCGTATGTCGTGCGGGCGATCGAAAAAAGAGCAGAGCGATGAAAGATAAAGATTCTTCATCAATAGCAAAGGCTGCCAATGAGATAATTCTCGAATCCATTTCCGATGGTGTTTTCACCGTTGATCATAATTGGAGGATCATGAGTTTTAACCGGGCCGCTGAAGAAATCACCGGTACCAGCCGGGAGGAGGCCATCGGTCGCTACTGCTGGGAGGTCTTTCGCTCCAATATGTGCGAAGGGAACTGTGCCTTAAAACGGACTATGAAGGAAGGCAAATCCTTTGTTTCCAGTTCCACATATATCATCAATAACCGGCAACAGCGGGTACCTATTGCTGTCTCGACGTCGCCTCTGAAAAATGAAAAAGGAGAGATTCTCGGCGGTGTCGAAACTTTTCGTGATCACAGCCTGGTGGAGGAGTTACGGCGTGAGTTGGTTGGCAATTTTGAAGTCGGCGATATGGTCAGTCGCAGTAAAGGGATGAAGAAAATCTTCAATATCCTCCCACAGGTGGCGGAAAGTGACAGTACCGTGCTTATCGAAGGAGAAACCGGCACCGGCAAGGAACTGATGGCTTCGGCCCTGCATACTCTCTCTTTGCGAAAAAAAGAACCTTTTGTCGCAATCAACTGCGGCGCCCTCCCCGATACGCTTCTCGAATCCGAGCTCTTTGGGTATAAAGCCGGAGCTTTTACCAACGCCGAAAAGGATAAACCTGGTCTCTTTCAGGCAGCCGGGAAAGGGACGATTTTGCTTGATGAAATCGGCGATACCAGTTCCGCCTTTCAGGTCAGGCTGCTGCGGGTGCTTGAGGAAAAAGAGTTCCACCCTCTTGGCAGTGTGGAAAAGATCAAAACCGATACCAGGATCGTTGCCGCGACCAATCGAGATCTGAGCCTTATGGTTGAAAAAGGCCAATTTCGCCGGGATCTCTTCTATCGAATAAATATCATCCGTTTTCAGTTGCCGCCTCTACGTGAACGAAAAGAGGATATTCCCCTGCTCATTGAACGATTTATCAAAAAAATGAATCATATCAAAGGTCGTTTAGTGTCCGATGTGAGCAAAGAGGCGATGGCACTTCTTCTTGCTCATGAATATCCTGGAAATATCCGGGAGCTGGAAAACATCATCGAGCATGGCTTTGTCCTCTGCTCGGATGGAGAGATCGAGGTAGCCCATTTGCCGGGGTATCTAGCGCAGGCTGGAGAGAGTCGGCCCGCTCACCAACTCTCCATGGAAGAGAGTGTTGGTCTTAGTGAAAAAGAAAATATCATCAAGGCATTAAAGAATAATAACTACAATAGACTTGCTGCAGCAAAAGAGCTGGGAGTCCATAAAAGCACTCTTTTTCGAAAGCTCAGTAAATATCAGATCACCCTGCCGGAAATCGACGGTCGCTCGAGTCGCAAAGAATCTCATTAGAGTCCCATTGGTGCGACTCTGACGGGTCGCATAGAGTCGCACCGAAGCGACTTTAATCATCTCAACGATGCCACTTCTGTAGCAATACCCATTCTTAATATTCTGAAAATACTAGATTTTGTTTCATTTCATTTGAGATGGTTCGTTCTTTGCTTATAATCCGTATAACAAAGGAAAAGGAGTATCGGCTATGAATGTCGCCATTACCGTATGGGGTGATCGAATTTCACCGGTTTTCGACTCGGCGCAAACTTTATTGGTTGCAGAAATCCGGGAAAAGCAAGTGATTGACAGAAAAATACAGCGATTTCAGGCAACCATGTTCAGCCGGTGTCTCGAGTTGCTCCAAGAATTAGACGTTCGGGTACTGATTTGTGGAGCTCTCTGCGAGGGACCGGTGAGGCTGTTGGAATTTCATGGTATTGAGGTCATCCCTTTTGTAACCGGTGAGGCTGAAGAAATTTTGGCATGCTATGTCCAGGACAAGGATTTGAAAGAGTTCGCCATGCCAGGTTGTGGTCATGCGCGATGCTGTCGGTGGCGAGATAATCGGCATGTACAGCAAGAAATTAAAAATAATGTATAAGGCCCTTGCAAGAGAGCTATCAGGTACGCTTTGTTGGGCGTGCAGAAAAGGAAGGAGGGTATCAGAACCATGTTGAGTATATTGTTGGTCGGCAAAAATTCTGATGGATTGGCTGATGGATTGGCTGATTTATCCGCTGCATTAACTCAAGAAGAAGGGATCAGGGTGAGCAGGGCAGCGTCGGGTGAAGAGGCGTGGGGCATACTTGGCAATTCCCCAGTAGACGTTGTCGTTATGGATGAACAATTGGCCGACGGGGAACCACTGCCTTTTGTCAAACAAGTGGTGAAGCAGCATCCGCTTATTAATTGTGCCATGGTCAGTACTCTTGCAGCAAAAGATTTTCATGAAGTAACCGAGGGACTCGGTGTTTTTATGCAGTTACCAGCGCATCCCGGGGCTGAAGAGGCTGCGAAAATGTTGCAGTTACTGCAATCGATAGGCGCGCTCATGGCGAAGCAATAACAGCGGGCGGACATCAGGAGAAGAACAGTTATGATTATAAGTATAGCGAGCGGAAAAGGGGGGACAGGCAAGACAACGGTTGCCACAAACCTTGCCTTATCCCTTGGAAAAGGGACTCGATTGTTAGATTGTGATGTGGAAGAACCGAATGCGCATCTTTTCCTCCATCCGGAGATAACTGAAACAGAAGACGTGAGCACCGCTATTCCTGTCATTAATGATGCATTGTGCACTGCCTGTAAAAAATGTGCGGAAATCTGTCGATTTCGGGCACTGACGGTGGTCGGTAAAAAGGTTTTGGTCTTTGCAGAACTCTGCCACAGTTGTGGCGGTTGCATGGAGGTGTGCCCGGAAGGTGCTATAACAGAGGGAAAACGCCAGTTGGGGGTGATGGAATCGGGGCACTGCGGTGAGCTTGGTTTTAGTCAAGGCCGCTTACGGATCGGTGAGGCGATGTCGCCACCCCTTATTAGAAAAGTGCAAAAAAATCGCAATGGTGCCAAAACCATAATAATCGATGCCCCTCCTGGAACTTCCTGTCCGGTCATCGCCGCCATGAAGGGAAGTGATTTCGTATTAATGGTAACCGAGCCCACTCCTTTTGGCCTGCATGATTTAAAGCTTGCCGTGGAGGCGGTGAAAATTCTCGGTATTCCCAGTGGCTTGATCATCAACCGTGCGGATATCGGCGATGATGGGGTGGTTGCGTATGCGAGGGAGGAAGGTCTACCTATTCTTATGGAAATTCCTTTCGATCGAAAAATTGCCGAAGCATATTCCCGTGGTATACCCATTGTCGAGGTTATGCCGGAGTGGAAGGAAAAATTTCGCAGCCTGTATGGGCGGATAGAAAAATTGGTTCCGAGTGGAGGGCAACCTCAATGATCAGAGAATTAGTTATTGTCAGTGGGAAGGGTGGAACAGGGAAAACCAGTGTCACAGCAGCGTTTGCGTCCCTGGCACAAAACAGTGTGCTCTGTGATGCTGATGTGGATGCGGCGGATCTGCATCTTCTGATGGCTCCGGTTGTGCGAAAAAAGACGGATTTCATGGGGGGATGTCTGGCAGAAATCAGAAAAGATGACTGTGTCGAATGCGACAGGTGCAGAGAGCTATGTCGTTTTGAGGCGATTTCCGCAGACTATGTGGTCGATCCGATCAATTGCGAAGGCTGCGGAGTCTGTGTTGATCTCTGTCCTGAGCATGCTATTGATTTTCCTGTCCAGAAGTGCGGTGAATGGTTTATCTCCGATACACGTTTTGGACCGATGGTCCACGCCCGTTTGGGAATTGCTGAAGAAAATTCCGGCAAGCTGGTCAGCCTGGTACGCCAGGAAACGAGAAAACTGGCGGAGGACGGGGGATTCGATATGATCCTCACTGATGGCCCTCCCGGTATCGGTTGCCCGGTGATAGCCTCTGTTGGCGGGGCCACTGCCCTGGCAATTATCGTTGAACCAACGGTATCGGGCCTGCATGATATGCAGCGGGTGGCCGAGCTAGCTATGCATTTTAAAGTGCCGGGACTGCTATGCATCAATAAATACGACCTTAACCTGGAGATGACTGAAAAGGTTGAGGAGTACGGGCGGTCACGGAATATGACCTTGCTCGGTCGTATTCCGTTTGATCCGGTATTCACAAAAGCTATGATTGAAGGAAAAAATGTATTGGAATATGCGCCCGAGTCACAGGCGGCAGTTGCAATAAGCGAGGTCTGGAAAAATATTATTGCGTTCCCGGCAATGAATATGATGGGAATTAAGGATTTTTCATCAGTAATTAAATAAAAAAGCAAAAGGAGTAAAAAATGACACTTGTACGTATAGCAGTTCCTTCCGAAGGTCAGGGTGGTCTTGATGGATTACGCGCTGGACACTTTGGACATTGTGATGTGTTTACCCTGATCGATGTTGAGAATGGACAGATCAAGGAGGTTAGCATCCTGGCCAATAAAGAGCATGTTCAGGGCGGCTGTATGGTCCCTGTGCAGTTACTTGCCGAAAATAAAGTACAGCAACTGGTCGTTGGTGGTATCGGCATGCGGCCGCTGATGGGATTTAAACAGGTCGGCATAGACGTCTATTATGATGGTGAACGTCGGGAGATTCGTCCGGTTGTCGAAGATATGATTACCGGCTCCCTGGCGATGATTGGTGATGATCAGGTCTGCGGCGGCGGTGGCGGTCAATAATATTAGTCTGATTAATAGGTTCTCATGCCGCGCATGGGAACCTGATGATGCAAATGACAATGAAAACAATGAACAAGGAGATGTCATGTTAGTTGCGGTAACGGCAAAAGGAACGCACCTCTCCGATGAGGTGGATCCCAGGTTTGGCAGGGCGCCTTATATCCTGATCGTTGACACGGAGACGATGAAGCACGAGTCTCTTGATAACAGCGAAAATGTCAATGCCTTTAAAGGGGCGGGCATCCAGGCTGCGACTATGGTTGCGGATAAAGGAGCAAAGGTGTTGTTGACCGGCTATTGTGGACCAAATGCGTTTAAAACAGTTCAGGCGGCAGGTATGAAAGTGGTGAGTGATGTGACGGGGACTGTTGAGCAGGCAATAAAAACATTTCTGGCCGGTAACGTTACATACAGTGATAATGCCAATACGGAAGGGCATTGGTAGGTAGTCTTCGCCCATAAAAGGCTATTTTACCCTAACTATTCGTAGCTCTCAAAATTTAATCCTCGGAGATAAGCGAGCAAAGGGAGACTTCGATATCAAGTATATGCCTGTGGTTAAATTTATCGAGCGCCTCTATTTAGAACAAAATATCTCATTTATGGACAGAGACTAAGGACATCGTTGAAGGAACTTGGATAATGGACGATCAGGAATTTGATGCACTGATAAATAAAATTCAGAACGAGGTTTTTACCGAGGCTAAAGGTGCCCTTGGCGAAAAGGGTTTTGACCGTTGGCGTAATCCCAAGTTCTGCGGGGTTTTGGAAAAGCCGCATAGTTATGCATTGATGAAAGGCAGCTGCGGTGACACTATGCAGATGTATCTTTTAGTGGAAGATGACCGGATCAAACAGGTCAGTTATGTCACAGATGGCTGCAGTTCGAGTTCCATTGCCGGTTCCTTTACGGCTGAAATGGCAATGGGTAAAACGTTGACCGAGGTTCTGGACATGACCGGGGGTGATGTTCTCCATGAAATCGGTACTTTTCCAGAAGCCGAAGAACATTGCGCCTCTCTCGCTGTGAGCACGCTGCATGAAGCCATAAACACATTTATGGCCGCACAGGTCAAAGCAGAAAAGCATACGATGTAAGCCGGCACTGCGTTCTGCTGGGTTGTAACTTTTTTAAAAAACAGCCCCACTTTATGTAAGAGGGGACGGAAAACCGGGATTGTTCTTTGCGCAATTTCGGTTTTCTGCTGTGGATAATCATTATTATTGGAGT
>CBDTUM010000097.1:0-17320 GCA_965363495.1 uncultured Desulfopila sp.
ATGGTAAGAGTAGAAATTCCCTGAGGTGACCACGCATGCAGTGATTTGACGCCATGGAGGAAGAATAAGCTCCGGCATTGATCAGAGCAATATATTTCTGGTCTGTCATGTCGGGAAGCAGGATGTTTTCATACCAGACATCAAGGGCTTCATTGATGTTTCCGGCCACATGAAACGGTTTATACGCACCCGCTTCACCTTTAAAAAGCGGTACCGGCTGAAACGGCAGTTTATAGTATGCCGGTTCGGGTGCGATGTTAAAACCTCCGTCCACGCCGATAAAATGCGTCTGCTTTTTCTGTTCCAGAAAGGTAATGCCCAGCAACAGAACTCCGGCATCTTTGGCCAGATAATCGCCAGGTTCTATATCGACCGCAAGGTGACGGTCGGTAAAATTTGCCTTGATGATTTCTGCCCATTTTTTAAGATCAAGCGGCAGGTCTGAAGGGACGTGCGGAACGCCGAGTCCACCGCCGATATTGACCCGTTGCACGGTCGGTACCTGTTCAACGAACCAGAGGCATTTCTGCAGAACAGCCTGCCATTGCGGCAACTGCTCGGTCAAATAGCCACATCCGGTATGGAAATGAATCCTGCTGACCGTTAGCCCATGGGATGCTGCGACTGCCAGGGATTCTGCGAACTGCTCCTGATAAATGCCGAACTTGGTGGTAACCGGACCGGCATACTGCAGCAGTTCGTTACTTGCCCGACTGACTCCTGCCGCAGGATTGATACGAATGCCTATCTCTGATCCCGGCTTTCTCCTGCCCCACTCGCGAATCGAATACAGCGAGTCGGCGTTAAACAAAAGTCCATCATAGCGTGCCAGTTCGTCAAAATCCTGGGATGAAAGACTTGTTGCGGTAAAGGAAATATCTTCAGGGGAAAAGCCGCAGCCAAGAGCGTGTTCGACTTCAGCGGGCGAACACGCATCTATGCCGCATAGTCCGGTCTGCTTAAGAAAAGTCAAAAGGGGGGCAAACCTATTGGCTTTCATGGCATAGAACAATCGGTGCTGCTGCTGGCCACCAATTGACAGCAAGGCCTTTTTTACCCGCGTAATGTTTTCTTTGACCCGTTGTGCCGAGTAAACAAAGGCGGGAGTGCCGAACTGCCTGGCAAGGTCTGCAACTGGACGTTCTGCAAAATAAAGTTGTTGCTGCTGGTAGCAAAGATCAGCTCTTTGCCACCAGGTAGAAGTTTGTTTCTGGTTCATTAGCCTGCAACAGACAAGCCGATTTCTGTTTCTCGGTTTGATGCTGGTTTCTGATAGGGGATTTCCAGTCTGCCGGTGATCCAGCCGCGGCAGTTTACTGCCCCGCAAGAGCAAGGGAACTGTTTGAAAAGATAGTCTTCAGTTTCAGCATAATCCATATAAAGATAGCTGTCCGCCTCAATATCCTGCAGAGCCGTTACGGTCATTTTTTCCATGTTGACTGATACGTTCGGAGCACAGGAATGCAGGAAATAGCCGGAAAAATAAGGGTCGAAATTATGACTTGTTTGCGTTAACTGCAGGGTGTGTTGTCTGAGATCGGGCACCGATTGTCTGGCAATCCTGGCCATAAGCTCACCTTTTTTAAAGGATCGGTAGGTGATTACTCCCATGCCGGTCTCTTGGTCTTTAAAAACAATGGAAAAATCCTCAGCACGAGGAAACAATGGATCATCGCCTAGTTCAGGGGGATATAACATTTCCGATACTCCAGATATATAGAGATTGAGAAGTGATCCTGCAATCCAAGGAATGGGATTGGGGGAGTTGAAAATCGACTATATAAACTAAAAATTCAGGAATACAATTATTTTTTTACTGTGCACTAAAAGTAATTGCAAACCCCGGGAAAGCAAGGTCGTCGGCAAAGGGCTATCAGTGAGAGAGAATATCTTGCAATATTTTGAATTCATTTATAATAAAATCGTTTTTGTGAAGCGACACTGCATATTTCTCATGCAGAAGATATTTATGCGCAGCAGCGTTTTTTCAGCTCGCGAATATGCGCTGGACCGATACCGCAACAACCGCCGATAATTGTCGCCCCCATTTTGATCCATTGCTCTGCTGCTGCAACATATTCTGCAGGGGAAATAATGTCATTGAACTGCCAGTTCGGGTTGATAAAGCGGCCGGAATGGGCATATGCCCCAAGCGTTCCCTGCCAGCAGCTCTTCAAGAGGGTAAGAGCCTCTGTGGTATCGGCGACTTCGGTATGCATGATGAACGCGGCTGAACCGCCGATTTTGGAAATGGCTTGCACTCCATCCACGAGGCTGTGTTTGCGTTCCCAGAGCATAATTTCGCCCGTTTCATTACGCTGGCAGCTGAAACCCAGCCAGACCGGAAGCCCGGTGCTGCAGGCTGCCTGCACGGCAAGCGACCCCTGTTCAATATCTTCAATCATTTCTATGAGCAGTAGGTCGACCCCGCATTCCACCAGGAGCTCGGCCTGCTCGACATACCAGGACAAAGCCTCGCTGAGTGGCGGATAACATTTGGTCGCATCGGAGCAGAACGTGGTCGGCGCTATGGAACCGGCGATAGCTACAGGAGCACGAGCTGTTTTGTCGCGGGCGCGAAGGGCTATTTTTACTGCTGCACGATTGAGCCGTTCAAATTGTCCGGTAAGTCCGGCAGGAAGAAGCATATGCCTGGCCGTTGAAAAAGAATTCACCGTAATGATATCGACTCCGGCTTGGATATAGTCTTCGTGTACCGCCTGGACTATTTTCGGGTGGGTAAGAATCGCCTCTGCAGACCAGGCTTTACTGTTCATCGGCACCCCCCGTTTTTCAAGTTCGGTCCCGGTGGCGCCATCGAGTAAAATTATCTGGCCCTGCTGTAGTTTTTTTTCGATAGATGTCCAGATTGTCATAGTTTGCCAAGAAATTGTTTATTGTTGTCGCCCGCATCAGGAAGAAAAGTTATAGTCATCGCAATACCTCGTTGCAACCGTTCGATGCAGAGAGAGTAAGATTATTTTGAAATTATTATGTTTTGTGCAGGGACTGTTGTTGTCTTGCAGAGAGAGTCTGTAAAACCTGCACTGAAAAGTACGCTAAAACGGATGGAGTAGAAATGAAGAAATTTACCATAGCGGGTATCGGCGAACTGCTCTGGGACGTGCTGCCGGATGCCGAAGTAATCGGTGGTGCACCGGTAAATTTTGCCTATCACGTTACGGCCCTCGGAGCAAAGGGTATTCCCATTACGACCATCGGCCGTGATGCCCGTGGGGAAAATGCCCTTGCTGAATTGAAAAAGCGTGGCGTCGATATTGCGGCGATCGCCATATCGGACCAATTTCCTACAGGATATGTTTCCGTTGTGCTCGATGAAGAAGGTAAGGCCAGTTATCTTTTTCCTGACGACCTGGCCTGGGATCATCTCTTAATTAATACCTATGCCGCGGATCTGAGACAAACCCTTGATGCGGTTTGTTTCGGCTCGCTGGCCCAACGGTCCGAATATTCACGCCGGGTAATTTGCGATTTTCTCGATAATCTCAAGTCAGAGACGGTAAAGGTTTTTGACATCAATCTTCGCCAGGATTTTTATTCCAGGCAGGTGCTGGAGAATTCTCTTTTGCGGACCGATATTTTGAAATTAAACGAAGAGGAACTGCCGGTTCTTGCAGGGTTACTTGAGCTGCAGGGACCGAGTGATACATGGCTCCAGGTACTTATAAAACGCTACGATCTTGCAATGGCCATATTTTCCAAAGGCGATAAGGGCAGCCAACTCCTCACTCCGGATGATTGCTCTGAACATCCGGGTATCGTTACCCATGTTAAAGATACTATCGGAGCCGGCGATTCCTTCACGGCTGCGGCAATTATCGGCTATCTGCAGGGACTGCCGCTGGACGAGATCAATGAACAGGCCAACAGAGTTGCCGCCTACGTTTGCTCACAGCAGGGGGCCATGCCGCATCTGCCGCTGATTTTTTAATAGATCTGTCTCGGAAGGGAGCAGGTCCAGGAAGGCTCAAATATTTTATTCTTACAGGGGATATCGTGACCGTAAAATCTTTTCAGGACTATTATCCGGAGTCTCTCAAATATTGTTACGGCTGTGGCCCGAAAAACGACCATGGCCTGCATGTCAGTAGTTTTTGGGATGGCGATGAGGCGATTGCCACCTTTCATCCACAGGAGTTCCATCTGGCTTTTCCCGGCTATGTCTATGGCGGTCTGATTGCCTCATTGATAGATTGCCATTGTGTCGGTACTGCCGCGGCTGCTGCCTATAAAGAAGATGGGCGCGAACTGGGTACGCAGCCGGCGTTCAGGTATGTTACCGGATCTTTACAGGTTGACTATCTGCAGCCGACCCCACTTGGTCCTCCTCTGGAAATACGTGCAACGGTCGCCGAAATCAAAGGCAGAAAGACCATCGTCCTCGCCACGGTATCAGTCGACAAGGTAGTTACCGCCAAAGGACGGGTGGTCGCAGTGCGAATGCCGGACCATCTCAAGGAAGAGACGAGAAAGTAAGGCTATGGGAAGCGAATGGTCAGCCCGGCACAGGTCAATATGCTTCGAGATCCACCTCGAGGAAATTGAACCACACCCCGTTGTGCTGGGCATGATCCAGTTCGATCTGCACTACATCAACGTGGCGCTCTTCGATATCGAGTAATTTTTCAAAGACACGTTTGATATCGCCTTCAGTTTTGCTGCAGGCATCCCGGTAAAAAGCCGACGTTTCTTTTTCAAGTTTCAAAGCGCTGACCAGTGCTGATTTGATATCTCCCAGCATCTGATGGGGGATATCTACCTTCAGCCTTTCTATGCCCGATTCTAGCTGTTTTAAAGTGGGGATGGAGGATACGAGCTTTTCGACATCAACGGATCCTTTCGCTTTTAATTGTTCCAGACTGTAGACCAGAAAATCCACATGGGATTGTTCATCGTTGCCCAGGGCCTTGAAGATGTCTTTGCCGCGCGTGTCATCGATTGTTTTTTCGGCTGAACGGTAAAAGTCTCTGATTTTTTCTTCGTATTGTATTGCCGTCGCTAAAATTTCATGTGAATTCATGTAGTTCTCCTCTGGTGAAACGTGTGGGTCAGTGATAATTAGTGGGTCTGTTAAGCTGGCTGTTCATTGGCAACTATACCTACGGAGCAGCGATTTGTCGACAGGCTATCTCGCTTCAGCCATTAACCTTAGAGCTTCCGGAGACACGCCGCCGGATCATCGTAAAACTCAGTGACCGTGTCATACATAACACTTGTGCCGACACTGAAATGGAGGAGCATGTCGTTCAAGTATTTCGGCAGCCGGGGATAGATCGTGTCCAGCCGTGTACTCCGGATAATATCTTGACTACGCGGAGTGAATATTCCATTTCGTCCACCGCGATGAGAGTATTGTGCCCATCGGCCATAGCAGCCCCCCCCCATTTTGAAGTTACCCGGAGTCTTTTTTCATCTTGTCATCAGGGTTGCTCAACTCCCGGTTTCCAGCATTCGAGCAGTTTAATCAGCTCCACCATGGTCTGATGGGTGGGCACCTTCACTCCGTTTTCTTCCGCATAACGACAGATAGCTCCGTTCTGGGCGTCGATCTCGGTAGGAAGCTCGTTTAAGATATCCTGCAGCATGGAAGAAAGATTGTTGGCGCTTTTTTCACATGCGTCAAAGAGCAGTTCGTATAGATCTGGATAGACCAGTTCGATGGAACAACTTGTGGCTACCGCCCTGCCTTCATCAAGGAGTCGTTTCATTAGAGTGATTGATTCCATCTTGGAGGTAAGGGAACCGTTTGGTACCTGGAGAATGGCCGACACCGGATTGATGGCGGAGTAGGTGATCACCTTGCACCAGAGTCTGCCGATTATCCGCTTGACCATCTGTGTTTCAATGCCGCAGCGGTTGAAAACATGGTTGATGTTCTCCAGCCGTTTGGAGAATGAACCATTTAGTTCGCCGATATAGGTTCTGGCCAGGCCACCACCTTGTCTGACCCGGGCGTCGCTGAGCGCTGTGCCGGACATGAAGGTGATACCCAGAAGGATATTCTCCTTCGGCACAATTCTGGCGGCAACCTCCATATTGCCGAGCCCGGTTTGCATACAGAGCAGCGGGCAGGATTCGTTGATGAGATGGGCGACATCCTGGACTGCGGCCAGGGTATCCTGGGATTTTACCAAGAGAAGGACGAGATCCGCTTCAGTGAGAGAATCGGCGGAAAGCAAAGCCGTTACAGGAAAAGATTGTGCTTCATCAGGATGTATTTCGTCCTCGGCGATAAGGCCAATGCCCTTTTCCTGCAAAGCCCCCAGGGTCTTCGGGTCAATATCGATCAGGGTGATTTCATTATTGCCTTTGACGAGGAAATAACCAAACAATCTGCCAATTGCACCACCTCCGACAATCACAATTTTCATAGACCGCCTCCGTATGTAACGATGCTGGAAAAGGGATTGGTTACCGTTTTTCCACGGGATCTGCTCTGTAGCAAGTAAAAGACCTTTTCTTTATTATAAGCAGCGGGTCAATCGAACGCTTACAATTATTTGCTCGATGGCAGCATATGGGTCGGGCTGCCTTGAAAGATTTCCGCCGCCTCCGCTTCGGTTTCCGATAAAGTCGGATGTGGATGGATGGTCAGGGCGAGATCTTCAGCTAAGGCGCCCATCTCAATAGCCAGGACCACTTCACTTATCAGGCTTTCGGCATTACGGCCGGTAATGCCTGCGCCGAGAATGCGGCCGGTCTGCGGATCGGTCAACAGCTTGGTGCAGCCGTCGGTCATGCCCATGGTCTGTGCCCTGCCGGAGTATTTCCAAGGAAATTTCTGGATGGCACAGGGAATGTTTTCTGCTGCTGCCTGCTGTTCGGTGAGACCGCACCAGCTGATCTGTGGATCGGTATAAACCACTGCCGGCATGGCACGGGCGTCAAATCCTGATTTTTTGCCGCTGATCACCTCTGCCGCTACCCTGCCTTCCCTGGTGGCTTTATGGGCGAGCATCACGCCCCCGGCCACATCCCCTACCGCAAAGATATGGGCATCGGTTGTCCGCTGCTGCTCATCGATTGGAATGAAGCCACGGCTGTCGAGCTGAATTTTCGTATGCTCCAGGCCAAGGTCACCGCTGTTAGGGGTGCGACCGATAGCCACGAGGGCCCGGTCAAAATGGTGCTGTTCTCTTTTGCCGTCCTGGTGCAGGCTGACTGCAACCCCATCATCTTGTTCTTGCAGTGCGTCCACCTGTACGCCAAAGCGGATATCGGCAAACAGCCTGGCTAACTGTTTCTGCACCGGCTGCACCAGATCGGCATCGACCTGGGCGAGTAACCGGTCTTCACGCTCCACCAGGGTGACCTGGCTGCCGAGTGCGGCGTAGATTGAACCAAGTTCCAGGCCGACATAACCGCCACCCACCACGAGCAGTTTTTGGGGAATATCCGGTATGGAGAGGGCGACGGTGGAATCCATAATCCGGCCCTCGGGATTGCAGGCGATTCCCGGCAGTTCGAGGGGCCTGGACCCGGTGGCAATAATGCAATGTTTGAAGCGCACCCGGCTTATATCCGCCCCCGTAATACGTACGCTGGTTGAATTGTTAAACTGGGCCATACCCTGGATAAACAGGATTCCGCGCTGCTCGGCAAGGGTGACCAGGCCACCTGCAATTGAACCGACTACCTGGTCTTTCCAGGCCCGCATAGCAGCAAGATCGATTTTTGGTTGGCCAAAACTGATGCCCATTTTCTCCGCCCGTGCTGCATCGACAAGCAGTTCGGCGAGCTGCAGAAAAGTCTTCGAGGGAATACAACCTTTATGCAGGCACAGCCCGCCGGGACGAGGCAGAGGATCGACCATGATCACATCGAGGCCCAGGTCGGCAGCACGAAAAGCAGCTCCATACCCTCCGGGACCTCCGCCGATTACCAGCAGGTCGGTGCTCATTTCCATATCGCCCATAACCATAGCAGTATCCTTTCTAAATCATGGTAATAAGCAGTTCATCAGGATCTTCCAGGGCATCGATCACCAGCCGCAGAAAGCGTACTGCGTCGGCACCATCCACAACCCGGTGGTCGAAACAGAGGACAATAGGCATAAGCAGCCGGGGGACGATTTCATGTCGGCCACGCTCGTCGGTTACCACCGCCGGCTGCATCCGCCCCTGGCCCAGGCCGAGGATGGCCACTTCCGGATGATTAATAATAGCCGAAAAATGGCTGCCGCCAAGGGCGCCGGCGTTGGTAATGGTGAAGGTGCCTCCCTGCATCTCCTCACGACTATGGGCGCCTGTACGCACTCTTTCAATGGCGCCGTTTACCTCAATCGCCAGTTCCTTGATGCTTTTGCGGTCAACGTCTTTTATGACCGGTACCATCAACCCTTTTTCGGTGTCCACTGCAATCCCGATATTGAAATAGCGTTTGATAATGATTTCTTGCGCCTGCAGGTCAAGACTGGCATTGAAATAAGGGTAATTTTTCAGGGCGGATGCGACCGCTTTGATGGCAAAGAGCGTCATGGTCAGCCTGCCACCGGCTGCCTCGATTTCGGCCTTGTGTTTTTGCCGGAAGGCTTCCAGCTTGGTGATATCGACATCGTCCTGGCAGTGAACATGGGGAATCTGCGTCCAGGAACTGGTCATCTGGGCTGCTGTTGCCCGTCTGATCGACCGAAATGGCAACCGCTCAATTGTACCCCATTTGGTGAAGTCCGGCAGTGTTGTCAGGCGGTCCGTTAAGGGGGGAGAAGCGTTAATAGTTGCCGGCTCTGCTGGTGCCGCAGGCTCGGGTGCTGTGCTGGTTACTTCGGGGACTGTTTTCTTTTTGGCGTGGGCTTCAACATCTTCTTTTGTGACAATACCACCGGAGCCGGTTGGCGTCACCGCATACAGGTCGACGTCCAATTCCCGCGCCAGTCTTCTGGTGGAAGGGGAGGCCGGGACCGGCCTTCGTTTTTTTCCTTCGGACACTGGGGGCTGTTCGGCGAGTTTTTCTCCTGTATCCTGATGCTGTGGGGACCTGTCAGCGGGTGGTGGGGCGGTATCTTGGATTGCATCGGTGGTAAAGGTTATCAGCACATCGCCGACTATGGCCATATCCCCGACCTTTACCAGAATCTCATGCACTGTTCCGGTATAGGGAGAGGGGATTTCCACCGCGGCCTTATCGGTCTCGATCTCCATAATAACGTCACCTTCTGCGACAGTCTGGCCGATGGTCACGGGGAGAGCGAGTATCTCTGCTTCATGCACACCTTCTCCGAGATCCGGTAACCGAAAAGACGTGGTCATAGTTGCTCCGTATTGCGTTCTATATTGATGTATTGAAAGTCTTGCGCGCAGCTGCCGTTATTCTTTTTACACTTGGCAGATAGCTCTTTTCTCTGCTGAAGTAGGGGATGATTATATCAAAGCCGGTGACTCTTTCTATCGGAGCCTCGAGATAGTAAAATGCTCCTTCCATGAGCCTTGTGACGATTTCCGCACCTGGCCCGAAACTTCGGGGCGCCTCGTGGACGACCACCGCCCGGCCGGTTTTTTTCACCGATTCGACCAGCACGCTTTCATCTAACGGAGAGAGGGTGAGAAGGTCAATGACTTCCGCCGCAATCCCATCTTTTTGCTGGAGTTCTTCCGCCGCCTCAAGGGCCGGACGAAGCATGGCGCCATAGGCGATGATGGTCAGATCGTTGCCCGCGCGGACAATATGTGCCTTGCCGATGGGCAGGCTTTCTTCCTCCTCCGGGACGTCTTCACGAAAGGCGCGGTATAAGGCCTTTGCTTCATAAAAGATAACCGGATCAGGGTCGCGGATGGCACTGACCAAAAGAGCTCTTGCGTTGCGCGGCCCGGAAGGGATGACCATTTTCAAGCCGGGGGTGTGAGCCCAGTAGCTTTCACGACTTTCCGAATGGTGTTCCAATGCCCGGACGCCGCCGCCATATGGGGCGCGCAAAACCATCGGCACGGTGAGTCTGCCTTGCGTTCGCCAGCGCATGCGGGCTGCGTGGTTTTCCAGTTGGTGGAAGTTCTGGTAGGAAAAACCGGAAAATTGAATTTCACAGACCGGCTTCAGGCCGTAGACGGCCATGCCCACCGACATGCCGACAATGGCCGCTTCGGCCAATGGCGTATCGATGACCCGCTCACTGCCGAACTCGTCGAGCAGATGGTCGGTCACTCTGAATACACCGCCATCGCGACCGATATCCTGCCCGAGCAGGAGTACCGAATCATCCTTGGCCATTTCCTGTCGCAATGCCAGATTAAGAGCCTCAACCATTGTCATCTTAGCCATGGTCAACCTCCCTGTCGATGTCATCAAGTTCGCGGGCCAGTTCTGCTTTCTGTTTCGTAAGAGACATCGGTAGTTCAGCGTAGAGGTGGTCAAACATTGCAAGCGGGGCGCCGAGGTCTTTCATCTGCTGTTCCGCCCGGTCGATAGCGGTCTGGATCTGCTGTTTGACCTCTTCTTCCAGAGCGTCAAGATCAGTTTTTCCGACGATATTTTTTGTCAGCAGATACTGTTGGTAGCGAGGCAGAGGATCTTTTTTCTTCCAGGATTCGACTTCCTCTTCCGAGCGATATTTTTTGGGATCGTCGGCGGTGGTATGCATCATGATCCGGTAGGTCACGCATTCGATAAAGGTCGGGCCGCCACCGGACCTGGCCCGTTCAACCGCTTCTGCTGTTGCCGCGTAGACCGCCAGAATATCGTTGCCGTCAACCTGGATACCGGGCATCCCGTAGGCCAGAGCCTTTTGGGCGAGTGTCTCGGAATGGGTCTGTTTGGCAAGGGGGACGGAAATCGCCCACTGGTTATTCTGGCAGACAAAGATCACTGGGGCCTGATAGACCGCAGCACAGTTCAGCCCTTCATGGAAGTCGCCTTCAGAGGTAGCACCGTCGCCGAAAAAGGTCATCACGACCTCATCGGTCTTCCGGTATTGCATCGCCAGGCCAAGGCCGACAGCATGGAGGATCTGGGAAGCTACCGGCACCGACATCGGCATATCCCGCTGATTTTCGGCAATGATGGTGCCTTCGTTATAGCCGTTATAGTAGAGCAGGACACTTTCCATCGATCTGCCGCGCATGATTTCCGCGGCGGTCTCCCGAAAAGCAGGCACCAGCCAGTCGCTGTCACGGAGCAGTGCCACGGGCCCTATCTGCGCTGCTTCCTGGCCTTTGATGGGCGGGAAAGTGCCGATTCGACCCTGACGCTGCAGATCAAGCATTCGCTCGTCAAATCTTCGTCCGAGCAGCATGGCATGGAGCATTTTCAGGTGTGTTTCGTTGGTAATATCAGGCTCCAGCTCGGAATCGAGGTTGCCGTTTTCATCCAGGATGGAGAGATGATCAATGGTATTGGTCAGCGTAAGACGTTTTCGACCCATAAAATAGACTCCCTTTGAGACTTAGAAAAGAACACGATAGAGAGAATTCATATACTTCGAAATACGAACATCTTTTCCCTGACAATATACCCATGATGCCGGGAATTTCAATTGATCATGTGCGATTAAATAGTGAGAATAGTTTTAACTTTTTTTGCGATCAACTAAAACTGTGATCTGAATGCCGCAAATTCTTCATGAAGCTTTTGCATTTCCTGGCGCAGTTCGTCTATCTGCTTTTGCAGTTCATCGATCCGGTCGATAGCCTGATTTGGCTTGATCGAATGTGGTGCGTCGTCATTTTTCGGACGGAGGATCGTAGCAACAGTCTTTTCCCGTGGCTTGCCACTGAGCAGATGTGTATAGCGAGACTCTTTGCGGCCCGGTTGCCGGGGCAATGCAGTGACCAGTTGCATGTCTTCGAGGTTGGTTATTGTTTTTTGGACTTCCTCAAGATCGGAAAAAGCATACAGGCGCTCAGTACGACTGCGGATTTCGCCGATGGTCTGCGGGCCGCGGACCAACAGAATGCAGATGATTGCCTGTTCGCTCTGAACCAGCTTTACTTCCTGGGCAAAGATCTGTTCGTATTTGGCTACCCGGCTGAGGTTGCTTTGTCGTATCAGTTTGCGCTCTCTCAGGCCGTTTACTGCATATGTTACCGTTTCTTCATCAAAAGAAACGACTGGGTCGCGATTGGATTTCTGGTTGCAGGCATTGGTCAAGGCGTTCAGGGTGAGCGGGTAATAATCAGGTGTTGCCAGTTCTTTTTCCATGAGACAGCCAAGTACCCGGACTTCGTCGTCAGTAAGAAGTATATCCATAGGATTTATCTGTATTCGTGTGGCGTATTTTTTTCAGGATGAAAAATATCGACCAACTCGGTCGATAATTCTGGAGGGCATTTCAAAAATTTCCGTTATTACTCCTCGTTGTCTGCTTTCTCCGACCTTGCCTAATTTAAAGTCCGAATAAAACTTTTTTCCACAGGTTGGGCAAGCCATAACCATGCCACCTATATTATTTGGAAATCGTAACATTTGGTTGCATTTGGAGCATTTTTTTTCGGTATAATCAGTCATAATTGAATCTTTCCTCCCTGAAAGTCCGATTAATCTATGTTTAGATTATAACCGAAATTTGACTTTTTTTCGACCTTCTTCCCATGAGGCGTTACCTTTTGAACAATTGCTGGTTTGATTGCTTCAAAAATGAAGCTTCTTTCGACGTCAACGCATTGTAGATATTGGTGCATGTTAGCAGATCAGGTATTTCGTAATGGTACATGGAAAAAATATTATGTTGCCAGGGATATGACTGGCGAAATGGGATAGCGTATTTGGGGGTATATGGGTAACCGAGCATGAACCCGTGGGGTGACAACTGTCTGTGCAGTTTGCATGCCCTGCCAGATAAAAAAAAGCGGGAAGCAGTTACTGCTTCCCGCCGGGTGTTGATTATCGTTTACTGAAAAACAGAATATGTAGAGAAATTAGAAAGTAAAGCCGAGGCCAAGAGTGATGACATGATTGCCATCACTACTGTTATCTTCGATGGTGTTGAGGGCCAGATCACTAAAGAACCATTCATACCGGTATTTCACCGTGATAAAGGTGGTGTCACTGATAAAAGACTTAAAGCCGATCTGTGGTCCTAAGGTTCCGGTCATGTCGTCTTCATTGTAGCTCGCACCGATGAATGCGCCGATAAATGGCTGGAAGGTATCGTTAGTTGACAAGCCTAGAAAGTGATAGTTAACAAAGGGAATGGTTGAGCCGACCCATTCATCCTCGCCGTCATCAATAAAGCTGTATCCGAATGATTGAGTCAAACCCACTTCCACGTTTTTGCGCCAAAAATAACCGTAGGTCCCCTCCAGGTTCAAGGTTCCCACATCGGCACCTTGCGCATGGAAAAAACCGCCGCCAAATTGCAGTGAGCTGTCACCAGTGTTTTGGGCGGCCTGCAGGGAAGTAGCCATTCCTGTTACGAGTAAAGAAGCGCCTATTACTGCTGCTCCAAACACATAATTTTTTTTCATTTTCTCTCTCCTTTTGTTGTTGTTGCTGAACAGGCTGCTCAGGATTCTCCTGCACCTGTTAGCCTTGCTCCTGTCAAGATATTGCATCAAATCTTTTTGAAATCAAGTTTTATTTTGCCTATCATACAATTGCGAGCATGTTAATAGCAATATATTTATGACCATTACCTAACTGGTTTTCGGTCGTTAAGTGTATGATTGCAGATCTTCTTTCGTCTTCAGCGCATTATAGAAATTGGTGCATATCAGATCAGTATACTTGGCTATGTGCACATTATGGATGGTCTGGCTTTTGGTTTTCATAAGAAGGGAGAGGCGATGACTCTAGCTGAATTCAGAGAACAGTATCCAGGTGTCATTATAGGTAATTGTGGATATACAAAAGAGATTGCACAGCAACGCATCGAATCAGGTGATGCAGATATTGTGGCTATTGGACGTCCTTACATCTCGAACCCCGATCTTGTGAAACGCTGGCAAAATAATTGGGAAGTAGCACCGTTTGAAGATATGTCGCTGTGGTATACAGAAGGAGCGAAAGGCTACACGGATTATCCTCCCTACCGCGGTTGATAACCGTATTTGAGACGAAATGCCCGTTGTGGTCGCGATGGATGTGCGATCAGGGATGCTTTCCCGGGCCAGGGAGAAATCTCAAGCGCAGGATCAGGAAAAGGTGCTAAATGGAGTAAGTCCTTATAATAGGGATCTTTATGCATTGAACCGGGTAGCTCTATCTTTTCCTGTCAGAATTACAATCAACCTCCGCTGCTCAGTTTCTTTGCTATCTTGGCCACATGGGCGCCTTGGAAATGAGCTCCTGCCAGGTCATTTGCACTTGGAACTCTTTCTCCTTTTGTGCCAGCTATTGTGGAAGCACCGTAAGGTGAACCGCCTGTAATTTCGCTGTTGTCCATTTGGCCGGCAAAGGCATAAGGAAGGCCCACGATGACCATACCATGGTGTAGAAGGGTGGTATGGAAGCTTAATATAGTCGATTCCTGTCCGCCGTGTTGCGTTCCAGTGCTGGTAAAAACACTGCCAACTTTGCCTACCAACGCTCCTTTCATCCAGAGTTGTCCTGTGGCATCAAGGAACTGGCGCATCTGCCCACACATATTACCGAATCGGGTCGGAGTACCAAATATAATCGCATCGGCTTCGGCCAAATCATCAACAGTTGCAAGAGGAATGTGCGCAATGCTTTTTTGTGCGTCCACCGCGCCCATGGCACTCAGGATATCTTCCGACAAGGTTTCTGGAACTCTTTTTAAGATGGCCTCGCACCCGGAAACACTGCGTACACCTGCAGCTATAGATTCAGCCATTTGGTGAATATGCGTATACGTACTATAGTAGACGATTAAAATATTGGTCATGACAAACTCCTTAGAACATTTATAATTATTTACCTGAAGTGCTACAGGGGCAAACTTTGAAAAAACAATACCAATACGCATCAGGAAGTTTTTTCAGCACGTTTCACGCTTTTACCAAGAGTTTTCTCTCTCTCTTTTTTGTATGGTTCTAACAGAACAACAATGTGGTCACCTTGATAATCGAAGTCAAGTAATGTCCAATTCGAATCTTGGGGCAATTCTGTTCTCGAAGTGATTGATTTAATAAGGTTATTTGCTGTAACAATTAGGGGAATTTTATTTCCACACAAAGAATAGCAAATCTATCAAAAGTACCATGTTGCTTGATGGTCTGTGTTGGCTGTAAATAATTTTTAAAAGCTGGAGCTATGACAATGACGAAAAGGCTGATGGATTTTGCAGAAAGTGCGGCTCTGTTGCTTCGCTATGGCATTCAGGCGGAGGGCCGGCAAGTGTACTCCATAACGGATGCAATGAGTACGGCTGATGCGTTGGGGTATCCTGTTGTATTGAAGCCTGTTTCAGAAAAGATCGTGCATAAATCCGATGAAGGCGTCGTGTTCTTGAATATTAAAAACGCCATGCAACTGCAAAAAGCCTGTACGATCATTGAAGAAAAAATCAACGGTTTTTCCAAAGGAAATAAACAAGGCATCCTTGTTCAGGGTATGGCAGAAAAAGGTTTTGAACTTTTAATAGGTGCCAAACAGGATCCCGGATTTGGGCCGGTAACCATGATTGGTATTGGTGGGATTTTTGTGGAGCTCTATGCCGATGCAGCCATGGGGATCGGGATTCTTAGCACAATGGATGTGGAACGCATGCTGACAAAAACCCAGGCCGGCAGAGTTCTGGAAGGGTTCAGAGGGCAAAGATACGACAGGGAGGAAATCATCGAACTGGCGGTAAATATTTCAAGACTTATGGCGGAGAATCCGGATATCTGTGAGCTCGATCTGAATCCTGTCATTGTCTATGATAAAGGCTGTGCAATTGTTGATGCCAGACTGATTCGTGATGAGAACATTGTCAAACCCATGGCAGAGGATATCAAACAGTGGAAACTGGCAAGCATTGATGCCATTTTTAATGCAAAATCTGTTGCGGTGATTGGTGCATCCCGTCCGGGTACTCAGGGCGGAGTTATATTGAAAAACTGTATGAAAATCAGCAATCTTTATCCGGTACATCCGAAACTGGATAAAATTCACGGTCTCACCTGTTACCCATCCCTGAAAGATCTGCCGGAAGTTCCGGAGGTTGCCGTTTTTGCAGTAAGCTCTGAAAAAACAGTGCGTATTTTCGAAGACTTTTGCAAAATAGGTGGCAAAGGTGCCATCATTTTCAGTGATGGCTTTGCAGAAATGGGCCGGTACGATCTTGAGCAAAAACTGGTCGAGATAAGTGAGAGGTATAAGGTCGCTTTCATCGGTCCAAACTGTATGGGAGTTATTGATACCTTTACAGGTCTGAACACTAATTATATTCCTGAGCAGCGTTCTGTCCCTGTAGCAAAACCAAATTGCGTGGGTGTCATTTCCCAAAGTGGTGGTATTGGCCTTGAGCTGCTGGAGATGTTCAGTGCAGACAACCAGAATCTAGGTAAATGGGTTTCCATTGGCAATGCTGCAAGTGTTGGAGTACCGGAACTTTTAGCTCATATGGGAGATGATCCGAAAATCAAAATCATCGCCATATATCTGGAGGGTGTCGCAGATGGTTTGAAACTCATGAAAATTGGTAGAGAGGTCGCCAAAAGAAAACCGGTCCTGATCATCAAGGGCGGTACAGGCGGTGGAGCTGAAGCAGCGCTTTCCCATACAGCATCACTTGCCGGAAGTCATGAAGCCTTTAAGGCTTGTTGCGAGCAGGCCGGATTCTACCTGGTAGAAGAACTTACGGAAGATCCTAAAATCATGGTCAATGTACTGTCCATCCTGACAAGTCAGCCAAAGACTGCAAACGACAGGATCGCAGTTATAAGTGTTGGTGGAGGAGCCGGCATTCTTTTGGCCGATCAGGTCACCGAAGAAGGCATGTCGCTTGCGGAGTTTTCACCCGAAACCAGAAAACGAATGAAGGCGTTGATCGAGAAAAATCTGAAACCGGAACAACGACGTCACCGTGCAACCATCCTGAGAAATGTGGGCAACAATCCCATTGATCTCTTCGGCAACTGCGATGATGAGAGGCTTCTGGAATCAATTAGAATTATTGATAAAGATCCCAATACCGATGTGATCGTGGCAGCCATCTACCTGCAGGTTCCACTTCTGTCTGAATACCTGCCCGAAAGGTTAGTGGAATTAAAAGGAGAATTAACCAAACCGCTCATTATCTCCCCTAGAGGTTTTTCAGACTATGTGGACCGGTGCAGGGCGTATATGGCTGATAAAAAGCTCCACACCTATACTGTTCCAATGATGAAACCGTTAAGCATCGCCATTGAAATCTGGAAGAAATACGGCCATTCGTTTCTCGAATAAGTGAGCAGTGTCGTTTTCGTAATGTTGGCTATGTCCCGAT
>CBDTUM010000098.1:0-16937 GCA_965363495.1 uncultured Desulfopila sp.
ACATTTTGCCCGACCGGAAGATGGAAATGATAAGCCACAGGCCCAGAGATGTGGCGATACAATAGCTGGTAAACCCGAGTATGGCAGTAAAAGAAAAAGTGAATCCCGCCAGGGATATGTCGAATATTTTAACCGGCGAATTCAACAAGAGGGAGCCGGCAATCGTCGAGGCAGCAACCATTATCCCCATAACCGCGCGGTTGAGACCCTTTTCGAGTTTGCTGACAATGACGTCCGAACCGTTATGGAAGATCTCGATGCGGTGCTTCCCCTCGGCAGTTCTTTTTAGAATTGCGTGGGCGAAACGAGGCATCATTTTCAGGTAAGTGCCCATGTTCTGACTTTCACGGCCCAGATTCTTCAGAAGACTTTGGGTATCATAGCCGCGTTGCACCAGTTTTTTCGCATAGGGGCGAGTGACCTCCAGGATGCTGGCGGTACTCCCCAGGATCTTGCCGAGACCTTCCGTCTGGACAAATGTCTTAAGCAGAAGGAGCAGATTCCTGGGGAACCTGATGTGGTGTTTATAGGCAAGTCGCATTACCTGCTCGTAGACATCCTTTACCGCAATACTTTGCAGGGACCGGCCGTAGAAGGGCTCACTCATGTCTTTGAGGTCGGTTCGGAATCGCTTCAGGTCGATATTGTCATCGATGATGCCGGCGTCACGGAAAGCGTCCATGATCATATCGTAGTCGTGCTCGGCGTAGCCAAGAAAAATATTTGCCACCTGCATCATGGCCTCCTGGTCCAGGTAGCCAATGATGCCGAAATCGACCAGACTGACACGGCCGTCATACATGACAAGGGTATTGCCGGGATGGGGGTCGGCGTGAAAAAAACCGAAATCCATCAGCTGGCGGGAAAACGACCGCAGGCCGATCATTGCTATCTCCTGCGGATCGATACCGGCCTGGCGGATTTTCTCTACCTCGTCCATTTTAATCCCGTCAATATACTCCATGACCAGGACGGATTTGGCTATATGGTCCCAGTAGACGCGGGCGGTATAGATTTCTTTGCTGTCTGCAAAATTGGCGGCGAATTTTTCAATATTACCGGCTTCGATATGCATATCGAGTTCTCTGAAAATCGTCCGCTCGAATTCATTCACCAGATTGATTACTCCGATGATGCGGGCAAATTCGAACACTTTTTCCAGTTTTTCGGCAAAATATCCCATTACCCGGATGTCTTCACGGATCTTTCTCTCGATGCCGGGTCGGATGACCTTAACGGCGACCCGATCACCGTTTTTGAGTCGGGCCTCATGGACTTGAGCAACAGACGCGGCGGCAATGGAATCCTGGGAAAACTCAGAAAAGATGTCTTCTATCGACGTACCCAATTCGGTTTCCAGCACGGCCTTGATAGAAGCAAAAGATACAGGCGGTACACTATCCTGGAGTTTTTTGAATTCTTCGGTATATTCCGGAGGGAAGACATCGGCTCGAACGCTCATTAACTGGCCCAGCTTGATAAAGCTCGGGCCGAGTTCCTCAAGCATCTGGCGAATGCGGATGGGCGAGTGAAAAGCCACAGGGACCGTTCTGCTGTCTTCCGCATCGCTATTGCTGCCTGTCTGCTTTCGGTTGAACAGCAGGTCTATGATGTTGCCATAACCGTGTCTGGTCAGAACCCGGGCAATTGCCCCGAAGCGGCGTATTCCTTTCATAGCATCCGTTTTCTTTTCATTACTTTTTGGGTTTACCGGCTATTTGCCGTCGCTGGGTTTTGGCTTCACCTTGTCCCAGCGCTCAGCAACGTCCTTGAGCTTGGACTGTTCGGCGATATAACTCTCAACCAGGCCGCATGCCCCACAGACATAGTTATCCAGTGCAGCCATCGATGTCAGGCTGATAGGGATGGCGTTGCTGGTAAAAGGGCCGCTCTTTAAAGGTATGTTCGCACCGGAATAGACTTCACTGGCTCCGCACTTCGGGCATTGACCGTTTTTCATTTATATACTCCACACATTGAATTGAAGGAAGATAGCATATCAACGATAAATAAGACGCATAAAATAAATACGATAATCACTAAATAATGCATTAATCAAGCGAGAGACGAGTACGTCGTAATAATAGAAAAAAATTACGACGTCAGCCCATTTCGTCTACCGTCAGCTTGATACCAGTGGGCATTGACGGCTGTAACCAGGAGAGCAGTTGATAAAAATCTGGTAAAAATTGTCGGTAGTGGTCTTTTATCAGATACCGATTCGCGCCGCTGCTATCCAGCGGGACAATATCCTTTTTCCAGAGATAGCCATTGCCGGTGAAGAAGTTGGTCAGTTCTTCGTTGAGTATGCGTGATGAATGGAGACTTCCTGAGTTATTTAAAAACCACTGCCGCGGGGTAAAGGAGCTGTGCTGCTCTATCGCTGAGGCGATGATATCCGGCAGCTCGGCATCATCGGCAACCTGACCGGTTTGCTTATTAAATAGACCCATATCGACTCCGGCAGTGGCGGTTGAGAGGATGCAGGGGATGTTAGCCCGGAAATATTCGTAAATACAGCGGCAGGAGTTCTCATACAAAGAGAGGTGTACTCCTATTTTGCAACGAGCAAGGGAGCGGGGAATGTCCTGGCGACGCACATTGCTGAGGACGGTTACGCGATTGGTCAAGCCATGACGATCGACTTCTTCACTGAATGCTTGGACATTTTGCTGGGTTCCACGGCCGAGAAACAGGGCTTTTTTAGTTGCCAGCCGCTGGTCCTTTAAAAGGTTCAGCATGAAAATATGCCGTTTACGTGGCATGTCATCAAAGGTTGCATTAAAGATGATATCAATATCTTGAGCTGGTGCAGGGGCAGGTGGGGTGACATCCGGCAGGAAATCACCATGCGCCAGGCGAAAAACATGGGTATTTGCCTGCATGGCAATAAAATCGCGATCCTCCTCTCCACCAAGCCCAAAAATACATGGGTCCTCCAGCTCGGTAAAAGCGCGCCACCAGGCATGCCGAAAGACAATGCCCATCGGTGGTTCTAAAAAAAACACATAGCTTTTGGCAATTTTTTGTAACAATTTTTTATCTAAAAAGAGGTAAGGGAGGGAGAAAATTCGTAACACGCCTTTTTCATGTGGCACGTTCGGCGATTTTAAGATTTGCATGAAATGTCTCAACTTAAAGGAGGATTGCCCCCTTCCAGTCAGCTTTGCTTGGATTGTTTGCTGTTCGATTGTTAGAAAAAGTTTTATTTCAGGATCATCGACCAGAGTGTGTATCGCTTTTGCCAACCAGCGCCACTGGTTGGGGACAGGCAGGAAGGCGAGAAAAAGAAGGGCTTGTTGCTGCGCTTTTTTGTCGGCGTCCTGCAGATACATTTTCAGAAGGTGAGGTGCGATGCGGGAACACTCCTGGTAGGGCCACCGGATACCGCGAGTTGCGGCAAGATGCGGTCTGCCCCAGATCAACAGATCATGCAATGCCGCTCGCGTTTGGTTGCGCATACCGACAAGGGTCTTGGGTGCAAGAGATGCAAGGGCATCGTTTTTTGCAGTATCGAAAAAATGTTGCAGCAGGGCGAGCTGCTTATCGAAATGGTCTGAATTGATCATGGAATCTCCCTCGTTCCAGTAAAAAAGTGCCAGTGTACAAATGACGAGAATATCCAGCTGTTGTCAAGGCAATAGAAGGCGATAGTCTGGTTGATGGGCAATTTCTTTCTTTTCAATGATTAAAACAAGCGGTAAATGTCTGAAATGGACAATCGAGACCCCGTAATCTTCTCGACGCAATGGTTTAAAGAACGACTGGTTCTTACGTTTTTAGGTGATCTTGCGAGCAGGGAAGAGTACCTTGGCAGTAGAGTTTGCTGTTCGGTGTGAGTATCGATAGAAGATACCCATGAGATTGATTCGACATTATGAGGAATGAAGTCTATGCAGAAAGAAAAACTACATATTGCCCTGTTGGCCGGCGGAGTATCGGGTGAACGGGCAGTTTCGCTCAGTGGTGCGGCGAGCGTGGAAAAGGCTCTTGACTTGGAAAAATTTAGGGTGCGGCGTTATGACCCGGCGACGGATCTGGCCAAAATTGCGGCCGACGCACCGGAGATTGATTTTGCCTTTATTCTCCTTCATGGTCTCTTTGGGGAAGACGGTACCATGCAGGGATTTCTTGATCTTCTTGGCGTGCCTTACCAGGGTTCTGGGGTGCTTGGCAGCGCCATTGCCATGGATAAGCAGCTGGCCAAGGAGTTGTACGCCTTAAATGGTCTGCCTGTGGCCGATTCGTGTATCCTGACCAGCCGCGATAAAATCGATGCTGCAGCGCTGGTAGAACGATTCGGCCTGCCCGTAGTGGTTAAGCCGGTCCATGAAGGTTCCAGTCTCGGGCTTTCTCTCGCCCAGACGGAAGAAGAGCTGCTGTCGGGGATACAACGAGCGCTGCGCCACGATTCCCATGTGATGGTGGAAAAATATATTAAAGGGCGGGAGCTGACCGTCGGCGTGTTGGGCAATGATGTATTGGAAGGGTTGCCGGTAATCGAAATTGTGCCTGATAAAAAATTCACCTTTTTTGATTATGACGCCAAATACCTGCCCGGAGCCACAGAAGAAATCTGTCCTGCCTCAATCCCCGGCGAGATAACCAAACTCGCGCAGCAATACGCGGTAGCCGCCCACAAGGCATTGCGATTGCGCGGCTATTCCCGGACGGATATGATTCTGACCAAAGACGGTTCTTTGTATCTGCTTGAAACCAACACCATCCCCGGTATGACGGCGACCAGCCTCATGCCGCAGGCGGCGGCGGTGCATGGCCTGCCTTTTCCACAGTTTCTTGAGCGTCTGATTGAGCTTGGGATGGAAGATCGGCCGAAAAAATAGCAGATTTTCCTCCACGCCGAATTCTTACGGGTGATGGCTTACGTCACAATACGGTGGGGGGCATTGAAAACGTTTACGCGATCCGGTCTGGCATAGGCAGCCAGGGTTGCCCCTGATCTTCTGGCGATGGCCAGCCCCAGTGAGGAGGGTGCGGTTCTGGACATGATTATCGGGATGCCGAGCCGGGCACATTTCAATACCATATCCGAAGTGAGGCGCCCGGTGGTGTAGATTGCGCCCCTTGGCGTTGCCCGGCCGAGCAGGATGGCACCAAGTACCTTGTCTACTGCATTGTGCCGCCCAACATCCTCATAGAAGAGCTGTAGCTTTCCGTTCTCCCAGAACCCGCAGCCATGGACGCAGTGGGTTTGCGGGCCTAAAGGAGAATATTGCAGAGCCTGGCGGATAAAGGTGCTGATCTCTGGAAAGGTTATTGTGCATTCCTGCAGGGGATCAAAGGCTCCTTCGAGCATTTCCCTGGAAATCTTGCCTGTTCCCCCGCAACCGGAGGTGATAATCACCTCTTTTGGTTCCGTATACTCCACATCGGCGTATACGGCAATGCGGCCCTCCGGACAGATATAGATTTCTTTAATTTCCCCAGGCTCTTTAATATACCCCTGGCCGAAAAGAAAGCCCGCGCCGAATTCTTCGAGGCCGACAGGGAGCACCATCGAGGAGCCTATGGTCTTATCATTGAGAGCTATGGAATAGGGCGTTTCGATGGCCAGCTGCTCCAGCTGCTCGGTTATACCATTGGGGGTAACCACGGTTGTCATATGGCTCATGGTGAGCCGGGTACTTTCGGGCTGTGAGTTGTTCATATGCGTATCTGTTGGCTGTTGTTGTATTTAAAGTCAATATGTGGCCGATTACCCTAAAGGGAGTTTCGATGAATTTCAAGCATCATTTTATCAGGAGTTGTTGCTAGCTCTTGGCGAGCTGGTTTACATACAGGAATAATTCTAGACTTGAAGGGAGTTGTATCGTCGCCACGCTTTTGCGTCGGGATGATACAACAGAGTAGCACTCAGTAATAGTAATAGTAAGAGGTAGAGCCGGAAGGTGTCTTTGTCAACGTAGCAAACTATCTGTTGGTTTGGGAGAAAATGTATGAGGTGCAGGTACGTCCGTCTTCTATGCTATGTGTTACTTCTTTGCTCTTCCACGGTACAGAGTGGGCCGCTGCCGTTGTCCACGCCCATCGTTCTCGGTCAATCCTGTGCACTGAGCGGTCCTGCCCAAAACCTCGGGTTAGAGATGCGGGCTGGTCTGCTCGCTGCTTTTTTATCAATAAATGATAATGGTGGAATTCATGGCCGGGAAGTCATTTTACTCAGCCGGGATGACGGCTATGAGCCAGACGAAGCTATCAGAAACACTAAGGCGCTGATCTACGACGACCATGTTTTTGCTTTGATCGGGGCCGTTGGTACGCCTACTTCCAAAGCGGTAGCGCCGATTATCCGCGAAGTGAAGATCCCCTTTTTTGGTCCTTTTACCGGTGCCGAATTTTTACGCACTCCCTTTAATAAATATGTCATAAATGTTCGGGCCAGCTATTTCCAGGAGATGGAAAAACTGGCTTCCTACCTGATCGATCAAAAACAACTGAGCCGGGTCGCCTGTTTTTATCAGAATGACAGTTATGGTTTTGCGGGTCTGCAGGGTATAGAAATCGCCCTTGCTAAAAGGGGCATGACGCTTGTTTCCAAGGGAAGCTATGAGCGCAACACGGTTGCAGTCATGGGTGCACTGCGTGACATTTACCAGGAGAAGCCGGAGGCAGTAGTGCTGGTCGGTGCTTATGCCGCCTGTGCCGAATTTATAAAACTGAGTAGGAACAAGGTTTCCACCGAAGTGTTATTTGGCAATATCTCCTTTGTCGGCACGGAGAGTCTCAGGGAAGTTCTCGGCGGTTACGGACAGGGCGTGGTTGTGTCTCAGGTGGTGCCTTCTCCCCATGATACGGATATCGCCTTGATTGGTGAATTTAAAAGAACCATGGCAAAGTATCAGCATGATGCGCCGATAAGTTTTACTTCTCTTGAGGGATTTATTGTCGGCAAACTGTTTGGCAAAATAGCCTCGGCGGTGAAAGGAGAACTTACCAGGGAAAAATTTATAGCCACCATGGAGGAGATCGGATGGTTTGATCTGGGAGGACTTGAGCTTCGCTTTAGTCCTGATGACCATCAGGGGATGGATACCGTTTATCTGACCCGGATCTATCCTGTTGTGCAAGAACTCAAGGATGGTAAGTAAAGAGGTACGTTCTATGCCAAGGCCTTCAAGGCGACTCTTTCACAAAATTTCCCTTTCCTCGGCACCGTTCTACGCTTCGCTGGTGGTGGTAACATCTCTGGCCGTTTTTATTGGTATTTTCTGGGCTATTAATGAGTTTCAAGCCTACAAGGGGAGTATTGACAACATTCGGAATACCTACAAGCACCAATATGAAGTGAGGGTTCAGGAGGAATTGGCCAGGGTTGTCGAACTGATACATTACCGGCGGCAGCAAAATGCACATATGGTCGAACGGGATATCCGCGAACGGGTGCAGGCAGCCTATACTATTGCTTCACATACTTATCGACTCTATAAAGATGAAAAAAATATCGATGAACTGCGGTCCATGGTTATAGAGCTGTTACGGCCGATACGCTGGGATAACGGGCGCGGGTATTATTTTACCGGCAGGGTGCAAAGTGGGCGCATCGATCTCTTTGCCGATGAGCCGTTTTTTGAAGGGAAATCTGCGGCTGAATTTCAGGAGATCAACGGGCAGGATGTGGTCGGCGATATCATTGCAATTATTAAAGACAAAGAAGCCGGCCTGTACCGCTACAATCTTATTAAACCTGAGTTTTTTGGGAATAGTTTTCCGGTGATCACTTTTGTCAAATATTTCCAACCACTTGACTGGTTTATCGGGGCGGGGATTTATACTGAAGAGCTCGAAGAGACTCTTCAGCATGAGGTCTTAACCAGAATCCGCGCTATTCAATTCGGCAAAGACGGAGAGGTCTTTAGTTTTCGAACCGACGGGACTATTCTCAGTAATCAGAATGAGCACCTTATCGGTCGATCGGTGCGGGATCTGGTCGATAGCGATGGTATGAAATATGGCGAGGCGTTTCTGAAAACCGCGATGAACGGCAAAAAAAAAGGATATGTTCATTACTCAATTCAGAGGCCTGCGACCGGGGATATCCACCAAAAACTCGGTTTTGTACAGCTTTATCCGGATTGGGGCTGGGTACTTGGCGCCTCAATGTTCATGGATGCGATGGAGCAAACCATTGCTGCTGAAACAAAAACCTATCAAGGGATATCTTTTAAGAACGTCTTCGTCTTTATTGTCCTCTTTGCCATTGCTGTAGCTCTTTTGCTCCTCTGTACCTTTTTCTATTCACTCAAAATTAAACAGGGAATCAGCCTTTTCACCAATTTTTTTAGGCAAGCTGCCGATTCGAATGTGAAAATCAACAATGAAGATCTTGTTTTCAGAGAGTTTGCTGACCTCAGCCATTTGGCAAACCAGATGGTGGAAGAACGGATAAAGAACGAACTCCAGCTGCATCGGGATGAATTGCGCCTCGATACGCTGCTGCGTCTGGGGATGATGGAAAAGTACTCCCTGCAGGATAAATACGATTTTATCCTGCAGCGTATTGTGCAGATTACCAGAAGCGAAGAGGGTTATCTGGCCCTGGTCAATACAGCGCAGACTCAAATTGCTATCTGCTCATATTTCGTGCCCAATGAACAGGATGCAAAGGCTCGAGAAGGGGAAAGAGCCATCTCCAAGGCGGTAGAACACGGAGGCCTTCCCGGTAAGGTCGTGATGAAGAAAACTGCAATAATTGTCAATGCATGCACTCCCGACAAAGGGGAGGATATCTCTCCTTACTCTACTGTACTGAAGCGGCATCTCGATGTGCCCATTTTTAATGACGGAAAAATTGTGGTCGTCGCCGGAGTCAGTAACAATAATGAAAAATACGATAATTCTGATATACGGCAGATGACCATGCTGCTCGAGGGCATGTGGCTGCATGTGCTGAATAAGTGTGCCGAGGAGGAACTGGCCCGATTGGAGCGGCAGATAATTGCTGTCAGCGAAGAGGAAAGGTCGAGAATCGGCCGAGATCTTCATGATGATCTCGGTTCACATCTGACCGGAGTGGAACTACTCAGTAAGGTTGTGCAGCAACAACTGCACAGTGAGGCACCACAACGGGAGCACCAGCTTGAGACGATTCGCAACCTGATCAGAGATGCCATTGAAAAGACTCGTCGACTGTCACAGGGGCTCTATCCTGTGCATGTCATTGAATATGGGCTTGAAGCAGCAATTGAAGAGCTGGTTGTTGAGGTGGAAAAGATATTTAAGGTGAGTTTCGACCTTTCATGGGAGGGCGGGGCAGGGGGCAAAGACCTTGGTAAAAATACAGCTACTCATCTGCATTATATAATAAGGGAAGCTGTCTTTAATGCTGCACGTCATGGCAAACCGCAAAAGATTGGGGTATATATGCGCATTGAAGATGGAGGGTTTTTATTGAAAATTGTCGATGACGGAATCGGCTTTGATGGTACTCCGGCTGCAACCGGTATGGGCTGTCATACCATGAAATATCGGGCAAAAGCTATAGGTGCAGAGTTGACCATCAGTTCGGGAAAAGAGGGTGGAACGGTAATCTCAGTGACAGGCGAGGGGCTGGAATGAAATCGAGAGTGATAATTGTCGATGATCATCCCATATTCAGAATGGGCATGGCGGAACTGCTCAACCAGGAAGAGGACTTTGTTGTCTGTGGTCTGGCAGAAGACATCGCCAGCGCTAGAAATGTGCTAGAGGAACATCTTCCTGATCTGGCGATTATTGATATCACTCTTGCCGGTGACAATGGTCTTGATCTGGTCAAGGAGCTCACTACCCAAAAGAATCCGGTGCTCATGTTAGTCCTTTCTATGCATGATGAACAGGTCTGGGCCGAAAGGGCGATTCGGGCCGGAGCACGCGGTTATATCATGAAAAAAGAGGCCAGTGAGAATGTGATCTCCGCTCTTAGAAATATCCGCAATGGTAAAATCCACGTCAGCGCGAAAATCATGGAACGCTTACTTAATAGACTGCAGGTGAAGGCTGATACTCCGAACAGTCGAACCGTCGATCTCCTCACTGACCGGGAACTTGAGGTCTTCAGATTACTTGGGGCGGGACTTTCCACCAGGGAAATTGCCGATCAAATGAAACTCGGCGTCAAAACAATTGGTACCTATCGGGACCGTGTCAAACAAAAACTCGGTATCAAAACAGCGGCAGAGCTTATCCGTCGGGCGGTGCTGTGGACCGAACAGGACTTTTTAAAGTCAATCGGTCGGGGTGATGTAGGTTAGTTCCTTACGCGATTGGTTGTTTTTTCCCTACAAAACAAAAGGGACAGGGCTGATTCTTTTCGTCGCTAAAGTTTCTTATACTAACTAAATCTTACAGAAGGTCATCTCTGGTATAACTGGATTGAATCTTTCTGTTTCCAATCTATAGATTACAGCAATTTCTGTGTTGTAGTTTTCTGTGTCGAACCCCGGTGAGCAAGAAATAAACCGGTATCAGTGCCTTGACGGTATATCCAAGTTCTTAATGTTAGACATACTCTCCGTTTTCTTGTTTTTTATACCCCTCTGGTACGTGACAGACTTTTAGAAGTAAGGCTCCAAAATATGTTGTTGGCGGGAGAAGATCCTGCTCAATACCAAGCAAAGGTTGAGAACTCCATGCGTAAACTCTTTTCTACGTGTTTGCTCGTTCAGGAAGGTTCGAATGCACCCGAGCTCGAAATTACTGAGGAAATCCTCCATCCCGGTCAGGAAAAAGGTTTTGCTCCCGATCAGAAGGGGCGGGGAACCATTCTCATTGCCGGGGGTTTTTCTGCAACCGCTCCAGGGTGCGGCGTTCCTTTGTCCGCAACACTTCAGCTCAATCATAGCCTCGCTACGTGGAGCGACGGGGAATTATCAGCAATAGCCCAGGCAGAGCTGCTGCGTAAGAAGAAGGTAAACTACCGCAGTTATACCCTGGAAACTGACAACCGCGTCTGTGTCGTCGGCGATAGCGCCAGGCAATTAGAAAAATTTCTTGATACCTACGGCGGCGTGTTAGAAATTGAGCCCTTGCTGGTAAAAGGCTATCACCCTGACATACCGACAGTGACAGAGCTGAATATTGATAATCATGGCCAGAAATGCCAGCTGGAATTTCAGCTCCGATCACCCATCAACTTCGAGCTATGCACCTACTGCGGCGACTGTGGTCCGGCCTGCCCGGAACAGTGCATCTCCGAGAATCTGTTGATACATTACGATATCTGCACCTTCTGCAAAGAGTGTGAAAAGGTTTGTGAGGCAAAGGCAATTGATGTCCATAGTGTCCTGAACAAAGTTGCTGAAGTGCCTGCACTCATCATACTTGGGGAATTAAGGGTGGCGCTGCCTGCAGGGTTTGAAAACGTTTTTTATGAAAAGAATTTGCCCGACTATTTTGCTACCCTTTATCCCTGCCAGATTGATGAGGTTGTTACCTGTAATAATGCACTCTGCCAGTGTAGCGGAAATCACGGGGGTGGCTGTGACCTCTGTTTGTCCAGCTGTCCTCATGGCGCAATAGTACAGGACTCCAAAGGAGTAACGGTTGACTCTTTCAAGTGTACAGAGTGTGGTGCCTGTGTTGCAGCCTGTCCCACCGGTGCGCTGCAGAACCAGCGATTCAATGATTCTTCTTTTACCGATTATTTTGCCGATGTGACCATTCCCCAGGACGGAACTGTAATAATCGGCGACGAAAAAAAGCTGCACGGTCTCTGGTGGCAACAGCAGGGCAAGAGACGCGAAAATGTGTTGTTCCTGCAATACGACACGGTAGAGAGCCTTTCCCTTTTTCACTTCATGTTTCTCTTGAGTCAGGGCGCGAGACGGATCGTACTTCTGCAAAGCGAAGATCAGCAATACGGTAGAGCCGTATATGAAAAACAGCTTGGTTTAGCCAATGAATTGCTGAGCCGACTCTACGATATAGAGGATGCTGTGGTGAGTGTCAGTCTGCCTGGTTTTGCTTCGGTGATGGCTGTATCTCCTGCCGGGAGCTTTGGCAGTGTTCAGAAAAGTCTTCGATTTATCAATCGAAGACACTCACTTGCGGCATCCCTTGAGGTGCTGGTTAAAAACAGCGGTCGCGAAGTAACCATTCGGCCGGAAGGATTCCTGCCTTTTGCCACTGTGCGTTGCAATACTGAGCTGTGCACGCAATGCCTGGCCTGTCTCAACGACTGCCGCATCGGGGCCATGAGAGCTGATCAGCAGCAGCTTACCCTGAATCACCTGGCTGCCATGTGTGTGGGATGTGGGCTCTGTGTCGCCATATGTCCGGAGAACGCACTGACTCTTTCTCCTGAATGTACCCTGAACGGTGATTTTTTTACGCCAACCGAACTGGCCAAAGCCGAACCAATGGCCTGTAAAAGATGTGGTAAAGTCTTTGGCACCAAAAAGAGCTTTGATCGGGTCATGGCGATTTTATCGCAAAAAGAAACGGTCGATACAAGTCATTTTGAATATTGCGACACCTGCCGGGTCGTGAAACTTTTTGAGTCGGTATAACTATGGATGAATTGAACGAACGGGATCTCTTTCAGGTACGTTTTCGTTTTCTCGATCTTATAAAATCTTTTTTCGTTGCAGAGCCTGACGCGGAAATGATGAGTCGTTGGCGGGGTACTTTCGCGGCGCTTGCCAAGGAACAGGTGAGCCCCCGTTTCGATAATGGTGTTAAAGAAATTTCCCGAGCTCTCAATAATAAAACGCTCAAAGAGCTGCAGGAAGAATACTACAAGCTCTTTGTCAATCCCTTTGATGGTGGCCTGGTGGAAACTACTGCATCGTATTATTTGAATGGCCGCAATTACGATCAGGCCCTTGTCGATATCCGCGGATTAATGCAAGAGGGGGGAGTGCAAAAAAAGAAAGGGGTGACGGATCCTGAAGATTCCCTGGTTGTCATGCTTGATACCTTTGTTTCTCTTATTGAAGAGGAACAGACGAGTGGTGGGGAGAGAATAAGGCAAGTCCAGGGAAGACTGGTTGCAGAGTTCCTTGAACCCTTTACTGAGAAATTCTCGACGGCTCTCAACGAGAGTGAGCATGCCGATTTTTATTATTTATGCTGCCAGATTCTCGGTGGTTATCTCGATCTGGAGAAGAACTTGGTTATTTCTAAATAGTTGTATTGTTTGCGCTCCACTCAAGGAGCGTTCTTGAAGGATAATGAGAGGAACAGGAGGGTTTATGATGAAAAAAGAAGAGGATAAACGGCGTTCATTCCTCAAGCACATCCTGGCTGGTACAGCAGCTGTTGTGGTCGGGACTGCAGCCATTGTAAAACCTGCAAAAGCAAAGTCTGCATCGACGCCCGATCGCTTAGAGGAATCACTTTACTATGAGAGCGAGAGTTTTAAGAAATACTATAAAAGCCTGCGATCATAAGCACCGGTGAGGTTTGCCGGAGGGCTGCCGGGTGAGCATCTGTCAGCCACGAAAAAGTTTTCTACTCGAAAAGGAGAAAAATCAATGGCTAGGAGAAAAATTAAGAATTTCTCTGGGAGCAGTGCTGTATCTGCTGGTCACAGAGTAACTCTCAATCCCAAGGTCGCCAGGCGATCTTTTCTTAAATTGTCGCTCGCGACTGCCGCTCTGACCGGGGTGGCTATGACTACCAGGATGACCAGTAAGGCCAGTGCGGCATCCGGTAAAAGTGAACCATACGTCGGTTCCGAGAAAATTAGAACGATCTGTACCTACTGCGCGGTAGGCTGTGGTATTGAAGCCGAGGTACAAAACGGTGTCTGGGTACGTCAGGAAATAGCTGCGGATCATCCCGTATCACGCGGGGCTCACTGCTGCAAAGGTGCCGGGGCTATCGATATGGTAACCAGCGAAAAACGGTTGAAACAACCCCTGAAGCGTGTAAATGGGAAATGGACGACCATTTCCTGGGACCAGGCCCTGGACGATATCAGTGCAAAGTTGCTTGATCTGCGAGAAAAAGATGGCCCGGATGCCCTGCATTTTAACGGCAGCGCCAAGGTTTCAAATGAGATGGCCTATCTGCAGAGAAAATTTGCGGCCTTCTGGGGGTCGAACAATATTGACCACCAGGCCCGTATCTGTCACTCCACAACAGTGGCGGGTGTTGCCAATACCTGGGGGTACGGGGCAATGACCAACAGCCTGAACGATATCAGGCATACCAAATGCATGATCTTTATCGGATCGAATGCTCCTGAGGCCCATCCCATTTCCATGCAGCATATTCTCCATGCTAAAGAAGTAAATAACGCACCGATCATCGTCGTTGACCCACGCTTTACCAAGCTCGCCGCCAAAGCAACCGACTATGTCCGTATCCGCCCTGGCACAGACACAGCCTTTGTAATGGGGCTTGTCAATGCGGTAATCACCAACGGCTGGGAGGACAAAGAGTTCATCAGAACCCGGGTCTCCGGGTATCAAGAGATGGCTGCAGTCGCCCTGCATTACACGCCGGAAGTTGTGGAGGATATTACCGGCATTCCAGCATCTGAGGTTACCAGGATTGCTGAAATACTTGCAACCAATCGACCTACCAGTCTGACCTGGTGCATGGGTGGTACCCAGCATTCAATCGGTTCCTCTATTACCCGGGCTTTTTGTATCCTGCAACTCGTTCTTGGTAACATGGGTAAATCGGGTGGCGGGACCAATATCTTCCGTGGTCATGACAATGTCCAGGGAGCAACTGACATGTGTGTACTGTCAGACAATCTACCCGCCTATTACGGTCTTACTGATGGGGCATGGAAACACTGGTGCAAAGTATGGGATGTTGACTACGACTGGATGGTTGGCCGTTTCCCGGAAAAAAAATGGATGAACGAGAAAGGTTTCACGCTGGCCAGATGGTACGAAGGTGTGCTCAATGAGGAGAAAATTGAATCTCCTACTCCAATTAAGGCTATGATTCAGTGGGGTTGTGGATCTAACTCGAATTCCCAATACAACAGGGTGGTCAGGGCATTAAACAAGCTTGAATTGCTGGTAATAGTAGATCCTTTCCCGACTATTGCCGCAGCGGTTACCAAAACCGACAATGTATATATCCTCCCGGGCGCAAGCCAATATGAGACGTCCGGTTCAGTGACATCCACATCACGCCAGATTCAGTGGCGTAATAAGGTAGTCGATCCAGTCTATGACAGTAAAGATGACTATCAGGTCATGGAACTCCTGGTGAAAAAGCTTGGTTTTGCCGATGAGTTCTATAAAAATATCAAACAGACTCCAGAGGATATAACCCGTGAGCTTGGTTCGGGGTCTTTGACCATCGGTTACAATGGCCAAACGCCTGAGCGTATAAAAAAACATATGGAGAACTGGCACACCTTCGATGTTGATGATCTGCAGGCAAAAGGCGGTCCATGTGATGGTGATTATTATGGCATGCCCTGGCCCTGCTGGACCACAGAACACCCAGGGACGCCGATACTCTATGATATTTCCAAACCGGTCGCTGAAGGTGGTTTGCCGTTCCGTAATCGATTCGGTGAAGAGAGGACATATGAAAGCAGCGGTCGCACTGAAAATCAATTGGCCGCGGCAGGTGTTTATAATCCAGGTAGTGAAGTTGAAGGGGGATATCCAGAGTTCAAGGAGATTGTTCCCGGTACCAACTGGAAGACCGACCTTTCCCAGAAGACTTTAAAAGATGCCATAGCCCGGGGAATGGCACCGTTTGGCAACGCTCGAGCTCGTTGCGTCGTCTGGAATTTCCCGGACAAGGTTCCGATCCATCGTGAACCCCTGCATTCACCTCGTCCGGATCTAATTGCCAAATATCCGACCTATAAAGATATGGCCAACCACTTCAGGGTTTTTACCAAGTATGAGAGTGAGCAGAATCCCGATCTGGTAAAAAAATATCCTATTGTTATCACGACGGGTCGTGTTGTTGAACATATGGGTGGTGGTGCCGAGACGAGAAGCAACAAATATCTGGCAGAGCTGCAGCCGGAAATGTACGTTGAAATTAATCCACGCCTGGCCAATAATCTTGGTATTCGCAAAGGTGACATGGTGATAATTGAGTCCCCTGAAGGCGCTAAAATTAAAGTCAAGGCCAAGTTCTCGAAGCGTGTAGATGAAAAAACGATCTTCCTGCCATTCCATTTTGCCGGCACCCTGATGGGCGAGTCCTATGTTAAAGATTACCCTGATGGACATGCACCGTTTACAGTTGGTGATCCGGCCAATACCGTCACCAATTATGGATATGACATAGTCACTCAGATGCAGGCTACCAAAGATGGTCTGTGCAAAGTCACTCGTGCTTGATCAGTGCGGATGAGGAGGAATAAATAATGGCAAGAATGAAATTCTTATGTGACGTCGAGCGCTGCATTGATTGCGGTGGCTGCGTTGTAGCTTGTAAAGAAGGGCATCATATTCCGGTTGGCGTTAACCGCCGCCGCGTTATCACCTTAAAGGAAGGAGAGCCCGGGGAAAAATCTATTTCGGTCTCTTGTATGCACTGCGCTGATGCTCCCTGTATCGCCGTCTGCCCCGTTGATGCAATTTATCAACGCGCCGATGGTATAGTCTTGGTGAGTAAGAAAACCTGTATTGGTTGCGGTTATTGTTTTATGGCCTGTCCGTTCGGCGCTCCACAGTTCCCGGCAGGGAACGTGTTTGGAGCCAGAGGTGCCATGGATAAATGCACCTTTTGCGCCGGTGGTCCTGAGGAAACGTTCAGTGATGAAGAGAAGAAACTTTATGGCCAGAACCGAATAGCAGAAGGAAAAGTGCCCCTCTGTGCCGGAATGTGTGCAACAAAGGCACTGCTGGCTGGTGATGCCGATGTGGTTGCGGATGTTTATCGTGAACGTGTTTTTCAACGTGGTTCCGGCGCCAACGCCTGGGGTTGGGACAGGGCATATAAAAAATAACGTAACTATTCAGCAGCACCCCATCTGTGCACGATCAGTCCGCCCAGCATACAAG
>CBDTUM010000099.1:0-16775 GCA_965363495.1 uncultured Desulfopila sp.
TTAGATTTGCCGCATTATCTTTTCCATGATACGCCGACCTTATATTCTCAAAGAATGGGCGAAATATCTATTGAGGTAGGTATATTTTTTATAATAACAGTGGTGCAGGTACTGCTGTTTATCCGACTTTATAGGCAAATCAGGACGCTGGAGGGATTTCTTCTGATATGTGCCAATTGTAAAAAAATCAAGAATCAGGCAGAACAATGGCAACAGATAGAACACTATATATCAGAACATTCGGATGCTCGGTTTTCTCATGGAATTTGTCCGGAGTGCACGCAAAAACTTTATCCGGATTTCTACAATGAGAAACTAAAAAAATCGAAACGAAATGGCCTGAATTCTTCGTAGGTTTTTATTAATTGTATGCCAGACGAACTAAAGACTCTTTGCCTACCCAGGATTTAACGTATTCAAGCAACAACACCTGGACGAGGTCCTCATGGCTCATCTGCTGCAGATATGTTCCTGAAGAGAGAAGGGTTTTAAAAGGATTGGATTGCAGTGCCGCAGCGTCTGTCTGCTTCAGGGCCAGGAGATAGGGCGAAACCTTCTGACGCAGTCTTTGTACACTGCTCTCCTGCAGCTTCCGATAGGTGTCTTCCAACACGAGCGGGTCAGGTAAACCAGGGGCCTCCAGTACCTCCTTGAAATCTGAGGCAAAGCGCTTGATGCCGGTGAGGATATGGTTCGAGTTGACCATGTTCATCTTGGCCCATCCCCCGTTCAGCCACTTGAATGAACCTACGTGGATTACGTTTGCTGATGAATCAGCTACATAGACAATAACAGAATGGGCTGAGTACATGTACGATTCGACCCACCCCAGTCCAAAAGTGTTCAACCCCGTTTCCTGGGAATACAGATAGTTCCAGTCTTTGTCGTCGCCGACAATGCATCCTTTCTTGCCTACTTCCGATAAATCGTTCTGGCTTGATACGGAAATAAGCACGGGGCCAGTAGGACCGGGCAGAACTGTCACTAATCGATCTTGTTCATACGTGTAATACCCTCCCGTATTGGTGTCAGGGCTGATAATTTCGCGGTCCCGACCACGTACCAGACGGATGTCGCCGGTAGATTTAATCTGACGGGGAAGATTCTTGAGTGAAACAATCATCTGTGGGGTGAGCCATTCATGCTGCCGTAGCGACGACGGCATCGTTACATAGAGGGGAATATCCGGATTGTAAACATAGTCCAGAACTTGAATAAAATCAGTTTGGACCGAAAAAGCATAGAACGCTCCGGAAGCTCCTTGTCGCTCTTTGAGCTTCATGCCTGAATCGGCAGGTATGGAACCGACAAAATGGATCAGCCCGGACAATTGTTTTGGATCAAGGTTGGCCGAAGATTGGTTAAGGGAAAGAGCATATTCCAGGCCGGGATAGACGCTCTCAGGAACCGTTTTGGCTTCCTCTGCGCTGGCAGTGGTGATTGATCCAAGCAGCAACAGTGCTGCGAAAATATAATGCAATAGCATAAAATACCCTGTTTCTTTTTTAAATGATTAGATAATGTTGCTGTGGCGGGTGGTGTTTCTTGATAAAATTCCTGCAATCTCATGGCTACCTATTTTATACATTGACTGTCGTTTTGTCAGTAAACAACATAATAAGATAAAAAATAAGACAAAAAAAATCTGTTCGAAGCTGTTAGTCGATCATTGGTGAGCCAACGTTTTCACTCGCATTTAGCTGGTACAAATGATACTTTTAACTGGTGGGATAAGCAGGGTTTCATTGAATATTTCTTTCGAAAACTGTCCTTATGAAAATACAGTTGATTAACAATGGCAAAGGCGGGGTAGGGAAAACCGTTACGGCCGTTAATCGTTCTGGCAGGAAATTATACAGTGAGGAAACGAATTGTGAAGCGACTCTATCTTCTTCGTCACGCTAAATCCAGCTGGGCGGATCTCGAGTTGGACGATTTTTCCAGACCTCTTAATAAGCGTGGCAAGGGGGACTGTGCGGCAATGTCCGACCGTCTTGCCAGAGCAGGGATCCACCCTGAACTTATTGCTGCAAGTCCGGCTAAAAGAGCGAAAAAAACCGCAAAATGTATCGCAGGAGGGACCGGTTATAACAAAGATGACATCTGTTACTACCCTGAGCTTTACCTCGGAACACTCGCGTATCACCTGCAGCTGCTTGAGGAATTGTTGCGCAAAGTAAATATTTTGTTTCTGGTTGGTCATAATAATACCATAACTGAGCTTGCCGAGCATCTGACCGGGAGATCGTTCGATAATGTCCCGACCTGTGGGATCGTTGGCGTGGAATACTCTAAAGTAGATGGGTTTACCCCGGCGAGCGGTGGGGGCAGGATGTTGTTTTACGATTTTCCGAAAAATCAAATGTATACGGCTGAAAATTATAAAAAATGATTATTTAACAGGAAAGATTAATGGTAGAGCAGCTCCCTCATTGTTTACAATGCGTGCACTATTATATCACCCATGACCCCGGCAGGCCGTACGGCTGTCGCGCTATGGCATTTAAGAGTCGCATCAATCCCGCGAGAGTGGTATACGAAAACTCCGGTATTATCTGTCAACTCTATTCTCCAAAAAAAGAGGGCAACAAACCGCCCGGCTCGAAGATATTTGCCTGAGCGATCCCGCGAAATACCCATCGTCTTTTAATGTCTAACAATACTCACAAGCAGAACAGCAGGTTGACAGCAGTGGTGCTATCGCTCTTCCGGGAAACCTGGCTGACCAGCTGGGAACTGATCCGGATTACCATCCCGGTCGCCATAATCACCAAGATATTGCAGGAATTTGGTTTAATTGGCTCTCTCAGCATGCTCTTGGAACCGATAATGAACCTCCTCGGGCTGCCCGGTTCACTCGGGCTGGTCTGGGCGACAGCAATGCTCACGAATATATATGGCGGTATTGCTGTTTTTGCTGCCCTGGCTCCTGGGCTTGAGCTGACCAGTGCCCAGATAACAGTGCTCTGTTCGGCGATACTCGTGGCTCATTCTCTGCCTATTGAGCTGAGTGTCAGCAAGCGGGCCGGGGCGAACCTCTTGCCGATCAGTCTGCTGCGCCTGGTTGGTGCGGTGGTCTATGCCTTTATTCTTAATCGGCTATGCCTCGGCTTTGATCTCTGGCAGGAGGAGGCAAGCCTGTTATTTAAGGCGACCGCCAAATCCGAGGGCCTTTGGCAGTGGGGGCTTGGTTTGCTGCAAAACCAGGGACTGATAGTTCTGATAATATGTTGTATAATCATCAGCATGCGGATCTTCAAAGCGCTTGGTATCCTGTCTCTACTGGAGAAGCTCCTGGCGCCGATTCTGCCGCTTTTTGGGATGAGCCGGCAGGCGGCTCCGATTACCGTCGTTGGTATGATTATGGGCATTGGTTATGGCGGGGCACTGATAATCAGAGAGACCACTACCGGCAAGATGGCCAGAGAGGAGGTCTTTAATTCCATGGCCCTGCTGGGACTTTGCCATGGTCTGGTTGAAGACACCTTGCTGATGGCCGCCATTGGTGGCAAGATCGGTGGAATTTTATGGGGCAGGATTATTTTTGCGCTTATCGTTACTTTTTTATTGGTGCGTCTGCTGCATGTTCTTGCTGCAAGACGACTGAGCTCTCTCTTATAAACCCAATCCACACCACTTCTGAACCTTTACAGCAAAAGACACAGCTTATGAATTTCACAAAATTTGGTCGGAAAATGACCTGTAATGCCGGTATTCTTTCTCTGATGGATGATCTGGGTCAGGCCAGGCTTGCCAATGAAAACATGATTATGATGGGCGGCGGAAACCCCGGCCTGGTGCCGGAGTTTCAGGAGATCATGCGTCAGCAGCTTCTGGAAATATGCAGTGACAGTAAAAGCTTTCAGCAGCTGGTCGGCAGCTATGCCCCTCCCCAGGGTGAAAAAAACTTTTGTACAGGTTTGGCGGCTCTTCTCAAAAAAGAACTGGGATGGGCTGTTGGCCCGGAAAATATCTGCTTGACCAACGGTAGCCAGACCGCCTTTTTCATGCTTTTTAATCTTTTCGCCGGTGTCATGCCGGACGGTACTGCAGGGGTGACGGCAAAAAAAATCTGTCTGCCCATGGCCCCTGAATATATCGGCTATGCCGATCTCGGTCTGACAGATGATCTTTTTGTCTCCACCCGACCCAAAATAGAATTGCTTGATGACGGTTTTTTCAAATATCATGTTGATTTCGAAAATCTTCAGATCGATGAGACTATTGGTGCCATCTGTATTTCCAGACCGACCAACCCAACCGGCAATGTGGTAACCGATGAAGAACTGGGGAAACTCGCTGACTTGGCCGCCTTGCATAATATTCCTCTCATCGTTGACAGCGCTTATGGTCTGCCATTTCCGGGCATGATATACACCGAGGCCACACCAATTTGGAATGACAACCTCGTCGTTTGTCTGTCGCTTTCTAAATTGGGTCTGCCGGCCGTCAGGACTGGTATTGTGGTTGCCAAAAAAGAGATAGTTCGTGCACTGACCAGCATGAATGCCATCATGTCGCTTACGCCGACTAATTTTGGAGCAGTACTGGCCGAGCGTCTGGTCACCAGTGGTGAAATGACCGCAGTAAGTAAAGATCTTATGCAACCTTTCTACCGAAAAAAAATGCACAAAGCGGTAGCCGTAGTTCAGGAAAAATTTGCCGGTCTTCCCTGTCGCATCCATATCCCGGAGGGTGCCATGTTCCTCTGGTTATGGTTTGAGAATTTACCCATTACCAGCCTGGAGCTCTACCAAAGGTTGAAAGAACATGGCGTTCTGGTGGTTTCCGGACATTATTTTTTCCCCGGCCTGAGTGAAAGTTGGCAACATAAAGATGAATGTCTTAGAGTGACCTATTCGCAGAATGATGACGAAGTGCGTCGAGGGTTGGCGATTATAGCCGAGGTAGTCGGAGAGGCGTATAGCGCAGGTTTTAAAGGTGAGTCGAGTAATGATGGAGTCTAAGCGTATCTATCTCTCTCGAATTTTGAGTTTTCAGGTTATTAAAACAGGATGATCGGTTATGCGCTGGAGTTATAAAACTGTACATTATGAGTTGAAAAAAGAAGGTCTTCTTGGCAGTGCTTTTCTAGACGAACCGGAAATCGAATTGTCGTTCAATCAGTATGGCAAGGCGGGCTGGGAGCTGGTTTCTGTGCTCGAAACGATGGATGGGCTGATTGCGATCTTTAAACAGCCCCTTGATATGGAAACACGGACTTTTTCTTCTCCGCGTCAAACATCAGAAACAATAAGCCGACCGCCCAGAGTGCTGCAAGAAAAAACGCCGGTTGCAGAACCGACCGGAGGAAAGAGAGCTGAGCTGCGGATACGCAACGATGATGTGGCTGAAGCCCTGCTCCTCGATGAATTTGAAATCGAGGAGGATCAGGTTACAAATGACGCAGTCAGTCCAGCAAAACAGGTGGATATCGGTTCGATCCGTATAGAGTAGGGGGCGCAGCAATGGAAACGGAGAAGGTGCCGGTGGTTGATGAGCAGCTGTTCGAGTGGATGCAGAGGATTCGCCGAACACTCCATCAGAATCCTGAACTCAGCTATCACGAGCACCGGACTTCGGCGCTTATTCAGGAAAAATTGACGCAGCTGGGAATCGACTACCGCAGCGGTTATGGGGGCACTGGAGTGGTAGCTACACTCGGCAGCAATGCTACGCATGGTGGTCATGTCGGCTTGCGGGCGGATATGGACGCTTTGCCGATTCAGGATAAGAAAACAGTCGCCTACGCCTCGAAAATACCTGGCGTGATGCACGCCTGCGGCCATGACGGCCATGTGGCGATGCTGCTTGGTGCCGCAATGCTTTTACGCAAAAGAGAGCTGGCCGGTCGTGTCTCGCTTATCTTTCAACCGGCAGAAGAACATGGCAACGGGGCTGAAAAGATAATTGAAGAGGGGGCATTACAAGGCATAGACGCGATTTTTGCCGGACATATAGACATTCATTATCCAACCGGAACTATGACGATTGACGATGGGGTCATCTGTTCCGCGGCTGACCCTTTTCTGCTCCGAGTGCTCGGACAAAGCGGGCATGCTGCCCGTCCCCATGAAGCGCGGGATGCTCTTGTCGCCGGGGCGTATCTGGTCACTGCCCTGCAGACCCTGGTCTCAAGGGAAACCGACCCGAATCATTCAGCGGTGGTGAGTGTCGGTCGGTTTCAAGCTGGAGATGCCAATAATGTTATAGCTGAAGAGGCCTGTATTGCTGGTACGATACGCTCCAATGACCACGAGGTGCGCCGCCGTATTCTTACTGGCCTGCAACGGATTTGTGATGGAGTAGCCCTGCAGCATGGCGTGGAGATAACCCTTCATTTAGGCGATTGTCTGCCGGTTGTCGACAATGCAGTGTCGGCAGCAAAGGTGGCACGGCACGCCGCTCGGCTGGTGATCGGGGAAAAACAGATTCTATCTCAGGGACGGCCAAGTCTTGGTGGTGAGGATTTTGCCTTTTATCAACAGGTCATCGACGGCTGTCTGGTTCGTTTTGGGGCACAAGGTCTTATCGAAAGTGGTCCAGCCCATAGCAGCAGTTTTGATTTTGATGAAAACGTTCTGGCCGTCGGCGCTGCCTGGCTGGCCTGCGTTGCCTTGCAGTGGCTGAAGGAAAACGGTAAGAGCTAACGTTAGGAGGGATCCGGCGATTTCCTTTGCCGGCACTAACCTAGATTGAAAAACGTTCCCACCTGATAGACGGCAACCGCCATGCTGAAGGCAAAGATGGTGTTGAAAATCATGGAAAATGCCGCCCATTTCCAGGACGACTCCTTGGCGATACAGACCACGGTGACCAGGCAGGGGGCATAAAACATGATGAACACCAACGCTGCAACCGCTACTACTCTGTTCCAGTTATTATCCTTTTTCAAGCGCTGGCCCAGGGATTCGGACTTTTCGGTATCCACTACCCCCATAGAATACGCAGTGCCGAGGGTTGAGACAATCACCTCTTTAGCGGCAAAGCCACCGATCAGGGCGATATTGGTCCGCCAGTCAAAACCGGCCAGGCTGGTTACAGGTTCCAGTGAACTGCCGATTTTTCCGGCAATAGAGTTTTTAAGCGTTGCTTTGCTTTCAGCATTATTGATAAAATCAATCTTTTCCGTGGCGCCATCTTCGTTGACATCGTGCATCACCGCTTGCCGCTGCTGTTCGAAAAGAGCCACTTTGTTCTCGGGCAAGCCGGGAAAAGTCATCAATGCCCACAATAGAATAGATATACCCAGAATGACCGTCCCCGCTTTTTTGATATACTGGAACGTTCTCTCCCAAGTATGAATCAACAGGCCACGCAGCGTTGGAAACCGGTAAGGTGGGAGCTCCATAACAAAAGGAGTGGAAGCACCTCGCAGGACGGTGGATCGCAGGAATTTGGCGGCTATCAGGGCGACAATCCAGGACAGCAGTGTAAATAAAAACATATACACGGCCTTTTTTTCGCTGAAAAAAGCACCAATCAGCAGGGCCAGGACAGGGAGTTTAGCCCCGCAGTTCATAAAGGGGACGGTGAGCAGTGTCGCCATACGTTCTTTAGGAGAACGAAGCGTACGGGTCGCCATTACTCCAGGAACCGCGCAACCACCGGCAATACCGCCGGAGACGATAAACGGCATAACCGAGGAACCATGCAGGCCGAATATTCGGAAGATCCTGTCCATCATAAAGGCGATCCTGGCGAGATAGCCGGAATCCTCCAAGATGGCGATACTGAAAAACATAAACATGATAAGCGGCACGAATCCGAGAACCCCGCCAACTCCATCGATGACACCGGAGATAATCATCGATTTGAGCAGGCCGTCAGGAAGGATGTTCTCAACCTGATTGCCCAGCCAGCTAAAGACATTTCCCAGCCAGGTGACGGGAATGTCGCTCCAGCTGAAGGTAAATTGATAGACAGCAAAGAGGATCAGCAGCATAATAATCGGGCCAACAAGTCGATTGGTGAGTACTTTGTCGATTTTGTCGGAGGTGTAGAGGCGGTCGGTATCAAATTTATGGCTGACTACTCCCCGTCTCAATATTGATTTTATATAGCCATAGCGATGATCGGCAATAAGAGCCTCGGGAAATACGTCCAGTGTCTTCTGGGTGTGGGTAGAGGTCTTATTGACTATCTCTTCCAGGGCTCGGGCGGTGACAGGATCGCTCTTGCGTCCTTTGTCGAGGATCTGGTCATCATTTTCCAAATACTTGATGGCAGTGTATCGGGCCGGGTAACTGTCAATGAGTAGGGATGTCTCGGAAATTTTTGCCACAAGTTCAGTCAAGGTGGTGTCGAGATCGTCCCCGTAGGAAATATCCCGCGGATTCCAGTGTGTTTTTTCGGTAGCCATTCGCAGACAGGCGTCCAGAAGCTCCTTTTTGCCAAATCCAGATCGAGCAATAATTGGGATGACCGGCACCTGGATGAGTTTTTCAAGCACCTCGGCTTTAATTTCAATTCCTCGGTCTTTGGCTACGTCCATCATGTTGAGGGCGATTACTAATGGAACGCCCAGTTCGAGTAGCTGGCAACTCAGATAGAGATTTCGTTCGAGATTGGATGCATCGACAATGTTGATAACCACCTGTGGACGTTCATTGACCAGATAATCACGGGTGACCAGTTCTTCGGCCGAGTAGGCTGTCATCGAATAGGTCCCCGGAAGATCCGTCAAGGTAATCTTCCGGTTCTGGTGGAAAAAGGTCCCTTCTTTGTGATCGACGGTAATACCAGGATAGTTGCCGACGTGTTGTCTGGCACCGGTTAGCTGATTGAAGAGGGTGGTTTTTCCGGCGTTGGGATTGCCCGCAAGGGCCATTAATAGCTGCATTGGCTGGTTATTTTATCTCTTTGGATTTTCGACTGCTACAGGAGGAATCGGCACAGCAGGTACAACTTTGGCCGCAGGAAATATTGCCGTCTTTGCTGGTGGCAATCTTCCATTGGCGATAGAATCTTCGACCGGTAAAAAAGGCACAGATGGCAATTACCGTCCAGATAATAATTGTTTCGATCATGATATCTTCTATCGACTGTTAGTCGATCCTAACTCACAGGGCAAAAAAAAGTCCGAGCAACTCGGACGCCTTCACATAGATTATAGAGGGGTATCGTTACAGACTGGATACTAGAATATTGTCGGACACCTCGGGGCCAATACTGATGGTACCTCCATTGATCTTAAGAAGGCACTGGCTCCCGGTCTGAGAACATATGACATCGGCTTCAACCCCCGGATAGAGTCCCATGGCCGCCATGCGGGCACAGATTTTTCTGTCTCCAGTAACTTTGCACACTTTGATACGACCAGTGTTTGGTCTTGTCGAAAGTGGGGAGATCAGATTAGCGCATCTCTTCCGACCAAAGCAGTTCTTGATCTTGTCGCTAAAGCAGCAGCCATCATTTTTCCTTCTTCTACCAGGCATTGTTTTCTCCAGTAATTATCAGCGTTCATATCACCTTTAGGTACACCAAACAATAACCGTGGTCAACATGTTTTTCAAGTGCCTGCAATATTTTTAGGGAAGGCTAAGAGTTGCTTTGTTTAAGACATGTCAATCTGGAGGGTCTGTCTCAACCATGATATAATCGGCCTCATTATTACGCAGGGTGAGGGTGCCGCCCATGACTCGAAGCGCTACGGGATCATTGAGCGGAGCTCTGCCCTGAATGGTAATTTCAGTGCCGGGAACCAGTCCCATTTCTCGTATTCGACGGCCTAGTTCTCCGCCGACTTTGACCGATTTGATAATGCCGGACTGATGTTTGGCCATTTTTCGTAAATTGATGAGTACCATTTTCTGCTCCCTTTATTGCGCGCACTAAATTTTTAGTGCCTGGCTTCTAAAAACCTGTCACTTCGTTCAATACTTCCTTGAGGGGTAGAAAAAAGAGTACCCCCAAGGGGCATTGGTCAGAACACCCGACAAGCGAGTATTAAAAAAGAATCCCAGCTCATTGCCCATTTACCGGGTTTAGAAAACAGTGTTGCTGCTCATGAAAAACTTGTCGCCCCTCATGCTCTCCATTCAGCAAAGCTGCAGGTACAAGCTCTGCTGAAAAGAGATCTTTAAAAAAAACGTAGCCTTATTTTTTGGACTCCCAGGAATCTCTCAGGGTCACCGTCCGATTCAATACCGGTTTTCCGGATATCGATTCAACTGGATCGGCGCAGAAATACCCCTGTCGTTCAAACTGCACTGTTTCTCCCGGTTGCAATGTTGCCAGGCTTGGTTCAGCGATGGCATTCGAGATAATGACTTTAGACAGCGGATTGAGGTGTTCCAGAAAATCGATATCTTTGTCGGCTTCGGGATCTTCCACACTGAACAGTCTGTCGTACAGTCGAACCGTTACCGGTAGACCTTTTTTGGCACAGACCCAGTGAATTGTGCCCTTCACCTTCCTGCCGTCGGGGGCCGAACCACCTTTGGTTTCCGGGTCGTAGGTGCAGTGGATTTCGGTGATTCTGCCTGTGGCTTCGTCCTTGTTGTGTGAGACATATTGGATAAGGTAACCGTATCGCAGGCGTACTTCCCGGCCCGGTCCTAAGCGGTGGTATTTCCTGGAAGGGTTTTCCATAAAGTCATCGTGCTCAATATAAACTTCTTTGGCGAAGGGTATGGTGCGCTCGCCCATTGCCGGATTCTGGGGATGATTCATGCCGATCATATCTTCAACCAGATCATCCGGGTAGTTGTCGATTACTACCTTCACCGGGTCTATGACACACATCCGGCGTTCTGCCTGGACGTTGAGGTCGGACCGGATCTCGTTTTCCAGCACTCCCACATCAATTCGGCTTTCGCTCTTGCCGATACCGATGGTTCTGCAGAAGTTGCGGATTGAGGCGGGCGTGTAGCCGCGTCGGCGTAATCCTGAGATGGTCAGCATACGCGGATCGTCCCAACCGTCGACGTATCCGCCTTCCACCATTTTTAACAGTTTCCTTTTGCTCATCACCGTGAAAGTCAGGTTGAGTCGGGCGAACTCGATCTGCCGTGGATGACAGGGGGTGCGCAGGGTGTCCAGAACCCAATCGTAGAGAGGGCGGTGATCCTGAAACTCCAAGGTGCAGAGGGAATGGGTGATACCCTCCAGCATATCGGAAAGGCAATGCGTATAGTCGTACATCGGGTAAATCTTCCAGGTATCGCCAGTCCGGTGATGGTGTACTTTGAGGACTCTGTAGAGCACCGGGTCGCGCATGTTCAAGTTGGGAGAAGCCATATCGATCTTTGCCCGGAGCACGTGGGTTCCTTCACTGAAATCACCGTTTTTCATCTGGTTGAAGCATTCGATATTTTCTTCCACCGACCTGTTGCGATATGGACTCTCCTTACCTGGTTCGGTCAGGGTACCACGATATTCGCGTATTTCATTTGGCAGGAGTTGACACACATAGGCTTTACCTTGCTTAATCAGCTCAATGGCGAAGTCGTAGAGTTGAGGAAAATAATTCGAGGCATAGAGTACCTTGCTACCCCAGTCAAAACCCAGCCATTGCACATCTTTTTGAATGGAGTTCACGTAATCAACATTCTCTTTGCTGGGATTGGTGTCATCGAAGCGGAGGTTGCAGGTGCCATTGTATTCCTCAGCTATGCCAAAATTAAGACAGATCGATTTTGCATGACCTATATGTAGGAATCCGTTTGGCTCCGGTGGAAACCTCGTCACGATCTTCTGGTGTTTGCCTTTCTGCAGGTCGTCGGCGATAATCTGGCGGATGAAGTCTAATGGTTTCTTTTCTGAATCTTCTAGTATTTCCATAACGAGTGGCTCGTGTGTTAGAGACTTAGAAATAATTTTCTGGTATTTTTCACAAGAAAATTATTTCGTGAAGGAACCTACACCCCTCAAGGGGGTACTAAACAGAGTCCCCTTCGAGGGGGGATTGTAAAGAATACCCGACCAGCGAGTATTACAAAAAATAACCGCAAAGCTTTTTTGGCGGGATAAGATAATTATTCTTATCCGAAAAGTTTGCTGATTTCCCGGAGTCTGTGGACGACTTTTTCCCGGCCGATTGTCACCAGTATATCAAACATTGAAGGGCCGGCAAGCTGACCGGTGACCACGGTACGCATAGCATTGATGATGATGCCTGGTTTAATTGCCAGTTCATCGGCCATCTCTCTTGCGACCCTTTCTGTCTCTTCTACAGTAAACTCGGCAAGTTTTTCATACTTGTCGGCAAGCTGGGGCAACCATTGCTGCAACTCTTCGTATTTCAGCACATTTTTAGCAAGCGGCTTGGCATCAACCACGAAATCATCAGCAAAATATGATCTTCCCATTGTCGTAAAATCTTTGAGAGTATGGAAACGATCGCGAATAAGATCAAGGGTCTTCAGGTACCATTCTTTCTGGTCTCTTTGATACGCTTCATTCCAGAGACCCGCCGATTCAAGCTCTTTTTTGACCATTTTGCCGAGCTCGCCGATATCCATGGTTCGCAGATAATGTTCATTAATAAAAATAGCCTTTGGATCAGTAAAAAATTTAGGGTCGTTTTTCTGGTAATTAAAAATCGCACTCGATTTATTAATACGTTCGAGGGAAAACTCCCGGATAAGCTCCTCTTTGGAGTAAAATTCCTGGTCATTGCCGGCAGACCAGCCGAGAAGGGCAAGAAAATTATTAAAGGCCCAGGGAATAAAACCACAGTCCCGGTAGAATTGTACGGCCACTATTTCACCATGACTGCGCTTTGATATTTTTGCCTTTTTGGTATCAAGAGTGAGCGGCATATGCGCAAAGGCAGGTAGCGGTGTCTCCAGTGCCTCGTAAAGGAGAAGCTGTTTGAGGGTGTTGGTCATATGATCCTGACCGCGGATAATATGGGTTATCCGGTCACGGATATCATCGACGACATTACAGAGCAGATAGAGTGGTTTTCCATTGGAGCGAACGATGACGAAATCATCTATTTCCGAGTAGTTCACTTCAATCCGGCCGAGTATTTTGTCGTCGTAGCCGAGGGTACCTGCTCGCTTGGGGACTTTGAAGCGGAGCACAAAAGGAAGCCCGGCTGTTTCTTTCTCGGTTATTTCGTCGGCAGTGAGGTCCCTGCAAGTACGGTCATATCCCAGTGGTTTTTTTGCGGCCAGGGCAGCTTCACGTTTTGCATCGAGCTCTTCTTTTGTGCAAAAACATTTATAGGCGGCTCCCTTAGTCAACAGTTTTTGGGCGGCAGCAATGTGCTCAGCTTCAAAGTCCGTCTGGAAATAGGGTCCTTCATCATAGTCGATTCCCAGCCATTCAAGTCCTTCAATGATTCCCCGAATGGACTCCGGGCTTGAACGGCCGGTATCAGTGTCTTCGATACGAAGTATGAGCTTACCTCCGGTTTGTCGTGCGTAGAGCCAATTGTAAAGAGCCGTTCTGGCTCCCCCTATATGTAGATATCCGGTGGGGCTCGGCGGAAAACGTAAACGTGTTTCTGTCATAAAAAAATCCTTCACGCAGCTCATAGAGCCGCCAAGAGTAGTATCAGTTGAAGAGCTTTGGTGGGGTGCAAGTGGAACCCATCAATAAGAGCATCTGGCTGTTATATATCTTTTTCCCGCTTAATGTTCAACAATATTACGGATACGTAGTCCATGTCCTGTCAGCAAACGGCTGTTTCCGGCCCAAAATTTTAGTCATTGATGCTTACAGTTTTTTTGTTGTTCTCGGCAGGGTAACTATGTATAGTTTCTCGTTCATTACTGAAACGTTGTTACCTGTTGTTTCTTTCCGGTTTTAAACACGCAATCGATGGTACATATTGCTTAAGATGAATGGCGTTACTTTTCCTGCCAAAGGGCGGGGTAAGTGGAGACGGGTTCTAACAAAGGAAATAGAGAGAATGAAAGTACTGGTCAGTGACATCCTTTCCCAGGTTGGCGTAGATGTCCTGCGCAAAGCAGGTCTTGAAGTAGACGTCAATACAGGACTTGCCCCGGAAGAATTGAAGAAAATAATCGGCGAATACGATGGATTGGTTATTCGCAGCGCTACTAAAGTTACCGTGGACATTCTGGAGATGGCGCATAACCTGAAAGTTGTCGGTCGTGCTGGTATCGGTCTTGACAATGTGGATATCCCTGCAGCCAGCCAGAAGGGAATCGTGGTCATGAACGCTCCGGACGGCAACGCAACGACAGCCGCGGAACATGCGATCTCGATGATGATGGCGCTGTCGAGAAATATTCCCCAGGCATGTATGTCCATGAAACAAGGAAAATGGGAGAAAAAGAAATTCATGGGCCGGGAGGTCACCGGCAAAACCTTTGGTGTTATCGGTATTGGCAGGATCGGCGGGATTGCCGCCAACAGGGCGCAAGGGTTGAAAATGAAGACCATTGCCTACGATCCGCATATGCCGAAAGAGATGGCGGAGAAAATTGGCGTAGAGTTGGTTAGCCTGGAAGAGCTGGCAAAAAGATCAGACTATATTTCTGTGCATGTTCCGATGACCAAGGAGACAAAAAATATCGTCTCTACCACGTTTTTCGATAACATGAAAAGTGATGCCATGTTCATTGACTGCGCCAGAGGTGGTGTCTGTGATGAAGCTGCCCTCTATGAAGCGCTGGTAAATAATAAAATTGCTGGTGCGGCTCTTGATGTTTTCAGCAAAGAGCCTACCAGTCTTGAAAATTGTCCTCTACTCGGTCTGGATAATTTTGTCTGCACACCGCATCTTGGCGCCTCGACCAACGAAGCACAGGAGAGCGTTGCGTTGATCATTGCCGAACAGGTAGCCGATTATCTCCTTAAGGGCTCAGTGACCAATGCCGTCAACGTGCCCTCGGTCAGCGACGATGTCCTAGCCCAAGTGGGTCCTTATTTGAAGCTTGGTGAAATGCTCGGCTGCATGCATATGCAGATAGCTCAAGGAGGTGTGGCGGAAGTCAATATAGAATACAGTGGGGAACTGGCTGAGTTGAATACCAGTCCGATAACAGTTGCCTTTCTGAAAGGACTGTTTACTCCTATCTTAAAAGATGCCGTCAATTTTGTTAATGCACCGATTATCGCTAAAGAAAGAGGCATTCGCGTCATTGAATCGAGAAGCGAGAAAGCTGACGATTTTGTCAATACTCTGGCAATAAAAGTGACAACCAGTGAAGGGGAGAATACGCTGGTTGGTACTGTTTTTGGCCGTAATGAACCCCGTCTGGTGAGGTTGAATGCTTTTCGCCTTGAAGCCTTGCCATCCGGGCCGATGCTGCTGGTATTCAATAACGATGTGCCTGGAGTCATTGGCGCACTGGGGACCACCCTTGGCCTTTCCGGCGTCAACATTTCTCGAATGACCGTAGGCCGGGAAGAGAAAAGTAATCAGAATATTATCCTCCTCAGTACCAACGAACTGGTCTCAAAAGAATTGCTGGTCAAGGTTGAGGAGCTGAAAGACATTACCAAGGCGCAAGTGCTCGATCTGACGATCTTGTAAGGAATGGAAATAGTGTGAAGGAGAGTCTTAATGGCTGAAAATGTAAGTAAAAAAGTTGATGAATGTGGTTGTGCTGAGGGTAAAGTTCCTGACAAACAAGGCCGGTGCGTTATGCCGGAGGTGACATTTGCTGCTTTTGTAATGTCGATGAATACCTCTGCGCTGTACCATCTGGGTGTGATCGCCGATCCGGCTAACGGAAAAAGAATAGTCGATCTCGATCTGGCCAAACATGCGATCGATACCCTGGCCTTGATTCAGAACAAGACGAAAGGAAATCTAGCAAAAGATGAAGATGAGCTGTTAAAAAACATCCTCTACGATATTAAAATTCGTTTTGTAAAAACGGTAAAGAAGTAACACCCTTATCAAGCGATCCGTAAAAATGATCCAGTCTCATCAGCGACTATCTGTACTGGCGCCGGCAAAAATAAACTTGTTGCTTCAGGTGTTAGGCCGGCGTGCAGATGGGTATCATGACCTGGAAACCTGGATGCAGAAGATCGACCTATATGACCAGATCGAGTTGGAACTGCATCCTGGTAATACTGTCGAGTTTTTTTCTGACAATGCGTCGATTCCAACTGATGAGACCAATCTTGCGGTTCGGGCGGCTCTGACATTTTTGCAGGCGAGCAAAAAGAGCACCGGCTATGGAGTACAGATAACACTGCAGAAAAATATTCCGGTTGCTGCAGGCCTCGGTGGCGGTAGCAGCGATGCAGGGGCCGTGCTGCGTGGTCTGAATATTTTTTTTAATCGGGAGTTTTCAGAGAAACAAATGATAGCTCTGGCTCGGCCTCTGGGTGCCGATGTTCCTTTTTTTGCTGTTGACCAGGATGCCGTTATCGCCACGGGCATCGGCGATATAATGAACCCGGTGGAATCTCTTGATAATTGTTCGTTTGTGTTGGTGAATCCGGATTTTTTTGTTTCAACTGCATGGGTCTTTCAAAAATTAACATTGACAAGTTTGTCGAAAACCTCTAAATTGTCATGCTTTCAAAAGCACAAGGCAGTTCCTCTTTCTCTACAGGAGATGCATAATGATCTGGAACAGGTTACCAGTGCAAAATATCCCGAAATCGAGAGGATGAAGAGGTCGCTGCTGACAGCTGGTGCATCTCAGGTTTTGATGTCCGGAAGCGGGCCGACTGTTTTTGGAGTTTTTCCGGATAATGGAAAAGTCTCGGGTTCAGAATTACAACGTATTGTTGGTGCAATCCGTCAGGAATACGGAGAGAAAGTTTTTTTATCTAGAGCGTGTACTGGGGCGTCGCCAAGCGGTAAGGCACCGGGTTTTGATCCCGGCATTCGT
>CBDTUM010000100.1:0-16761 GCA_965363495.1 uncultured Desulfopila sp.
CTTTTTCGGCCGGTTCATAGCCTTTACCTTTTTTGGTCAGGACATGAATGAGTACAGGACCATGTTCCGTGTCGCGAACTGTTTCGAGGGTCTCTAACAAATCTTCCAGGTTATGACCATCAATAGGACCAACATAGTCAAACTTAAAGGCCTCAAAGAGCATGCCTGGTGTGAAAAAACTCTTAAAGCTCTCTTCACTCTTTCTGAGAATGTTGAGGATATTTTCCCCGACATCGGAAATTTGTAGTTTCTCGACGAGATGGGCTTTCACCCGGCTCATTGTCCTGCCCGTCAGTTTTCGGCTGAGAAAACTGGACAAGGCTCCGACATTGGGGGAAATGGACATCTCATTATCGTTCAGAATAACAATGAGATCTTTATTCAGATGCCCGGCATGGTTCAGTGCCTCAAAGGCCAGGCCGGCGGTCATTGACCCGTCACCGATAACAGCAATTGCCCTGTGTCCATCTTTTTTAAGAGTCTTGGCCAGGGTTATTCCCAAGGCGGCCGAGATAGAAGTAGAGCTGTGCCCTGTTTCAAAAGCATCATAGATGCTTTCCTTGAATTTAGGAAAGCCACTCATGCCTTTATACTGGCGGAGGGTGGCAAATTGCTCTCGTCTGCCGGTCAGAATTTTATGGGCATATGACTGGTGTCCCACATCCCAGATAAGCTTGTCATCGGGGGTATTGAAGATATAATGCAGGGCTATGGTAAGTTCAACTACCCCGAGGCTCGGCGCCAGATGCCCCCCCGTTCGCGATACCACCTCGATTATATGGTCACGAATATCCTGTGCCAGGACCTCCATTTGCGCAAGAGTAAGTTTGCGAATATCGACAGGTGAATGTATGCTTTCAAGCAAGGTTGATTGGATTGTTGGTTGTGGTATAGACATAGCTTTTAAACAAAATTTATATTACAAATCAATTATTTCTGGTATAGACGTATTCCGCCAGGGCGCGGAGCGGATCGGCATTGTGGTCAAATCCTGCGAGGGCATCGATGGCTTTGGTAACAGCTTCCTTTGCCTTGGCTCGTGTTTTTTCAATGCCGAAAAAAGCAGGGTAGGTTGCTTTGCCCCGGTTGGCATCTGATCCAGCGGCCTTGCCGAGTTGCTCGGTTGTGGCGGTGACATTGAGTAGATCATCCACAATCTGAAAGGCGAGGCCGATGCTGTCACCATAAGCGATGAGTTTTTCTGTTTGCTCCTGTGAAGCCCCTGCACCAATTGCTCCGGCATGGACGGAACAGGTGATCAGAGCGCCTGTCTTGTTCTTATGGATAGTCTGCAGCGTTGTAAAAGGAAACTCGGTGTTTTCTGTTGCAATGTCCAGTGACTGCCCGCCAACCATGCCGTGTGGTCCTGCTGCACTGGCTATGAGGTGGATTGTCTTCAGCTGTTGCTCCGGGCTCATTGTTCCTTTGGTGGGGGCACTCAGTAAATCAAATGCCCACGTAAGGAGACTATCTCCGGCGAGGATTGCTCCTGCTTCGCCAAAGAGGGTATGATTAGTCGGTTTGCCCCGACGAAGGTCATCGTTGTCCATAGCCGGCAGATCATCGTGAATAAGAGAGTAGGTGTGAATACATTCCAGCGCACAGGCAACCGGCAATAAATTTTTTTCAGTCGCCGAAGACAACCCCACAGCTTCTCCTGCAGCAAGGCAGAGAATGGGGCGAATGCGTTTGCCGCCCACGAAAAGGCTGTAGCGCATTGCCTCGATATGTTTCTCAAAAGGGCCAATCGCCTGCAGCATCAATTTTTCAAGCGTCTCTTCAACGAGTTGTCGCTTTTCACTCAGATAGATCTTGATGTCCAATTTCCTGTCCGTCAAAAGGGAGCGCTTCAAGCTTACCGTCCTTTTCAAGTAATAATTCGACCTTTGCCCTGGCCTCGGAAAGCTGCTCGGTGCAAAAGCCGGCAAGCTTTATTCCCTCGTCAAATTTTTTCAAACTGTTTTCAAGACTTAACTCGCCGTCTTCAAGCTCTTCGGTTATTTGCTCAAGGCGGGCAAGGGATGCCTCAAAAGTCTTTTTGGCCATAATCAATCGCCTCGTATCAAAATAAAAGAAGGTTGCCTCGTTTCATCATTCGGGCTAGAACTGCAACAGTTCCGTTCAATATCTTGCAGATCATTGTCTTTTTTCTGCAAGAAGATAATCTGTACAGTACTTATCCCCCCTTTAAGGGGTGTGACAATGCAATGCTTCATAAAAAGCATAAAAACAACAAAAATGCATTGTATATATTCCGTACTTGACTGGAAGTCGAGTGCAAAATTTATAATAATCCGCTGATAAGTCGGTCTACCTCAAGTTTCTTTAGGTGGGCCATTTTTATGAGCACCTGAACGAAATGATAAAGACTATTGAGATGTTTACAAGATGGCTGGCGACGGAAAAAGGATATTCCGAACATACTATTAAGGGTTACCAGCGGGATTTGCAACAATTTCACAATCATATTCGGGAGCAAAGCAGACGAGACAAATTAGGCACGAACGCTTCGCCTGGTGAGATTACTCCTGCCCAAGTACGAAAATTTATTGTCAGTTTGTACGGGCATAACAGTGCTGCGACTGTTGCCCGGAAAATATCGGCACTCAGGTCTTTTTTCCGATTTGGCCAACGCCATAAACTTTTACAAAATGATCCGCTCGCAGGTGTTATCGGGCCGAAAATCGGCAAATTTATTCCGGTCTTTCTGACTGTCGATGAGACTTTTGCCCTGCTCGAAGCTCCGGCCGAAAAAGACACCTATGCGACCAGAGATCGGGCGATTCTGGAGCTCCTTTACTCGACAGGGATACGAGTTTCCGAGCTGGTTTCAAGGAACGTAGCAGATCTTGATTTCACCGAGGAAGTGCTTACGGTACGGGGCAAAGGAAACAAGGAGAGGTTGGTGCCGGTCGGTCGCCCAGCCATTGAGGCGGTTCGAAGATGGCTGCCCCAAAGGTTACAACTTATAGAGCAACGGGCGGGAAGGGGAAAGACAGTTGAAAGAAATGCTCTGTTCCTTAATGGCAGAGGAGGTCGTCTGACCACGCGCAGTGTTGAACGATTGGTCAAGACGTACGGGGAACGGGCTGGGATCATCCAGATTGTCACGCCACACGCGCTGCGTCACTCGTTTGCCACCCATCTGCTGGAAATGGGTGCTGACCTTCGATCTGTTCAGGAGTTGCTGGGGCATGCCAGTTTGTCGACTACGCAACGCTACACGCATCTGACCCTGGATCATCTGTCGGCAGTATACGATAAATCCCATCCTTTATCAGTTGAAGATATAAAGTCGGAGGACCGGTAGTGACTGAGTGACTTAGAAATAATTGCCTTGTGTTTTTTACAAGAAAATTATTTCGTGAAGGAACTTACCCCGCAATGCTTCTTGGCGGGGTTGGGAGCAATTCTCCTGTGTTTTTACCAGCTAATTATTTTGTGAAGAAACGAGCCCCGCGTTTTTCAGCGGGGAATGTTTTTTTGTCTCCGGAAACATAAAACCTATTTACTTGAAAGAATACCAATGAAAATACGATCAACGACAATTCTCGCTGTACGCCACAAGGGCAAAGTTGCTTTAGCTGGAGACGGTCAGGTCTCACTCGGCAATACAGTAATGAAACATCAGGCACGCAAGGTTCGACGGCTATATCATGAAAAAGTCATTACCGGGTTTGCCGGAGCAACGGCCGATGCTTTTACCCTTTACGATAAGCTGGAGCAGAAACTCGAGCAGTATAACGGTAACCTCATGCGTGCCTCGGTTGAGCTGGCCAAGGAGTGGCGGACCGATAAATTCCTCAGAAAGCTGGAGGCCATGCTGATCGCCGTCGATGCTGACCATTCTTTGCTCCTCTCTGGAACAGGGGATGTCATTGAGGCAGATAAGGGGATACTGGCCATCGGTTCGGGTGGTCCCTATGCCCAGGCAGCGGCTCTTGCCCTGGTTGCCCATAGCGATCTTGATGCCGAGTCGATTTGCCGCGAAGCTATGGAAATAGCTGCCAGTATCTGTGTTTTTACCAATAATTCTATCACCGTTGAAACAATATGATCTCTAATCAGTCGCTTACCCCGAAAGAAATCCTCCTTGAACTGGACAAATATATCGTCGGCCAGCCGGATGCGAAACGGTCGGTTGCCATTGCCTTGCGCAACCGCTGGCGACGGAGACAGGTGCCTTCTCCTTTACGTGAAGAAATAGCTCCCAAAAATATAATTATGATTGGTCCGACCGGTGTCGGCAAAACGGAAATCGCCCGTCGCCTGGCTGCTTTGGCTCAATCGCCTTTTATCAAGGTTGAGGCCTCGAAATTTACCGAGGTCGGCTATGTCGGTCGAGATGTCGAGTCGATGATCCGCGACCTTGTTGATCTGGCTGTAAATATGGTCAAGGCAGAGGAAAAAGAGCGTGTCGAAGGTGTCGCAGAAGCAAATGCAGAGGATAGAATCCTTGATATTCTTCTGCCACCCGGGCCAAATGCAACTTCGGCTGTCGGTCCGGATGATGCCCATTCCTTTACCATCAAGAACCCCGATCTGCCCATGCAACTCGAGAGTCCGGAAGAAAATTCGACCAGGGAAAAATTCCGACAGATGTTGCGCGACGGCCGACTGGGCGATCGTGACCTGGAGGTTTCCTTGAGTGAATCGAAATCCATGCCCATGGTCGAGATTATGACCACTTCCGGCATGGAGGATATGCAGTCCAATCTGCAGGATGCCTTCGGTAAGCTTTTTCCAAGAAAGAAAAAAACGCGTAAGATGAAGGTACCGGAGGCGTTGGAAGCGACCAAAAAAGAAGAAATGGAAAAGCTGATCGACATGGATAAGGTTATTAAGGAAGCACTCAAACGCACCGAGGAATCGGGGATTGTCTTCCTGGATGAAATCGATAAAGTCGCTTCAAAAGGGGGAGGCGGCCATGGTCCCGAAGTGTCCCGCGAGGGTGTACAGCGTGATCTTCTACCAATAGTCGAAGGGGCTACGGTCAGTACCAAGCACGGTATGGTGAAGACTGATCATGTACTGTTTATCGCCAGTGGCGCCTTCCATATGAGCAAACCTTCAGATCTCATTCCCGAATTACAGGGCCGCTTTCCTATCCGGGTTGAATTGCATTCCCTTGGTAAGGATGAATTTGTACGTATTCTTACTGAACCGGAGAACGCCCTGATCAAGCAATATGTGGCACTCATGAAAACAGAGGGAATTGATCTTGTCTTTGAGGATGACGCCATTGAAGAGATCGCCTCGATTGCCGTTGAGGTAAACGAGAGGACTGAAGAGATCGGTGCCCGACGTCTGCATACGGTTATGGAACGGGTGCTGGAGGTGCTTTCTTTTGACGCGTCCGACCGCGCCGATGAGACTTTTGTGGTGACTTCTGCCTATGTTAAAGAAAGGTTGAACGAAATAGTTAAAGATCAGGATTTGAGCCGATATATTCTTTAGCAGCACCAGATGTCCGTGGAGAAGAGACAATGTTTCTTAAATTTTTTGGCAAAAAACCCGTAAAAAATGACCGGTCGATTATCGACCAGGCAGCCATTTCTCATGGAATCGACACCGAATTGAACTATTGTCCTTCCTGCGGCGATGAGTATAGAACCGATGTCAGTTCCTGTGTCGCCTGCAATATTGCTCTGATCAGCGGTACGGAAAAGCTGGCGAGGATACAAGCAGAGCAGCAAGCTTTCGGCGAAAGATCCATGGATATCTCGCCGGACGATGAGCTTGTCAATATCCGCAAAGGGCCCATGAACGAAATGAAAGCCTTGCAGAAAATTCTTGCCGGCGAGCGGGTACCAGCTGTTTTGGCTGGAGATGAGGGTGGCTGTTCTAAGGGATGCTGTGGTCCTGAGCTCTATCTGCAGATTAAAAAGGACGATATGAATCTGGTCACTGAAGTCCTTACCAGGGAGTTCGTCAGAAGCACGGCTTTGGATATGCATGATCTGAGCAATGCCCAAGCTGTGTTTAACCCCCAGGATGCAGAGACTGTCTGTCCTGCCTGCGGTTGCCGGTTTTCGCCGACGGTTGGTGCCTGTCCTGAATGCGGGCTCTGCTTTGAGTAGCCTAGCCCGTTGCGAGACAATCAGTGTGGTTTCGTATTACTGTTCTCCCAGCGCTTTTTTCTGGGAGTTAAGGTTATCGGTTTCTTGGAAAATGTGACGGCCTTATAGTTGAGGACTTCCTCTACCTGATCTGTCATCTGTCTGCAGGGTCTGATGGTCAGGTCCTTGAGAACTTCAATGTCGACTTCGCCCCGCCCTTGAAAATGAAGTGTCAGCAGGATCGGGCAGGAACCGTGAAACTGATAGAGAATTTTCTTCACCTTTTCCATTTGCTGCCTGGATAATTTGTCCGTTTCGAACTGTATTTTTGCCGATTCAGTATATTTTTCTCTTGCTTCCTGAAGAGAATCAATGGAATCGGCGATAATCTTCGGACCCCTTTCGTCCTTTTGCACCGTTCCCTGGACTATAATCGGATCGGTTGACGAAAGAATCTCTTCACATCGCGCATAGGTATCCGGAAAAACTACCACCTCTACCGACTCATAGATGTCCTCCAGAGTGAGAAAAGCCATGGGATCACCTTTTTTGCTTTTCAGTTTTTTGCATGTTCGAACCAGCCCACCTATTCGAACCGGCTGGTCATCTCCCCATTCCCCAAGGTTGTGTATCGTGCAGTCCGTAACTGTATTTATATCGTGGATGGCAATGTCGAGCGGATGGCCGGTAATATAGAAACCCACTGTCTCTTTTTCGTGGGCCAGCTTTTTCCGCTCCTCCCACTCAGGTATATCAGGCATAGGAATTGCCGAGGTATTGGCTTGACTCTTGACTTCCGGGGCAACCGAAAAAAGAGACATCTGGCCGCTTTGCAGGTCGCGCTGCACCGCTTTTGCTTGCTCCATCGCCTGCTCGAGCACGGCAAAATATTGGGCTCGTTTAAAACCGAGGGAGTCAAAGGAACCAGACTTGATGAGACTTTCAATAACCCTGCTGTTTACTCGTCGGGAATCGACCCGATTGCAGAAATCACCGATCGAAGCGAATTTACCGTTTGTTTCCCGTTCTTCAATAATGGAATCGAGAGCCGATTCGCCAACGTTTTTAACCGCCGCCAGACCAAAGCGAATTCTATCATTGATGACGCTGAAATCCTTTATACTTTCATTGATGTCCGGCGGTAATACCTCAATCTTGTGTTCTTTACATTCATTGATATAGAGAACAATTTTATCGGTATTGTTCATATCGCAGGAAAGCAGGGCGGCCATGAACTGGGGCATATAGTGGGCTTTCAGGTAGGCCGTCTGGTAGGAGACTAAAGCATATGCAGCGGAATGGGACTTGTTGAACCCGTAGCCAGCAAACTTGGCCATGAGATCAAAAATATATTCCGCCTTATCTTTCGGGTGGCCGTTTTTCAAGGCCCCGGCCATGAATTTCACCTTCTCAGTATCCATTACCTCGGCAATTTTTTTACCCATTGCCCGGCGCAGAATATCGGCATCGCCAAGAGAGTAGCTCGCCAGGATATTGGCTATTTTCATAACCTGTTCCTGGTAGACGATCACTCCGTAGGTTTCTTCGAGAACGTGTTTTATATCCGGCAGCGGATAGTTGGCAGGTTTTCTGCGATGTTTTGTCTCAACAAAGTCGTCAACCATACCGGAGTCGAGCGGACCGGGGCGATAGAGAGCGACCAGCGCAATAAGATCGCTGAACTGTTCCGGCGCCAGTTTGACGAGCAGTTCACGCATGCCGGAACTCTCCAGCTGGAAAACACCCTGTGCATCACCACTGCAAAGCAGCGCAAAAGTTTTGGCATCATCCATCGGAATGGTATCGATATTCAGATCTATGCCGATGTCTTTTTTGATATGTTTAAGTGCTTTGTCAATTACCGTCAGGGTTTTCAGGCCGAGAAAGTCGAACTTGATCAGACCTGTCATCTCGGTATGCTTCATATCGTACTGAGTGAGGGTTTCTTCGTTGCTCCCCCGGCAGGTCGGTACATATTGGGTCATAGGACCGGGGGAGACGACCACTCCGGCGGCATGGGTGGAGGTGTGTCTGGCTAGCCCTTCGAGGGTCTTTGATACTGAGAGAAGCTCGGCAATGCGTGGATCGTAATCGGCGGTTTCCTGGAGTTTCGGCTCGTCGGCCATCGCTTTTTTGATGGTCATTTTCAGCTGCTCTGGAATGAGCTTGGCCACTTTGTCGACCTCGCCAAAGGGGATATCGAGCGCGCGCCCGACATCGCGAATAACTCCCCGGGCCTTCATCGAACCGTAGGTGACAATCTGGGCTACATGATCGGCGCCACCATATTTCTGGCGAACATAGTCGATAACTTCGCCACGCCGTTCCTGACAGAAATCGATATCAAAATCCGGCATCGATTTTCGTTCAATATTCAGAAATCTTTCGAAGATAAGTCCATAAGGGATTGGATCGATGTTGGTAATGAGCATGCAGTATGCAGCAAGACTTCCGGCTCCGGATCCTCTCCCGGGACCAACAGGAATGTGCTGCTTTTTGGCCCAGGTAATAAAATCGGCGACGATTAAGAAATATGCCGGAAAGCCCATAGTGCTGATGACTCCGATTTCCATCGCCAATCGATCAGTGTAAATTTTTTTAACCTCGGCGTTGAACGTACCGGCTTTACGCATGTCATTAAAACGGGCTTTAAGCCCATCCCAACAGGCGTTTTTAAACATCGAATCGAGAGTCTCTCCTTCCGGAACCGGAAAGTTAGGGAAATAGTAATCGCCGAAGTTGATTTCAAGATTACAGCGATCGGCTATTTCCTGGGTAGTGGCGATCGATTCAGGGCAATGGTTGAAGCTTTTCTTCATGATCTCGGGGGATTTGAAGTAAAACTCATCCGTTGCAAACCGAAATCGTTTTGGATCGTTGATAGTTTTTCCGGTTTGGATGCAGAGCAACAGTTCATGGGCGTGTGCCTCCTCTCTATTGAGGTAGTGGCAGTCGTTGGTAGCAACGAGCTTGATCCCCATTTTTGCCCCCAATACCTTGAGGCCGTCGTTGACCGGCTGTTGTTCCGGGATCCCATTTTCCTGAATTTCAAAATAGAGCCGGTCACCGAAAATATCATATAATTCACGGGCTTTCTTTTCGGCTCCAATCATGTCATTTTTACCAATGAGATGCGGGACTTGACCGTGCAGGCAGGCGGTCATGGCGATGATACCTTCATTGTTTTCCCGCAGCACATCCATATCAATTCTTGGCTTGTAATAAAATCCCTCAAACTGAGCAATGCTGGCCATTTTCATCAGGTTTTGATAGCCGGTGTGGTTCATGGCCAGAAGGACAATATGGTAGGCGATGGTTCCATCAACTATCTTTTTGACCCGCATGTCTCCTGGTGCAATGTACAGCTCGCAACCGACTATCGGTTTTATGCCGGCTTTTTTGGCCTTGGAATAGAACTCCAGGGCACCGAACATAGCTCCATGATCGGTGAGGGCGACACTGTCCATGCCGTATTCCTTACATTTTTCCAGAAGATCGGCAATACGGATGGCTCCATCCAGGAGACTGTATTGAGAATGAACGTGGAGATGGGTAAAGCCTGCACTCATAATTATTCCTTATATCCTTGAATACTTTCGAGATGGGCGCCGGAAAGGTTGGCACCATTAAGTTTTGCGCCGGTGACGTCTGCTCGAATAAGATTACTGCCGGTGAGGTCCGCGTTGGTGAGATCCGCGTTGGTAAGGGTCGCTCCGGCGAGATTGGTTCCTGTCATTTCTGCACCTGTCAGGTTGGCACCGGCCAAATTTGCCCGACGAAGATTGGCAGAACGAAGGTCTGCTCCAGACAGATTGGCACCTGCAAGGTTTGCCGCGACTAACTGCGCACCTGCCAGGCTGACGCCGGGTAAATCGCAGTTGGGACAATTGCGGGCGAGGTTTATCAAGGTGTGTTTTTGGTCCTCCTGGCTAACAACAGGTGCCTCCAGAGAGGTGTTTTGCTCCAGGGCCTCAGTATCTTTTACATCAGACGACGATTGACTTGTTGCCGTGGCCTCAGTGCCCGGCAGATGTGTTCCGGTGTAAGAACGTGCACCGTTTGTGGTAAAAAAAACAAATGTGTCTTTTTTACTAAAAAGCTTATAGCACTTGACATCGCCATAATACCAATGATTAAATTTCATACAGAGTTGATCGCCGCCGGAAATGGACCATTTTCCTGTATCTTTCTCCCCCTGGAGACTTATAGCGGTAAGGCGACCATTCGAAAGATAGCGTACCTTGGCGTCTAAATCGATCGCTTCGAGGTGAAGAGTATGGTCGGCCAGTGCCTCCTGTAGTTGCGTTTTGGTAAGTGGTGCGTTCCCGTCATCTATCATTTGCTCCATGTTGACAGGGACACAGGCGCAGAGAGACGTGAAGGCAATAACGTAACAATAGTGGCGTATTCGATATTTCACGTAAATTCTCCTTCGAGCACGATTTGAGAAAAATTATTGGTTAAGAGCGATCATCAATTAATAGCACAGAAAAAACGATTTTGCACATCAATTCACCAGTCTTTATTGGAGTAAATATTTATCGTAAATACAAGTAGATAAAGTTATGGGCGGGGTGTATTTCAGAGCCGGCAGACGGGGAGGGGGGGTATACCTGCCTGAACCATCATTTGAAAAACTACTATACTCTGACCCTGTATTTTGGCATACTATTACTATTAAATTGTCTGTTGTTATTGAGCCGGTACGGTAGTCTATTACGATGTAAATGAAAGCTGTCATTTAGGGTATGGGGCCTTATTGCCAGATTTTAGAGACCAGCTATAGAGAGCGAGGGAAACGGGTTTTTGATGATACTTGATGCGTGTGTAAATTCAAACGTAGCACTTCAGGGCAATATTGCCATTGTTGAGCTGAACAATATTTTTCAGTTTTTAGACTATTCCTCTGCATCTGGAGAATTACGAATTATCGGTGAGGAGAACGATGGCAGTTTCTTTTTTCACAGAGGACTGTTGATATTCGGTGCTTTGGCTATTAATCAGAAAAAGATAGGTGATCTGCTGCTTGATTCCAATCTTATAACCGCAAAGCAACTGGCACAATGCCTGGAGATTCATGCGCAACAGGAGAGACGCCAGAGGCTGGGTGCAATTCTGGTTCGAAGTGGGTTTCTGGATTATGAGAGTTTAGCGCAGATGCTCAAGAAACAGGCACGAGAAGCCTTTTTTGCTACCCTCTCCTGGAAAAAAGGGATGTTCTATTTTTATGCAGATCAAAAACCAGCAAAGGAAGAAATTCTGCTCAATGAGCGGATTGACCGTCTTTTGCTGGAAGGGTGTGTTCGGTTGGATGATGCAGCTGCAACTGATACTGCGACTAAATCTTAAGCGAGGGCGTGTTTTCCGCTTCGTCGTTCTTTGCTTCCTTTTGCTGCTCCCTTTCGATATTAAATCGTTCTTTAATCTTTGCATAGGAAACCAGCTGTATTTCGCGGTCTGATGGCGTGAGAAAAGATTCGAGTTTCGTTTTCAGGATGACCGGATTGAGCTCAGAGTTAATAGATATGACCCCCTCCATGATGATTTTCTGTAATAATAGTTCTTGATTGGTCCGCTCTTTGACGTTGGATGCAAAAGGGAGAAAGAAAAAATTTGACAAAATAAGACCGTACAATGTTGAGGTAAGTGCGATGGGAATGGCCTGCAATATAACGGAGGTATCGCCAATACCGCCAATCATGGTGATAAGGCCAACGACCGAGCCAACAATTCCAAAAGCCGGAAGATAGTCAGCTATTGCCCGCAGAACTCGTTCTGAGTCTTCTCGTCTCAGACGAAAAAAATACATCTCGGTATTGAGGATATCTCGGATCTGGTCAATCTTATAACCATCTATCATACAACCAAGGGCTCTTCTTAGAAAAAGAATTGTTGTCTCGTTTTCCTGGTTCTGCAGAGACAGTATTCCTTCAATGCGCGAACGAATCGATAAATCTATCAAAATGTTGATTATCTCCGTTTCTTTCATGATCGGTTTTCGATAAGCGGCACTGAGAACCTTGGTAACGATGTGCAGTTGTTCTATCCTGAAGCTGATGAGGGCAGCGGAAAATGTTCCACCAATGACAATCAGAAGCCCGGAGATGTTGAAGTAAAGGCTGACATTGCCGTTTATTATAAAACCGACAATGAAGAGGCCACTGCATAAAATAAGTCCGATCAGGTTTTTATTTTTCATAAAATTTGCTAATACCGTTATTGCAGGTTTTGTTCCGTGGCTGGCTGAGGATTTGGCAGTCTTTTGGAGATGATGATCTCCACTCTGCGATTTTTAGCTCGATTTTCAGCCGTGGTATTCGGCGCTATCGGACGATAGGAAGCATATCCGCTGACCACAAATTGATTGGGCTTCATACCCATTTCATCGATAAGAAAACGAGCCACAGTACTGGCTCGAGCCACTGAAAGTTCCCAATTGCTCTTAAACCGGTTCGAACGCATTGGCAGATTGTCGGTGTGGCCGACGATGTTGATCATATAGGGAGTCTGCTGTATAACCTCGACCACTTTTTGCATGGATGTTCTGGCCTGATCGGATAGCTCGGCTTCACCAACAGCAAACAGCAGATCGCCGGTAAGAATTATGCGCATGGTTTTATCCGGTATAATATCGATCGCAGCAAAATTATCAAGGCGATTGCTTTCGAGAGCGTCCTTACTGAGAGTATAGATTTCCTGAAATCGATCAGGAGTTTCTGCTTGAGTTTCTTCAATTTCAGGTTGGCCAGGCTTGATGATTGCCTCAGGTGATGCTCCGGTTGGAGAAAGAGTGTCCGGGGCCGAGCTGTCTTTTGGGGAGGCAACGTCGAGGTCGATAGTCTCCTGCTGTTCTATAGCCCCAGCTGTCGAGGATATCCGCTCTTTTTTCAATTCAGGCTCTTGTTTGCTTGGCGGCAGCGGGGTTGCTTCCTGGTAAACGGTATGAGGATCAAGTGACTCAATTCTTACTTTTTCAACCTTTTTAACGGTTCCAGCAGTGATAAGAGGGAGGCCAGGAGAAATTGGCGCAAAGGGAAAGGAAGCGCCGCTTGAGTCGAGTGTCTGCAGAGCCTCGGTGGTATCACCGCCAATGACTTCAGGTGTCTTTTTGGCAAGAAACTCCTGATTTGCCGTCTGATAAGCAAACATAGACAGGAACAGCACAAACATAGTCATCATCAGATCAGACCAGGCGATCGACCAGTGCGATCCCCGAGGTAAGGAGGCCGTAAAGGTGTTGTCATCTATATGAAAAACCGTATTACTCACAGATCGTCTGTCGATATTGACAAAATGTGAGGCATACCTCGTCTTGCCTGCACCTATTGGAAAGTCATCGATTTCAAAAGGACCTTCTGGGGAAGAACTTGCAGGAGTCTGTTCCTGATGTAAACTTTTTTTTGTCATTAGCTCTTTATCCCTGAACGTCCGTCACTCATTAGAGTACCCTCTTGAGGGGTGCTAAAAGCAAGATTATAATTAAAAATTAGATAATAATTATGGCAGTATATAAACGTCCTGGCTGATTTCAAGCAGAGGAAATTCTATCGCATTCAAATAATGAGGCAAGAAAAGAGAAATGAAAGATATAAATTAAATAATCGACACCATTACTTAGAGTAACACTATTGGTGGGCCAAATTAAAAAACCGGTTTGAAGTCGAAGAAATGACGGGTCTCGAGCTTTCTGTAGGTGTAAGTTTCCCCACGGGCTACAAAGGATTGTGTAATCGCGCCATTATGGGTGAAACGGACTCCTTCAAGGAATTCTCCATCAGTAATACCTGTCGCTGCTATGGCGACCTCTTTACTTCGGATCAGGTCCTGTGCTCGAAATATTTTCTCGAAATCAGTGATGCCGTGTTGTGTTGCCTCTTTCTTGTCTCGATCGTTCTCATAGAAGATCTTACCTTCGAAGTAGCCGCCAAGACAACTGATGGCCGCTGCAACCAGAACCGCCTCAGGGGCATAGCCGTAGCCGATATAAATATCAGCTTTCTCCCCGGTGATTGCGGCCAGACAGCCGGACACTTCACCCTCATCTATGAGCTTAATCCTGGCACCACAGCTTCGTATTTCATGAATAAGTTGCCTATGTCGCGTTTGGTTGAGGATGCAGACGGTCACATTCTCGGTATATTTTTTAAGGGCCCGGGCAACACGTTTTACATTTAAAATAGGTGGCTGGTTGATGTCAATGACCTCGCCAACCTTTGGACCCACGGCAATTTTATACATGTTGAGATTAGGAACTGATTGTATCGATCCAGCTTTGGCAATGACGGCAAAGGATGTTGAGTTGTTTTTGCCGTCGGCGGCGGACCTGTAGGCTTCAAGCGCTATTGCCATGAGATCGGTTTTTTCACCGCCTTTGCCGAGAACTTTTGGTAGCTGATAGGCTTCAGGACGTTTGAGGAAACGGTCATTGATAAGCACGCCTTCGATAGGTAAGCGGTTCAAGGTCTTGGTGATCGCTATTCGAGTCTGATTAAGGATAGCAATATGGTCGCCAAGACCTTGCAGACGTGCAGCTGTTAAAGCGGCTATCTCGGTGGCCCGAACAATTTCCATTCCGTAGTTAGTGTCCATGACGGTCTTTTAGAAAAGGATTATAAGGTTGCAGAATGATACCCATTCTGCTCCTTCAATTCCAATAAGCGTGACATGATGGCGTCTCGCTCCTGGATGAGTTTTTTCCCGGCTATTGTGTCTTTAATTTTCATGGGTCGGCGGAATTCGTCGATAAGTTCGACATCAAGAGGAGCTGATTCAAGTTTTTTTTCTGCTTCCTTCATTTCATCGGGAGTCGGCAAAATAATACCGTACAACTGGTGTGGTGTGTGGACCAGAGAATGGCCTCTGTTGTAATACGCGGCGGCAAATCCTCCATCAACATTAATTGCCACGCCATCCTCACTGGCCATATGGAGTCCTTTTTTGTAATTGACAGGAGTATGGCCAAAGATTACTCGCTGTACCCCGAATTCCTGCTGCAATTTTTTCTTAAAGGCGTCTGTCTGCATGTTGTCCCGCCAGAAAAGACTTCTCTCAGCATGGCTGTCTTTATCAGTGAGGAAATATCGTTCAAAGGTCTTCATGGCATGTTTACCAAAAAAGGGTGACTTGGGACCGCACCACAGATAAAAGAAAAGAGCTTGATCTTCTTTTATCTGTTCCTTTCCATGGAGATAATTATCTCCGACTCTGGCAATAGTTTCCTGAATGAAATTAAGAAGGTCTTTACCCTTACGGCCCAGAAATTCTTCGAATTCGCCATCGGCAGTTGAGGGGATAAGGGCATGAATATTTAGAAAATTATTTTGTATATGAAATGTTTCACCTTTGGTGAAAAGGAACCGAAGAAGGCGTTTGAGGTGGCTGTTGTTGGCGAATTGAGTGACCAGATCCTCCATTATCAGAGTTTCTTCTTCTGTCAATTTTCCAGGATTATTGTAATCAAGAGTTGGGAAATGCGTGTCATTCAGCCCTTGTGTCTGGCCGGATTGCAGCATGTCTGCCAACCGGTCGAGCCAGAGGCGTGAGGTCATTTCATACTGAGGGAAGTCACGAATGGTTTGTTCTTCTAATTTAAATTGAATGACCGTTAAAGCCTTTTCCATGGAACGGCCTTTGTCGGTTTTTGCTTTAAAATTAGCGGTTACTTTCTCGACCGGATAGGTTCGTTCGGCAAAATCGGCCAGTTGAGAAGTGTCAAAACGTAACCGATTAAGAAACTCGAAGTGATCATAGCGGCAAGTAATGCGCAATGCCTCGGCAATAAGCGAGCGGTTACCTGATGCTGCCCCCATCCAGAGAATATCGTGATTGCCGTATACGTAATCGACCCCATTTCGATAGAAATGGGATGAAAGAATCCTGAGAATCTTATCGGGTTGCGGGCCCCTGTCGAAAACATCGCCAAGTACTTGAATCCGATCAAGCAACACCTGACGGACAGCGTGGGATAAATGCGAGATCAATCTTTCGGAAATAATTGATTCTTCGAATATGGGATCCGGCACCGGCAATCCGGAAAGAAGGCGATTGATTACATCTCGGAACTCAGGACGGAATACTTCACGTTCCTGAGAACGGATGTTGGTCAGTTTGTATTTCAATATTTCGACCAGACAAAGTATTACGTCCTGCATATCCATTTGGATATCATCATCGTCGAAATATTGTTGTTTCCTGATTATCTTCGCTAGATATTGGATTTTTTCAGAACTGAAAGTATTGGGTAAAGCCTCTTTGCAGGTTTGATATAACATGCCAAACCTTCCTCGGAGTATTGATTTAAAGCGGTCGCCTTCCCCGTGTAGGTCGCTGATCCACAGGGTGGTGGGGATATTGGAATTAAGTTCAAGATCGAGATCAAGTAGTTTGTTGGAAAGTTTATCGATCTCACTCATTCTTACTGTGGTGTTTCGATTGCTGCTATTGTTTTTTGTCTGGATAAGGGACATAATTTCACCTATATAGCAGGAATGAAAAAAATAAAAACCCGAAGAAAAATATCGAAGAGAATAGATTTCGTAATGTACCAGCCTCACCCCAATAGCGAAGCAGTATAGCAAAAAGATGGATAAATTGCCTATAAAATCGAACGATTTTATCTGATTGAAGATTTTGGAAAAGAAGGAGTGGGGCAAGGTTGCTGTAAAACGACAAAAGCCCCAGCAGAAATCTGCTGGGGCTTTTG
>CBDTUM010000101.1:0-16156 GCA_965363495.1 uncultured Desulfopila sp.
TTGCAGCAGTCAGTGTGGTTTTACCATGGTCGATATGTCCTACGGTACCTACATTAACGTGCGGTTTAGTCCTTTCAAATTTTTTCTTTGACATAATGGTTCCTCAATATGCTTGGACTTAGATCCCTCTAATTTTTTTAATAATTATTTCTGCTCGTTGAGCAGGTACCACATCATATTCCAAAAACTGCATGGTAAAATTGGCCCGTCCCTGAGTCGCCGACCTGAGTGACGTCGAATAGCCAAACATTTCCGCCAGCGGCACATGTCCATTTAAAATCTGCAGATTTGCCTCAGCAGATACACCAACAATTTTCCCTCTTTTACTATTTATATCACCTATCACATCGCCGAGATACTCTTCCGGCGTAATGACTTCAATCTTCATTATCGGCTCAAGCAGCTTCGGTTTCGCTTCAGATGTCGCTCTTCTGATAGCCATCGCCGCAGCCACCCCGAAGGCCATCTCCGTCGACTCTTCCTCATGATAGGAACCACCGATAAGATTGACCCTAATATCCGTTAACGGATAACCGATCAGCGGACCGGAATCGAGACTGTCAACAATCCCTTTCTTTATCGATCCTAAGAATTGATCTGGGATCAATTCTTTTTCTACACAACTGACAAACTCAATTCCACAACCACGAGGCAGCGGTTCGATCTGAATAATAACATGCCCATACTGTCCCTTGGCACCTGTTAACTGATCAAACTTTGCTTCTGCCTTATGGCTTATTTCGATAGTCTCTTTATAAGCTACCTGTGGCTTGCCCACCTTCGCCGAAACCTTGAATTCGTTGAGCAACCTGTCTACAATTATCTCCAGATGTAACTCCCCCATACCGGAAATAATCGTCTGCCCTGAGTCCGCATCTGTCGAAACCGTAAAAGATGGATCTTCCAGGGCGATTTTCGCAAGGGTTTCGCCGAGTTTTTTCTCCTCAGCTTTACTCTTGGGCTCAATAGCAACACCGATTACAGGGTCGGGAAAGTCCATGCTTTCGAGAATTATGGAATCGCCCTTAGCGCATAAAGTATCGCCGGTCGTGGTGAATTTAAGCCCTACAATTGCACCAATATCTCCAGCGGTAATTTCCTGCACTTCCTCTCGCTTATTAGCGTGTAATTTCATTAACTTGGTTACTTTTTCCTGTTTTTTCTTTACAGGATTGTAGACCTTGTCACCAACGGTAATCGTACCGGAATACACCCTAATGAATGCCAAATTCTCTACGAAAGAATCACTCATCAGTTTAAAAACCAACCCGGCTAGTTTTTCTTTCGGGTCAGATTTCCGGCTAATTATCTCGCCATTCGGCCCTTCACCCTCGACGTCTTTCACATCAAGTGGAGAAGGAAGAAAATTAACTACACTATCCAGCAGCGGCTGAACACCCTTATTCTTAAAAGCACTTCCACAAAGAACCGGAACAACGTCCAGCGACAGGGTCGCTTTCCTAAGAGCTCTATATAAATCAGGCGCAGATACTGTTGTATCACCTAAGTATTTTTCCATGATGTCCTCATCGAAGTCGGCCAACTTCTCGAGGAGCACCAGACGTGCGGCCGCGAATTTTTCTTTATATTCGGCAGGAACTTCTTGTATACTTACATCCTGTCCAAGAGACTGCTCGTCAAATACGAACATTCTCTCTTCTATAAGGTCGATGATTCCTGCAAAATCAGCCTCTTTTCCAACCGGAAGCTGTATAGGCAGAGGATTTGCACCGAGCCTGTCGGATATCATCGCCACACACCGATCAAAGTTTGCGCCGACTCTATCCATTTTATTAACAAAAGCTATGCGCGGAATGCCATACTTATCAGCCTGCCGCCATACGGTTTCAGACTGTGGCTCAACTCCGCCGACGGAACAGAAAACTGCAACTGCTCCATCCAGTACTCGCAACGACCGTTCTACCTCAACTGTGAAGTCAACATGGCCGGGAGTATCTATGATATTGATCTTTGTATCTTTCCAGAAGCACGTTGTAGCAGCGGAGGTGATTGTAATCCCCCTCTCCTGCTCCTGCTCCATCCAGTCCATGACGGCAGTACCCTCATGAACCTCACCCAGCTTGTATGACCGGCCCGTGTAAAACAGAATCCGCTCAGTCGTCGTCGTCTTTCCAGCATCAATATGGGCCATAATGCCAATATTGCGCACATCTTTCAAATCTTTCAAGGCTGCCATAACAATTGCTTAGCTCTTATAATTATACGTTCGCCAACCTTTTGTTGCGGCAATCTGTCACAAGACCAAGACTCTTTGTTACCAGCGATAATGAGCAAAGGCCTTATTGGCTTCTGCCATACGATGGGTATCGTCTCTTTTCTTGACGGCTGCACCACGGTTATTATAGGCGTCCATCAATTCAGCAGCCAACTTCTCTGCCATTGACTTACCTGACCTGGACTTAGAAAAATTAATCAGCCATCGAATAGCCAGGGCGTTTCTCCGTGTCTGGCGGACTTCCATCGGCACCTGGTAAGTAGCACCACCAACACGACGAGATTTAACCTCGACCCTTGGTCGCACCTTCTCCATAGCCTCCTCGAAAACCGTCAAAGGATCTGCGTCCTTAATTCGCTCTTCGACTATATCCATCGCGCCGTAAAAAATTCTCTGAGCAAGACTTTTCTTGCCTCGCTCCATCAATCCATTGGTGAACTTGGCAACCAGCACACTGTTAAAACGTGCATCCGGATCAATTGGTCGTTTCTCTATTGTTCTTCTTCGTGACATCTCTTATCCTCGCATCAAACAGCAGCTAATCAAGCTGGTTTTTTTGCACCATATTTTGAACGTCCCTTACGCCGGTTAGAAACACCCAGAGTATCCAGCGTACCACGAATAATATGATACCGAACACCTGGAAGATCTTTCACCCTGCCGCCACGAATCATAACCACCGAATGCTCTTGAAGATTGTGACCAATACCGGGGATATACGATGTAACTTCAATACCGTTTGTCAGCCGCACTCTGGCAACTTTTCTGAGAGCGGAGTTCGGTTTCTTGGGTGTTGTTGTATAGACCCTGACGCACACGCCACGCTTCTGGGGTGACCCTTTCAAAGCGGGGGTATTGGTCTTTTTAACAGACTTCTTACGCCCTATTCTTACCAGTTGATTAATAGTTGGCATTACGTTAACTGCTCCTGTTTACATACCCTATTTTAGAATTCCAGCTCATCACCTACCGACCTGGACACTCATTTCTAAACACGAAAGTGGTGATAATTACCCTAACGGGACGGCTGTGTCAAGGAAAAAAACCCTTTTTCACCACTTTGCCTGCTTTTAATCTCACAAATTATTTTCTTGCTTTTGCAAGAAAATAATTTGTCCCATTGTGCTTATCCCTCTAAAACGGGTGCTGAAGACGCTACCTCTAAGAGAGCTCTGTAAAGAACCCCGGCCGTCTTCCTCTCCACCGGGATTAGCTTTTACTCGGTAACCCGGTTCCTGCAGATATCAATCGGCCCATAATAACATTTTCTTTCAGACCTAAGAGTTCATCAACTTTACCAGCGACAGCTGCGTTGGTAAGAACCTTGGTGGTCTCCTGAAACGAAGCGGCAGAAATAAAACTTTCCGTCGACAATGACGCTTTAGTTACGCCAAGCAATAATGGCTCAGCCACAGCTGGTGTTTTTCCTTCAGCCACAAGTTTGTCACGTTCTTCTTCAAATTTCCACCATTCAACCTGTTCCCCGATCATAAAGCGAGAATCGCCGGAGGAAGTGATCATAACTCGCTTAAGCATCTGTCGGACAATGACCTCAATATGCTTGTCATTGATCTTAACACCCTGGAGTCGATAGACTTCCTGAATTTCATTAACCAGGAATTTAGCCAATTCTTTCACACCAAGAACAGCAAGGATATCATTGGGCACGATGGTCCCTTCCATAAGCGGCTCACCAGCCTGAACATAATCTCCCTCATGGACTATAATATGTTTAGCCTTCGGCACTAAATATTCCTGCGGCTCACCATATTCGGGAGTAACGATAACCCGCCGTTTGCCTTTCAGCTCCTTACCGAAACTGATTTTTCCATCAATCTTGGAAATGATAGCAGGATCTTTCGGTTTACGTACCTCAAACAATTCAGCGACCCTTGGCAGACCACCAGTGATATCCTTAGTTTTCGTCGTTTCACGTGGGATCTTACCGACTATCGTGCCGGGCTGGATAACGTCACCCTCATTAACCGTAATAATCGAACCAACAGGAAGACTGTACCTGGCGTAGGTTTCGGTATCTGCCAGTTTCACCGTTTTACCACGCTCATTCTTTACAGTAATTCGCGGACTCATCTGCGCCCCGCCGGCCGTATGAATAATAACCAGAGAGGATCGACCGGTGACCATGTCCACCTTCTCCTGCATGGTGATACCCTCAATAACATCACCGTATTTGATGGTACCGCCAACCTCGGCGACAATCGGTATTGTATAGGCATCCCAATCGGCGAGTATGGTATCCCGCTCAATTACTTGAGCTTCTTTGACCAAAAGCTGCGCGCCATAGTTAACTTTGAATTTTTCCCGTTCACGCCCCTGATCATCCTTTATCGAGATCACGGCGTTGCGATTCATGACGATTTCTGTGCCTTCCGCATTGGTGACCGAATGAAGATTTTTGAGCGAGACAGTGCCACCAATGTTGGTTTTCAGCTCAGCCTGTTCGACAGATCTGCTTGCCGTACCACCGACATGGAAAGTACGCATGGTCAGCTGGGTTCCCGGCTCGCCGATTGACTGCGCTGCGATAACCCCGATAGCTTCGCCTCTATTGACCATATGACCACGGCCAAGGTCACGGCCATAACATGCCGCACAAACCCCTCTTTTGGAGCGACAACTCAGTACCGATCGGATAGGAACTCTGTCAATACCTGCAGCAGTAATTTTCTCGACGATTTCCTCAGTTATCTCCTCTCCAGCTTCAACAATGACATCTTCAGTGAAGGGATCCTCGACATCATCGAGAGCAACACGACCAAGTATTCTATCACTGAGCGGAACGATAATTTCCCCACCGTCCATCAACGGCTCGGCAATTATACCATCAAGAGTTAAGCAGTCGGCTTCGACAATGGTTGCCTCCTGCGCAACATCAACCAGTCTCCTGGTAAGGTACCCGGAGTTTGCTGTCTTAAGTGCGGTATCCGCCAACCCCTTACGAGCTCCATGGGTGGAGATAAAATATTCCAACACGCCCAAGCCTTCACGGAAGTTGGCCTTAATCGGCGTCTCAATGATCGCACCACTTGGTTTTGCCATCAAACCGCGCATTCCAGCCAACTGACGAATCTGGTCTCTTGAACCACGCGCCCCGGAATCGGCCATGATAAAGATTGAGTTGAAACTGGGCGACTCAATGAGTTTCCCATCTTTATCGCGAACATACTCAACTTTAATCTCATCCATCATCGCGTTGGCAACATCTTCCGTTACCTTGGACCAAATATCGACAACTTTGTTATATTTTTCACCGGCAGTGATCAGACCATCGGTATACTGTTGATCCACATCGAGAACATCGTTTTCCGCTTTTTCAACGTAATTTTCTTTCTCAAGCGGAATTTTCATATCGTTGATACAGATAGAAATGCCAGCTCTGGTGGCATATTCGTAACCAGTATCTTTTAATCTGTCGGCAAGAATAACCGTGTCTTTGGTTCCTGCATGGCGATAGGTATGATCAATGAGCGTCGCCAGGGCTTTTTTGGTTAAAACTTTATTGACCTCTTCAAATTTAACGGAAGGCGGCAACAATTCTCCCAGCAGGATACGCCCCATGGTGGTATCCACCATTTCACCGCCCTTACGCACCTTCACCTTGGCCTGCAGGTGAATTTCGCCATAATCGTAAGCAATGATGGCTTCTTCCACTCCACTGAAGACCTTGCCTTCACCCGGAACATTAAGCCGTTCCCGGCTCATGTAATAGAGCCCCAGCACGATATCCTGCGAGGGGATAATTACGGGCTCACCGTTTGCCGGCGACAAGATATTATTGGTGGACATCATGAGAACCCTGGCTTCCACCTGAGCCTCAACAGAAAGTGGCACATGGACCGCCATCTGATCACCGTCAAAGTCGGCATTAAAAGCCATACAGACGAGCGGATGTAACTGGATCGCCTTTCCTTCTATAAGGACAGCCTCAAACGCCTGCATGCCGAGCCTGTGCAAGGTAGGTGCACGGTTGAGGATGACCGGATATTCGGTGACCACCTCATCGAGTACGTCCCAGACCTCTTTCACCTCTTTTTCCACCATCTTTCTGGCACTCTTGATAGTGGTAACAAAACCCTTTCTTTCAAGCTTGTTATAGATAAAGGGTTTGAACAGTTCAAGCGCCATTTTCTTGGGGATACCACACTGGTGCAAGCGGAGGTGCGGACCAACTACGATGACCGAACGACCTGAATAATCGACACGTTTACCCAAAAGATTCTGCCGAAAACGCCCCTGCTTGCCTTTCAGCATATCGGACAGTGACTTCAATGGCCGCTTGTTGCCGCCTGTAATCACCCTGCCCCGCCGTCCGTTATCGAAAAGGACATCGACCGCTTCCTGCAGCATTCTTTTCTCATTACGAATGATGATGTCAGGAGCATCAAGCTCAAGAAGTCGTTTCAATCGGTTGTTTCTGTTAATGACTCTTCTATAGAGATCATTGAGATCAGAAGTTGCAAACCGGCCCCCTTCAAGCGGTACCAGCGGACGTAGATCGGGTGGCAATACCGGAATGACTTCGAGAATCATCCACTCAGGTTTATTGCCAGAGTCACGAAAGGCTTCTATAACAAAGAGCCTCTTCCCCAGCTTCAGTCTTTTCGTCTGCGAATTGGTCGACAACATCTCCTCACGCAGCTGAATTGAAAGTGCGACCAGATCCTGGGCTGCGAGAAGTTCACGAATGGCCTCGGCACCTATCCCTACGTTAAACTGAGCAGCATACTCTTCGCGAGCTGCCCGATATTTTTCCTCGGTCAGCAGGGTGCCTACGGGCAAAGCTTCAACTTCAGAACTTACGACGGCGTATTGTTCAAAATAGAGAATTTTTTCCAGCTGTTTAAGGGTCATATCAAGGACTGCACCAATCTTACTCGGCAAGCTCTTGAGAAACCATATATGAGCAACGGGAGCGGCAAGCTTTATATGACCAAGCCTCTCGCGCCGTACTTTGGACTGAATAACTTCGACGCCACATTTTTCGCAGACGACACCACGGTGTTTCATCCGCTTATACTTACCACAATTACACTCGAAATCTTTTACCGGTCCAAATATTTTAGCACAGAACAGACCGTCTCTTTCAGGTTTGAAGGTACGGTAATTGATGGTCTCCGGCTTTTTCACTTCGCCATGCGACCAATCCATGATCTTCTCAGGTGAAGCCAGGGATATCTGTACACTCTCAAATCTTACTGGAGCTTTCGGTTTTTGAAAAAAATTGAATAACTCTTCCACGAAATCACCTCTCCCTTATATTTAAAGGATGTGTTAAAGGAATTCTGAGGCGGGCCAAGGTACCGGGCACATCCAGAGCTAATCCGGAATCAAGGTGCCCAAGGGTCAAAAGCGCTCGCCGTAACATGTTGTCTTTTCCTTTATCCTTCAATAAGTTCCATATTTAAACAAAGGGCCTGTAGTTCTTTGACCAGAACGTTAAAAGACTCAGGTAATCCTGTTGTCAGAAAGTTATTTCCTTTGACAATCCGCTCATACATCAGGGTACGCCCTTCAACATCATCTGATTTAGCCGTTAAAAATTCCTTGAGCGTATATGCAGCGCCATAGGCTTCCATCGCCCAGACTTCCATTTCACCGAGTCGCTGCCCGCCGAATTGCGCTTTACCGCCAAGTGGCTGTTGGGTGACAAGGGAGTACGGACCTGTTGACCGGGCATGAATTTTATTATCAACCAGATGATGCAGCTTCAACATATACATGACGCCCACGGTAACTTTATTGGCAAAAGGTTCTCCGGTAAGACCATCATACAGTTGCACCTGACCGACCTCATCAATACCTGCTTCCACCAGAAGCCTTCTAATTTCGGACTCCGGAGCGCCGTTAAAAACGGGAGTAGCCATATGCAGTCCGGCCTGATGTCTTCTGGCCCACTCAATTATTTGAACATCTGTTCTATCTTTGGTAAGTGCGTCGAACTCAGTCGTCGAGTAGACAGCTTTCATCTTTGCTTTAATCTCAGACACTGCCTCTTGGCTGGCAAGTTTTTCAAGCTGTTCACCAAGTTTTTTTGCGGCAAATCCCAGATGCACTTCAAGAACCTGGCCAACATTCATACGGGACGGGACACCGAGAGGATTGAGAACAATATCAACAGTGGTCCCGTCCGCGAAATACGGCATATCCTCTTCAGGCAACAACCGGGAAACCACACCTTTGTTACCATGTCTACCCGCCATTTTATCGCCAACCGATAGTTTACGTTTGGTGGCAACATAGACTTTGACCATCTTGACAACTCCGGGAGGCAAGTCGTCCCCTTTCTTCAACCTTTCGATAATTCCATCGTATCGGTCAGAGATAAGTTTTGCCTGTTTGTCATAACGCACATACACCGCATCCATCTGCTCAATGTATTTTGCCTTTTCACTGAAATCTATATCACGCAACTGTGAGAAACCAATAAGCTCGGCCTGCTCAGCAGCAATTTTTTTGCCAAGCCTGACGATAGTCTCACCATGTTTGTTTACAATATCGGCCTTGGCAGTCCGTCCTTCAACAACCTTGCCGATTTCTCGGCAGGTTCCGCGTTTAAGACTACGCAGTTCATCGATTTTATCCTGGTTGAGCTTTTCTATCTCAAGATCTTCGATTAATAAAGATCGTTCATCCTTATCTACGCCCTTGCGAGAGAAGACCTTGGCATCAATAACAACGCCGGTAACTCCAGGCGGTACCCTAAGCGAAGAATCTTTAACGTCCTGGGCCTTTTCACCAAAGATCGCACGTAACAGTTTCTCCTCCGGAGACAAAACGGTTTCCCCCTTGGGGGTAACCTTGCCGACCAGGGTATCTCCCGACTTGAGTTCGGCACCGATTCTAACAATACCTGAATCGTCAAGATTTCTGAGAGTCTCCTCACTTACATTAGGAATATCCCTGGTGATTTCTTCTTTGCCGAGTTTAGTATCTCGGGCCATAGTCTCGAAGACTTCAATATGCACGGATGTGAAGGTGTCCTGTTTGAGCAGCCTCTCATTGACAAGAATAGAGTCCTCAAAGTTGAAACCGCGCCACGGCATAAAGGCAATGACTACATTTTTACCGATAGCAAGTTCACCTGCTTCACAGGACGGGCCATCGGCCAGCACTATTCCTTTAGTTACTCTAGTCCCCGGAAGGGAAATCGGTCGCTGATTAAAACAAGTGTTCTGATTGGATTTTTTGTTTTTCTCAAGACGATACACCGCAACACCGGTATCAAAGCCATCGGTTCCGGGCTCATCGTACCTGACGACGATACGATTAGAATCTGCCTCTTCGACAATTCCATTGCCGGCACTGAGTAGACAGGCGCCCGAATCTCTGGCGACATACCTCTCCATTCCAGTGCCGACAAGCGGCGCTGCGGTTATAAGCAGTGGTACCGCCTGGCGCTGCATGTTCGATCCCATCAGAGCACGGTTGGCATCATCGTTTTCGAGAAACGGCACCAATGATGCTGCGACGCTGATCATCTGATTCGGAGCAATGTCCATGTACGTAACATTTTCAGCTACGGTTGTAATGACCTCGCCTGCCTCTCGAACAATAAGATTATCAGGAACAATTCGATGATCTTTATCGGATTCAATAAGTGCTGGGGCTATAAACTGGTTCTGTTCCTGTAGAGCACTCAAATATTTAACATCATCGGCAACAATTCGGTTCTCAACTTTTCTGTATGGAGTTTCAATAAAACCGTATGGATTGATCCGCGCAAAAGTAGCAAGTGACACAATAAGACCAATGTTAGGTCCCTCAGGTGTTTCTACCGGGCAAATCCGGCCATAATGGGTGGGATGCACATCGCGAACCTCAAACCCGGCTCTTTCCCGGGATAAACCACCGGGTCCAAGAGCACTCAAACGTCGTTTATGGGTCACTTCCGAAAGAGGATTGGTCTGATCCATAAACTGCGATAACTGGCTGGTACCAAAAAACTCTTTTATAGCAGCTGAAATAGGTTTCGGATTCACCAGGTCATGCGGCATCAAGGTCTCGACATCCTGAAGAGTCATTCTTTCCTTGATAGCTCTCTCCATCCGAACCAGGCCCATACGATATTGGTTTTCGACAAGTTCTCCAACCGTTCGAACGCGCCTGTTGCCAAGATGATCGATATCGTCCACCCCACCCTGGGTATCTTTCAAGCGAACAAGATGCCGGACTGAACAGATAATGTCCTCTCTAGTCAAAGCCCGGTTAGTGATATCAATGTCTAAATGCAATTTGGCGTTAATTTTATAGCGGCCAACTTCAGAAAGATCGTAAAGGTCTTGATTAAAAAACAAGTTATGAAAAAACGACTCTGCTATCTCACGGGTTGGAGGGCTGGAAGGTCGGAGTCGACGATAAATTTCTATAAGTGCTTCCTCAGTCGTCTTGGCTTTGTCGAGCGACATGGTCTTACTGAATGATGCAGAGTACTTAACACCATCAATATGCAACACCTTGAACTCATGAACACCTTCAGTTTCAAGGGTTTCCAGAAGCGTTTCCGTCAACTCGGTATTACAAAGAGCAATCACCTCATCTGTCACTTTATTGACAATGGTTTCGGCTAAAACTTCGCCAAACAACGATTCTCTTAATACCGGTAAATGAGTAATTCCGGCTGCATCAAGTTTCTTACAGAGTACTTTTGAGACTTTCTTGCCTTTTCTGCCAAGAATTTCGCCGTCCGCCGGGTTTACTATGTCAAACTCGAGTCGTTGACCTTTAACCAGTTCTGAATCAAAGCCGATTTTATAATTTTCACCGTCTTTTATGACATCAGAGGTAGGATAAAATTCTTTAAGCAGTTCTTCACTTGTTAATCCAAGGGCTTTTAATAAAGTCGTAACCGGGAATTTCCGCCTTCGATCTATGCGCACGTGAAGGATGTCTTTAATATCAAATTCCAAATCAATCCATGAACCACGTACGGGAATGATTCGTGCGGAGTACAGTAACTTACCACTGGAGTGGCTCTTGCCATTATCGTGGGTATAAAACAAGCCTGGCGACCGCTGCAACTGGGAGACGATAACCCTTTCTGTTCCGTTAACGACAAAAACGCCGTCGCCGGTCATAAGTGGTAACGAACCAAGAAAAACTTCTTGCTCTTTGATGTCTCGAATAGACTGAACTCCAGTTTCTTCGTCTACATCAAAGGTAATCAACCGAACGACAATTTTCAGAGGTATCTCATAGGACATTCCGCGTTGCAGGCATTCATGAATGGTATATTTAGGCACGCCGAATTTGTATCGTACGAATTCAAGTGAACAGATGCCGTTAAAGTCGTTGATCGGAAATACATTTTGTAGTATACCCTGCAAGCCATAATCTTCCCTTTCATCAGGATCGCAATCCATTTGGAGAAATTTCTCATAAGAGAGGCGTTGCATCGATATCAAATGGGGGGGCTCCAAAATAGCGGCAGCCGTGGCAAAGTTCTTTCTCACTCTTTCCATATTTTTTCCTCGAAATTGCCTATGAATCTAACTAGATGATTTGAAGTTACTGCTCAGAAAGGCCGTTCTACAGGCTAATACTTCGGTTGGGTAGGTTCTGGATGGTCACTATCGTCTAAAGTCACTGAAAAATATTGAACGTCGATGTTCTGAGTGTCGCCAGGAAAAACATAAGCATTGTTTTCAAGCATAGTATCATTCCTTTAGTGCAATTTTCATTTAAACATCAAATCAGCAAAACGCCTTACGCGGAACCACCTGATGTCTCACACCTGATATGTCACTTGTTATAAAAAATCTCGTTCTCTACAAAACACAACACGCCACGATGCCAAGCTCGTAGCGTGTTGATATCAAGGTGGGTTGTTCTTACAACGAACAACTGCTTGCAAAATCAATTACTTAATCTCAACAGTTGCTCCAACCGCTTCGATTTTTGCTTTAATATCTGCTGCATCTTCTTTCGTTGTAGCTTCTTTTAAAGGAGCAGGTGCGGATTCAACAAGAGTCTTCGCTTCTTTCAGGCCAAGACCCGTTATAGCGCGAACCTCTTTAATAACTTTAATTTTTTCGCTACCTACGGTTGCCAGAATAACATCAAATTCTGTCTGCTCTTCAGCCGGAGCATCTGCTGCTGCAGCACCAGCAGCAGCTACTGCTACCGGAGCAGCTGCGGATACACCAAATTTTTCCTCAAATTCCTTAATGAGTTCAGAGAGATCGAGAACAGACATATTAGCGATAAAATCAATTACTTCTTCTTTGGTTACAGCCATGGTGTGTTACCTCTTTTTGTATTGAATAATAGTTTTCTGAATAAGAACTTTAATTGGTTGCGGCTTCTTTCTGGTCTTTGATGGCCTGTAAAGCGCAGACAAAGGAGCGTGGAACACCAGTCAGCACCTGAACGAGACCAGTAGGTACGTTATTCCAGGTAGACAACAACTGTCCCAGCAATACTTCCTTGGTAGGAAGTTTGGAAAGAGCAATAAGCTCCTCCACTCCAATTTTTTCTCCATCAAGAGCTGCACAACGAATTATGAACTTTTTATGGTCATCCGCAAATTTCACTACCACCTTGGCAGGTGTAACTGGATCTGCATATCCCATAACAACCGCAGTAGTACCAGTGAAACTATCACTTAATGCACCATTGCCAGTGTCCGTAACTGCTCTTTTCAGGAGAGTATTTTTGGCTATACGGATTTCAGAATTGCAGTTTTTCAATTCAATACGAATTTTCTGCAAATCAGAAACCTTTAAACCACAATAGTCAGCTACAACCGCAAAATTGGCTCGGTTGAACGAGTCGTTCAATTCCGAGACAATTGCTAACTTATCATCACGATTCAAAGTACTCCTCCTTGGTTAATGTGAACAATGTTCGAAACAGCAGATACGGCTTTTCAAGACCGGCAGAGAATAAATTTCTTTTTCAGAATACTTTTATATTCGGCCTTTTCGTCTCGGCAGGTCGTGATCGACACGATTAAACACACAGTGCCCGCTGTCTTCGACTAAATACATTGCCAGTCCTTGTTTCCAGAGACCGACAATTGACAAAAAAACAATTTATTTGACCATTGCTCTTACAGCTAATGTATCGAGTTTTACCCCCGGTCCCATAGTTGAAGAGATGGTAACAGAGCGAAGATAAACACCCTTACTGGTCGACGGTTTCAGCTGAATAATTCTTAAAATAAAAGCAAGCAGATTTTCCTCGAGCTTTTCTTTGCCAAAAGAGATTTTGCCAATACCGGCATGAACAATTCCAGCTTTGTCTACTCTAAAGTCAACTTTTCCACCCTTGATTTCGCGAACAATATTGCCGACATCCATTGTTACGGTACCAAGTTTAGCGTTAGGCATAAGGTTGCGTGGTCCAAGAATTCTGCCGATTTTACCAACGACGCCCATCATATCGGGAGTGGCAACGGTCTTGTCAAATTCAAGCCAACCTTCTTTAATTTTATCAACTAAATCGTCACCACCAACGTAGTCAGCCCCAGCTTCAAGTGCCTCAGCTTCCTTCGGTCCTTTTGCAAAAACCAACACCCTGGTCACTTTCCCGGTACCATGCGGCAGCGAGACGGAGGAGCGTATCATCTGGTCAGCGTGACGAGGATCGACACCCAATTTCATAGCAACATCAAAAGTCTCATCAAACTTGGCATAGCTTGAATTCAAGACTAATTGAACACCTTCACTCAGGTCTTTTAAAGTAGTTCGATCAATCGCTTCAATTTTTTGTCGGTAACTTTTTCCGTGCTTCGGCATATTCGCCTCCTACCTATATAAGACTCAATTCGTCTTAGCAGCAGTATTTTAAATGTTAATCTTAACAATTTCGTAAAAACCCAATATTTGCGATAGTTAAGTAAAAAGCTACATATTCGAAGCGTGTGAATTTTAATATTATTTCGGCGTACTAGAGTACGTCGTAATAATAGTAAAATTTACAACAACGAAGGAGATGAAGAGTTTTTACGACACCAGCAATCTTGAGTAATCAATCTACAACTGTAATGCCCGCACTCCGCGCCGTTCCTTCAATAATTCGCATAGCACTTTCAACGTCGTAGGCATTGAGGTCTGGCATTTTCAATTCCGCAATTTCTCGAATTTTATCCCGTCCTATCTCAGCCACACGATCAGCTTTAGGATTACCAGATCCCTTTTTCAAACCAGCCGCCTTTAGAAGAAGAACCGATGCAGGAGGTGTCTTGGTAATATAGCTAAACGATCGATCCTGATAGACAGTGATAACAACCGGAACAATGGTATCACCCATTGACTGGGTCTTTGCATTGAAGTTCTTGCAAAACTCCATGATATTCACGCCATGCTGTCCAAGTGCGGGACCTACAGGTGGTGATGGGTTGGCTTTACCAGCTGGTATTTGCAACTTGATGTAAGCCGTTTCTTTTTTGGCCATTATTTAACTCCACTAACTATTTTTCAGATACTTCCAGGCAATTTGAAATTGGATTACCACACCGGGAAGTTGTAACAAACTTGCTTACACTTTTATGTATTGGTAACCTGGACAAACTCCAGCTCAACCGGTGTTTCTCGTCCGAAAATCGATACCATAACCCGTACTCTCCCTTTTTCAGGGAAAACCTCATCAACTACTCCCTGAAAATTAGCAAAGGGACCATCGACCACACGTACCAACTCGCCAATATCAAAAATGACCTTAGGACGCGGACGCTCAGATCCATCCTGAATTCTGCCGATAATCTTTGCAGCATCTACATCAGACAACGGAATTGGATCCCGGTCGTCACCTACAAATCCTACGACACGAGGCATATTATCATGGATCGTATGCCATGTCTCATCATTGAGATCCATGCTTACCAGCATGTATCCAGGGAAAAAACGACGGGAAGAGGTTTTTCTTGAGCCCTTTATCATCTCAACAACCTGTTCCGTAGGCACAAGTATCTCGCCGAAATATTCTTCTAAGCCATCTTTTCGAATTCTTTCTTCAAGAGTTGCCTTGACCTTGTCTTCAAATCCCGAATGGACCTGGAGTATGTACCATTGTCTTGCCATGTGATCCAGAAATTAAATATTATGGAGATATCGGATAGCTATATCCAAACAATCCGTTAGCTAAATGATAATAATCTTCTTCCAATTTATCGCAGAAATGACGCGACAACTTTGCCGAGAAGCAAGTCAACAGAGCCGAGGTAAATTGAAATAACAATCGTCAAAACCACGACTATACCCGTGAGTCCAAGTGTCATCTTTTTATCCGGCCAGACAATCTTTAAGAACTCTACTTTTACCTCTTCGATAAATTTCTTAATTTGAGATGGTGAGAACGATGAGGGTTTTTCATCCTTCACAGGACTATTTTTTTTCGATTTTGTGCTCGCTGCCATAGCAACTCAACCTCCAGACCGTTACATCACTCACTCTATAGAAAGAACAGAGCTGTTTTATGAATCATACCCGCGATTACAAATAAAGATGGCAGGCCAGGAGGGACTCGAACCCCCAACATCCGGATTTGGAGTCCGGCGCTCTACCAATTAGAGCTACTGGCCTGCGAAAAACCTATTTAGTTTCTTTATGCGGTGTATGAGCCCGACAAAATGGACAGAACTTATTAAATTCCAATTTATTAGGGGTATTTTTTTTGTTTTTGGTCGTCGTATAATTACGACGTTTGCATGTACCACATGCAAGAGTTACGGTATCTCTCATTGAATCTTCCCATATGAAAAATTATCCTCATTCATTGTTAGAACAAACAAGGACAATATCATTAAACATTCGTATTAAGCAACAATTTCGCTGATGACACCGGCACCGACAGTTCGCCCACCTTCACGGATGGCAAATCGCAGACCGACATCCATGGCAATCGGTGTGATCAATTCAACCGCTGCGCTGATGTTATCGCCGGGCATTACCATCTCTACTC
>CBDTUM010000102.1:0-16005 GCA_965363495.1 uncultured Desulfopila sp.
GCCAGCTCGGCTGGGAACTGCAGCGATCACTTGCTCCATTGGGTGAGGTAATCGCGTGTGGACGCAATGAGGCCGATCTGGCGAAGCTGACTGAATTGCGGGCCCTGGTTCGTGATATCTCGCCACAGATTATCGTCAACGCAGCCGCTTATACCGCTGTGGACAAAGCTGAAGCTGAGCCTGCACAGGCTTTTCTCATTAACAGTGACGCTGTCGATGTACTGGCACAAGAGGCCAGTCTCCTAAAGAGCTGGTTGATCCATTACTCCACCGATTATGTTTTTGATGGCACCCAAAAAGGTGCGTATGTGGAAACCGATACTCCCGCTCCTCTTGGCGTCTATGGGCAAAGCAAATTTGCGGGTGAAGAGGCCGTCCGTGCCTCCGGTTGTCGGCATCTGATCCTTCGAACGAGCTGGGTGTATGCTGCCAGAGGCAATAATTTCATTAAAACGATGCTTCGACTGGCCCGAGAGCGCGATGAGCTAAAAGTTGTCAGTGATCAGCTTGGAGCTCCCACAAGTGCCGAGCTTCTTGCCGATGTCACCGCCTGTTGCCTGTATCGCCTGCAGTATGATGCATCTTTTTCCAGAGAACAGAGTGGCACATATCATCTTGCTGCCAGTGGAACGACCAGTTGGCATGGCTTTGCCCAGATGATTCTGGATGAAGCTGGTCGGCATGGTGTTGAGCTTCGTGCAACTGCTAAAAATGTGCTGGCTATCCCCACTTCGGAGTATCCGCTCCCAGCAAAACGTCCACTGAATTCACAACTTACCACCGATAAAATACGCAATACTTTTAACCTGGCATTACCGTCCTGGCAATTTCACGCAAAGCGTGCTTTGGAAGAAATTGTCAGCAGCAACGGCTAACCGAAAAGAAATATCCATGATAGATCCATATACTCCCAACATCGTTGCCAAACCACTGGTCACTCAACGCCGCAAGGGTATTATTCTTGCCGGCGGAGCCGGAACACGTCTACACCCCGCTACCCTTGCTGTTTCGAAGCAACTGCTGCCGGTGTACGATAAACCCATGATCTATTACCCGCTTAGTACCCTTATGCTGGCCGGTATTCGAGACATTCTGGTTATTTCCACACCACAGGATACGCCACGTTTCGAACAGCTCCTCGGCACAGGTGAACAATGGGGGCTGAATGTGCAATACGCCATACAGCCATCCCCGCAAGGCCTGGCCCAAGCCTTTATTATCGGTGAATCCTTTATTGGTGATGACCTGTCTGTTCTGGTACTGGGCGATAATATTTTTTATGGCCACGATATCCATCAACTACTTAGCAGCGCCATGACCCGTACCCAAGGGGCAAGCGTGTTTGCCTATCGTGTGCAGGATCCGGAGCGTTACGGGGTGGTCGATTTTGATGCTGCCGGCAAGGTTTTGTCGCTGGAAGAAAAGCCCAAACAGCCGAAGTCCAATTATGTGGTCACCGGTTTATACTTCTATGACCAGCAGGTTGTCGATCTGGCCAAAAAGTTAAAACCGTCGGCTCGTGGGGAGCTGGAAATAACCGATCTCAACCGCTTGTATCTGGAAAAAGGTCAACTCAATGTCGAAATCATGGGCAGAGGCTACGCCTGGCTCGATACCGGCACCCATGATTCCTTACTTGATGCCAGCAGGTTCATTGCAATTCTTGAAAAAAGGCAGGGCTTTAAGGTCGCCTGCCCTGAGGAGATAGCCTTTCGCCAGAAATGGATCGATGCGGCTCAGGTTGAGCGTCTCGCCCAGCCTATGATTAAAAATGGTTACGGTCAATACTTGTTACAGCTGCTGAAAGAGAGGATAGTTTTATGAAAGTTACTCGCCTTGAAATCCCTGAGGTATGTCTGATTGAACCAAAGGTATTTGGTGACGATCGAGGCTTTTTCTTTGAAAGCTTCAATCAACGCCAATTCAATGAAGCTCTTGGCAGAGAGGTTATTTTTGTTCAGGACAATCACTCTCGATCTGCCAAAAATGTGTTGCGCGGCCTACATTATCAAATTGTGCAACCACAGGGCAAATTGGTGCGGGTGGTGCAGGGCGAGGTTTTTGACGTGGCTGTGGATATTCGCAAAAGCTCGCCAACCTTTGGACAATGGGTAGGCGAAATACTCTCAGAAGAAAACAAGAAACAATTATGGCTGCCGGAGGGGTTTGCCCATGGTTTTGTTACCCTTTCCGACCATGCCGAGTTCCTCTACAAAACGACAGACTATTATGCGCCCGAGTATGAGCGTTGCATTCATTGGGATGATCCGAAACTAGGCATAATATGGCCATTGGTTGGAGAACCTCAAGTGTCGGAAAAGGACAATACCGCTCCTTCTTTTACCAAGGCGAAGTTCTTTTCCTGATGCAACATTTTAGTTCATCACCACGTGAAATGATTGCCGGTTTCTGGCGCAATCGTAGTTTGATTAAAGCTATGGTTGTGCGCGAAGTGACAGGTCGTTATCGGGGCTCAGTCTTGGGTATTTTTTGGTCGTTTTTCAACCCTGTTTTCATGTTGCTCGTGTACACCTTTGTTTTTAGTGTTGTATTAAAAGCACGCTGGAGTGTAGACAGCGAGTCCAAAACCGAATTTGCCTTGATACTTTTCGCCGGGCTGATCGTCTTCAACCTCTTCGCCGAATGTTTTAATCGGGCTCCAAGCCTTATCCTTACAAATGTCAGCTATGTAAAAAAGGTGGTATTCCCTTTGGAAATTCTGTCCTGGGTTACCCTGGGTTCAGCCCTATTCCATGCCCTGGTCAGTCTTGTCGTCTGGCTCATTGCGTATCTCATTCTGTTCGGTGTACCTCATCTCACTGTATTTCTTTTACCCCTGGTTCTCCTGCCAGTGCTGTTTTTAATTCTGGGGCTCACCTGGGGATTATCTTCGTTGGGTGTCTATTTGCGTGACGTTTCCCAATTTATTGGGATTCTTACAACCGTGCTGATGTTTCTTTCACCAATTTTTTATCCAGCCAGCGCACTTCCGGAAAAATACCGCCACCTGCTGCTCTTAAACCCTTTATCCATCCCAATTGGAGCGGTGAGAGACGTGTTGTTCTGGGGGAAAGTGCCTGATATGACCATCCTCTCATGCTATCTATTAGTCGTCATGTTGGTCGCTTGGATAGGTTTTGCCTGGTTTCAAAAAACACGCAAAGGGTTTGCCGATGTCCTCTGAAGTCGCCATCAAAGTTGACAGCCTGAGCAAATGCTATCAGATCTACAATCAACCAAACGATCGGTTAAAACAATTCATCGTCCCAAGACTATGCCGGGCAATACCCGTGTTGAAGCGTTTTCTCCACATTCCGGATGCACAACTCCCAACGTATTACAGAGAATTCTGGGCGTTAAAAGATGTTTCGTTCGAAATTAAAAAAGGTGAAACAATCGGTATCATAGGCAGGAACGGCAGTGGCAAGTCTACCCTCCTGCAAATGATTTGCAACACGCTCAATCCTACTGGTGGCGCCATTCAAACCACCGGCCGCGTCGCCGCCCTGCTCGAACTCGGCTCTGGTTTCAACCCAGAATTCACCGGGCGTGAAAATGTTTATATGAACGCTGCTGTCATTGGCTTGAGTAAAGAAGAAACCGAGGCGCGCTTTGATGATATAGTTGCCTTTGCCGATATTGGTGACTTCATCGACCAATCGGTCAAAACGTATTCCAGCGGCATGATGGTAAGACTGGCATTTGCTGTTATCGCTCATGTGGACGCGGATATTTTGGTGATAGATGAAGCGTTAGCAGTAGGAGACGCATTTTTTACTCAAAAATGCATGCGTTTTCTGCGCACTTTCATGAAAACCGGAACAGTCTTGTTTGTCAGCCATGACACAGGTTCCGTCATCAGCTTATGTACCAGAGCAATCTGGCTTGAGAAGGGCAAGGTACTTCAACAGGGCACCCCAAAAGATGTATGCGCAAGCTACCTGGAAGCATTCTACGAAGCCCAACAGGGCAAAGGCACGACGACTCGCATCAAGCGAGAGCCTGCCGGCCATTCAAGCACGAATGTAAAAGATCAGCGTCGGGAGTTTATCAATGCCAGCAATCTCCGTAACGACATAAAATTATTCGACTTCACTCCTGACGCCGCTTCCTTCGGTAAAGGACAGGCGCACATTACCTCGGTGCGGTTTCTTGATGAGCATGGCAATCCTCTCGCATGGATTGTCGGGGGAGAAGAAGTCGTCTTGCGAGTGGAAGTTGATGCCCAATCAGCTCTTGACTCTCCGATCATCGGCTTCTATATAAAAGACAGATTGGGACAGTGTTTATTTGGCGACAATACCTGGCTCAGTTATATGGATACTCCGGTCTCCTGTAATGAAGGTCAGCACCTGGTGGCTGACTTTGCGTTTCAGATGCCACGGCTCTCCGCAGGAGATTACTCAATTACCGTGGCTATAGCCGATGGCACTCAGCACGAGCATATACAACATCATTGGGTGCACGATGCCATAAGTTTCAAATCGGAATCTACAAGTGTAGCAGGTGGACTGATCGGCATTCCCATGGAAAATATCAAGTTAGCAATCGGAGAAAAATGTGTCTAATTTCAAAGACAGCCTGCTGGAAGCGGCAAGGTTTTCCCCAGCTTCACTCCAATCCCCGCCAGGATGGTGTGGCCACCTGCCTTTTGCAGCTTGGCTCGTTCGCACCCTTGAGCCAAAGATATTTATCGAACTGGGGACCCATACGGGCAATTCTTATTTTTCATTCTGTCAATCAGTCAAAGAAAACCATCTTGCAACGAAGTGCTACGCCGTCGACACATGGCAGGGTGACGAGCATGCCGGCACCTATGGCGACGATGTTTTTCAACAGGTTACTTCCCATAACCATACGCACTACGAGAATTTTTCCCATTTGTTGCGAATGACTTTCAATGAGGCGGTAGCATACTCTTCTGATGGTTCGATTGAGTTATTGCACATTGATGGATTGCATACCTACGAAGCAGTAAAACATGATTTTGCAACATGGCTACCAAAACTTGCACCTGGCGCAGTTGTTCTTTTTCATGATACAAACGTGCGTGAAAGTAACTTTGGCGTTTGGCAACTCTGGGAGGAGTTACAAGGAAAATATCCTGAAAATTTAGAGTTTGTTCACTCTAACGGACTTGGGGTTTTACAGCTTAATGGCGCAACGGATGCCAAAAAACTTCCATGGCTTGATTCCACTTGTTCCGAGCAGCAACAGCTCAAAAATTATTTTTCTGCTCTAGGCACGAGACAGATGGAACGGTTCGAGCTTGATCAAATGAAACTACATGTCACCAACCTCAATCGTGCAATAGCCGAACGTGACAAGCAGATCGACATATTCAATCAAGCAGTGGTCGAACGTGACCGACAGATCGATATCTTTAACCAGGCGGTGGCCGAACGCGACGTACAGATCGACATGTTTAACCAAGCAGTGTCCGAACGTGACGGGCGTATCGCCGACCTCAACCAAACGATCGCCGATTTTCTCAATAGCAAAAGTTGGCGATTCACCGCCCTACTTCGATCAATATGTCGAGTATTTCAGTAATGTAAGAATACAGACCTGTACATTTTGTGAAAACATTGGAGTAGTGGATTATCTTATTATCATCTGCTTACTCATAAATAGAGGTATATTAGAGTATACATGGATGAAGGCGTAAGTATAATAATCCTCACCTACAATGGAGCCGAAACTTTCAGTAGGTGTCTTAATGGTATAAAAAGTCAGGAGTTTTCCGGCAGTATTGACCTTATCGTTGTCGATTCAGGATCAACTGACGGCAGTGTTGAGGTCGCCAAGTCCGCTGGTGCAAATGTTACATGCATTGAAAATAAAGATTTCCATCATAGCAGGACGAGAAATAGTGCCCTCCATTTAGCTCAGTTCGAGAAAATTGTCTATTTAGTTCAAGACGCAGTTCCTGTTTCAACGAAATGGCTTTCCCAATTATGTTCAGCTCTTGATGAGGACAATGTCGTTTCCGCCTCAGGCCGTCAAATCCCCCATGACGATGCTGATACTACCGCGCGGTTTGAGGTTGAGTTTCATGGAGAGTATCTGGGTGATAAACCATATCTGAAGTATGTCGAATCGCTGGACAAATTTGCCGATCTTTCTTACGACGATGCCTTACATACAATTCGTCACGACAATGTTTGTTCCATATATCGTCGTAACCTTCTTAAACGGTATCCTTTTCCGGATGTCGATTTTGCTGAAGACATGGCATGGGCCCATGCAATGCTCTTGCGGGGTTATAAGATTCTCTATGATCCAAGGATAATTGTCAGACATTCTCATAATCGTCCTCCCGAATATCGATTTAACCGAGCAATCGCCAATTCGATCGCCTGTGCTAAAATTTTAGGGCGGATTAAAGAAGATATTAGCTACCTGAGTGTTGCAGATGTAGTCCGTCTTCATGACAATCTCAACAATTATGCAAAGGACCTTAAGAAGCAATGGGCCGGGAAACCAGCTGTCTCCAGCCATAAAATAGACATTGCCCACTATTATTTGTTAGCGCGCAAATATGTTCCCTTCCTCAAAAAAGTGCTCCAATTCCTGCAAAAAAGCAGATCTCGATCAGAAAAAAACTCTCACTTGCTTCATCTCCAACAAGCCTCCAGCAATCATATAAGTTTTGTTATGTCTATGATTACTGGGCGTTATACGGTGTCCTCTATTGAAGACTATGCTTACTGTGTCGACCAGGTCACTGCGACCACTGTTGGCACACTCTATGGCGAATTATATGGGGGAAACACACTGAAAGGGACCCTGTCTCGTGATGTCGAGGAGCTGATTCTCCCTTATCTACAAGGAGTTTAAGGTGGCAAAGATACTTTTTGCATTGCACCAGTTTTTTCCACGGTTTTATACCGGTACCGAGACGCTGGCCTTGGAAGTTGCCAAGGAATTACAAACGCAGGGACACGATGTGGCTATTTTATGTGTGGAACCCTGTACCCCTGATATTTCCTATCCGGAAAAACCTGAGCTCCGTCATGACAGCTTTGACGGTGTCCCGGTTGCGCGACTTTTTACAGGTTTGGAACCAAATTTGCTGGAAAGGTTGGAATGGGAGTCGTATGATGACAGGATCATGCCTTTAATCGACGATTTCCTCCAGAAGGAAAAACCGGATATCGTCCATGCCTTTCATCTCATGCGTTTAACGCTTTCTTTTGCCGAGGTAGTGAAAAAAAACGGCATCCCTTTATATTTTACAACGACAGACTTTTGGCTTCTTTGCCCAACCTACCAACTTCTAAAACACAATGGAAACTTGTGTACCAGGCCTGATCGCTATTCTTGTTTTCAATGCTTATTGGCCCTGTATATGCGTGGATTAAAAGACAAACCTTTCCACCTGCGGTTGGGACTTGCCTTCCCGCGGATTGCCGGATTTTTAAGTCCAACGGCAAAGTCCTGTCAACGTATTCTCGAATCACGGATAGAAAGAAATCACCGTTTAATGGATCTCATTGATGGGGTGTTTTGGTCGAACGAATTTCTGCAAAATTTATTTACCGAAAATCACTTTACACCTAAGAACCATAAAATCATTACATTCCCCGTCCCACAAAAAGCAAGCAGCCTTTTTAAGCTACCACCTGCTAAAGAATCATCCGTACTCAGGGTTGCCTTCATTGGCACACTCAATCCATCAAAAGGCCCCCAGGTTGCAATCAAGGCAGTGCTGGAGTTAACGCCGCAGGTTCCGGTTGAACTTTCAATTTGGGGTGCGGCACAAAGGGTCGAATTTGAGCAAGAGCTGAAAGATCTTGCGCAAGATGACCGCCGAATCAAGTTTCGAGGAACTTTTCCACAAGATAAGTTTTCTGAAGTTCTGCAGGAAATTGATGTACTGGTGATCCCTTCATTATGGTATGAAAATACGCCATTAACCGCACTCTCTGCGCTAGCCGCGCGACGGGCAATTATTGTGTCTGATCTGGGCGGGCTGAGTTCTCTGGTGCAAAATAATCGCAACGGTTATGTTTTCCCTCCTGGCGATACTTCTGCATTGTCGCGCATCTTCCTTCGATTGGCCCAAAACAAAAATGAGTTGCGCGAGATCGTAAAAAATATCGATCCCCCCCGCAGGGTAGCTGATTACGTAAAAGACCTTATTCAATGTTATGGGGACGTAATTCAGCACTTTGAGCAAAGACACTCTCAGTAACCGGATTAGTGAGCTGTGGCGATCCCGTCCTCAGGTAAAAATCCTCTCGCGTCGGCAATTAACAAAGACAAACTCTCTATGACTCATCGATTTTTTTATGCCGATTTTATAAGAGCATTCTCCATTTGCCTGATAATGGTTTACCACTTTGACCTAAGTGCTATGCAGACCCACATAGCCAAAAACTTTTTATTTGCTACAATATCCAATTCTTTCGGGCATCTCGGTGTTTCACTCTTCATTATTTTATCCGGGGCAACCCTGTTGCTCACCTATGAACGCAACTTTAATATGTTTACTTATTTTAAGAAGCGGTTTCTTGCTCTCTATCCTCTTTTTTGGATAACATACCTCTTCTTTTTTGCCATAAAGTTTACAGTTGGGAGTACCCCGAACGCACAGCCCTGGACATTCTTATTGACGATTGGGGCTGTAGACGGTTTTACGCTTTATAAGATACCCAACTTCTATATATTGGGAGAATGGTTTTTGGGATTGATTATCTGTTTATACTTGATTTTTCCATTTCTGCGGATTGCTTTCCTGAAATACCGATATTTTACCTTTCTTGCATGCACTTGTGTCGTCCTGCTGCTACAAAAGTTTTATCAGTTCGATATGGATATATCGCGTTTTCCCCTTTCCCGGCTCCTCGAATTCATTCTGGGCATGAGTTTTATCCACCTTTTTGACGATTCGGGAAACAAGAAATTAAACTTCCTACTGATAGGGATAGCCGCCATTCTCTTTTATTTGATAAGTGGTTTGAATGTACCTTATCTTCTCAAAATGCCTGCGGTTGGCATTATCACCTTCACCTGGCTGGCGTGTGTCTCGCAATTATTCACCTCCCCATTCTGCCACACCATTGTCGGATTTTTAAGTACCTATTCTTATGGTGCTTTTTTATCGCACCATGTTATTATTGGATGGGTGACCGGCTTCTTGCACAACACCCCCCTGGCTTTTTTCCCGGAGTTTCTTCTCCTGTGTCTCTGTTTAGTGCTTGCGTACAGTGTATCTTTCATTTTGACTCATTTTACTAAGATTATTACATTGAGAGCTTTGCGCCTTCAGCATGTTTTTTGTTGTCTTGCGCACAGGTAATGACTGGTTGTGCAAACCAGATCTCATCAATCCAATGGTACGCAGATTGCGTGGCATGAAAATTCAACTTAGGAGAATTGTGTGCGAATAACGATCTGCGGCGGTGGCGGTTTTATTGGTTCGAGTATCGCTGAACGACTTTTGCTTGATGGTCATACGCTGCGCATTTTTGAACGTCCACGCGTAGAACCATATCGCAAATTTGCATCGCACGAATTAGTAGAATGGATGACTGGCGACCTGCTCAGTATGAGCGATATGGCTGCAGCTATTCATGGCTCTGATGTGATTATTCACTTAGTATCCACCACGCTGCCGAAAAGTTCCAATGATGATCCGATCTATGATGTGCAGAGTAACCTTGTGGCTACTCTGCAGATGCTCAATGCCATGGTGGCGCAGAAAGTACCCAGAATTATTTTTATCTCCTCAGGTGGCACGGTATATGGCACACCAATGTACTTGCCGATAGATGAAAGTCATCCAACGGAACCACAGGTGTCTTACGGCATCGTCAAACTCGCTATTGAGAAATACCTGTTGCTGTATGAACGGTTACACGGTATCAAGGCGATAATCCTGCGCGTCGCCAATCCTTATGGAGAGCGACAGCGTATCGAGACGGCGCAGGGAGCTGTTGGAATCTTTATGCATCATGCCCTCACTGGCCAACCGATAGAAATTTGGGGTGACGGGAGTGTAACCCGGGATTACCTGTATATAAATGATGTGGCAGAGGCATTTAGCAAAGCTGCGAGTTATGCCGGTGAAAAGAGTGTTTTTAATGTGGGTGCCGGCCATGGTACCAGTTTGAATGAGCTGGTTGATTTGCTGGAAGAGGTGCTCGGTACGAGGATCGTCCGCCGTTATCTTCCCGGACGCCCTTTTGATGTGCCTGCAAGTGTGCTCAGTAATACCCTGGCGGCTGAGGAGATGGGATGGAAACCGCAGGTTTTGCTTAAAGATGGACTCACTCGAACTGCCGCATGGATGAAAAAATCGCTAGGCAAATGAACAATACCACGCTTTACGGCAACACGGGTTCAAGGCCCCGGGCAACCGAAAATCATATCCAGTGCACGGTCATCATTGTCAACTGGAACGGCGAAAAAGTCCTTGAACGATGCCTGGTTGCGTTGATGGCGCAGACGATCAAACCACACGAAATTATTCTGGTGGACAATGCAAGTTCGGATAGCTCTATCGCGATTGCGCAGCGGTTCCCATCAGTGCGACTGCTCTCGCTCAACCGGAACACCGGTTTTGCGGAGGGCAACAATCTCGCAATAAAAGCGGCAGCAGACGAATCAGATTGGGTTGCGCTCATCAACCCCGATGCCTTTCCCGAACCACGCTGGCTTGAAGCATTGCTCCAGGCAGTGGAATCGCATCCGGAATTCGATGTATTCGGCAGCACCTTGATCAAAGAAGACAATCCGAAGGTATTGGATGGTGCCGGCGATGCATACCACGTGAGCGGCCGGGTTTGGCGGATAGGTGATGGCGCGCTTGTGTCGACTTTTGCGGAGAGAGAGCGAGAGATTTTCTCGCCTTGTGCCGCGGCGGCACTTTATCGACGCAGTGCCTTGCACAAAATAGGTGGGTTCGACGAGGACTATTTTTGTTATGTGGAAGATGTGGACCTTGGTTTCCGTCTACGACTGGCAGGACATCGTTGTCTCTATGTGCCGCAGTCCATTGCCTATCATGTCGGTTCGGCCACAACGGGTGGTCAGCATAGCGATTTTTCGCTGTATCATGGCCATCGCAACCTGGTATGGACCTTCGTCAAGGATATGCCCGGGATCTTGTTTTGGTTGTTGTTACCGTTACACCTGGCTCTGAATATTTCAAGCATTATCTGGTTTACGTTGCACGGCCGGGGGGCAGTGATTTTTCGGGCCAAACGTGATGCCTCGTTGGGCTTGCCGAAAGTATGGCGTAAGCGGCAACAGATTCAAAAGAATCGAGTTGCCCCTGTTGCTGAGATTTTGCGGCAGCTGGATAAGCGAATAATTATTACAAAACGTGGTAGAAATAAAATATGAATGCTGCCATCACCACAATTATCGTCAATTACAATGCCGGTGCGGCATTGAGTGATTGTGTCGCGTCGTTGCTAGAGTGTCCACAGCAAATCAAAATTATTGTGGTTGACAATGCATCGGCGGATGGAAGTCTGGAGGCCATACAGAGATTACCAGGCCTACAGATCATCAAAAATTCCGCCAACCTTGGCTTTGCTGCGGCCTGTAATATTGGGTTGCGTGCTGCTACCGGGCCATTTTTCCTATTCCTTAATCCGGACTGTATTGTCGAACCAGATACCTTGACCGAATTGTTGGCCGTCATGAACAGCAGCAAAGACATTGGTTTGGCGACGGGGCTTATAACCAATGTTGACGGGACTGAACAGGCCGGTGGCCGGCGGGCTGTCCCAACCCCCTGGCGATCTTTTGTCCGTGCGTTTGGGCTCGTTCGCTTTTCTGCTCGCTGGCCGCGTTTGTTTTTTGATTTTCATCTGCACAAGCAGCCTCTGCCGGATCAGCCTATCGAGGTGGAAGCGACTTCAGGTGCCTGCATGTTGATTAGACGTGAGGCAATGCAGGATGTCGGAGATTGGGACGAGGGGTATTTTTTACATTGTGAAGACCTCGACTTATGTATGCGCTTCCGCCAAAAGGATTGGAAAATTCTTTTCGTACCGAATGTTAGAATTTTTCATGATCAAGGGGCCTGCAGTCGAACACGCCCAATTTTTGTCGAATACCATAAGCATAAGGGTATGATAAGATTTTATCGGAAATTTTTCCGACATCAATATCCAGGAGTTTTGTGGCCACTTGTTGTGTTTGGGGTGTGGTTGCGTTTTGTTCTTGTTGCTGGGTATTATGGTATGCGCCGGGTGACTGAAGCTTTCGGAGTGAAGGGTGGTTGATAGCAAGGTTGGTGTACTTGGAGCAACCAGTCTGGTGGGTGAAAGATTGATTTCACTCATGCAAGAGGGTGCTGTGCAGGTTCACGCCTTTTCGCGAAAACCACAGGTATCAGGGAGTGATGGGCTGGCTTGGCATCAGTTTTCAGTTATTGATTACAGTAATAATTATCTCATAGAAGATTGGCTGTGTGCAGCACCCCTCTGGGTTTTACAAGACCATTTCATACTACTTGAATCATATGGGGTGCGTCGTATTGTAGTTCTCTCTTCCACTAGTCGCTTCACGAAAACAGAATCCCCAAATGAAGCCGAAAAGGCAACTGCTGTTCGTTTGGCAGAGGGTGAACAAAGACTAATATCCTGGGCAAAAAGTAAGGGGGTTGAGTGGGTGATTCTTCGACCTACCTTAATATATGGCCACGGTCGAGATAAAAATGTCACTGAGATAGCTCGCTTTATTCGTCGGTTTAGATTTTTTCCCTTGCTGGGCAAGGCGAAAGGCTTACGACAGCCAATTCATGTCGATGACGTTGGAGAGGCGTGTATTGCAGCGTTAAAATCTCCTACAGCGGTAGATCGTGCGTATAATATTTCAGGTGAAGAAACCCTGCCCTATCGTGAAATGTTGAGTCGGATTTTTGCAGCTCTAAATCTTCAACCACGGTTGTTAACAATACCACTGTCAGTGTTTGCTCTCGCGGTGGCGTGTATGCGCTTGCTGCCAAGATACAAGCACTGGTCTGTGGCAATGGCAGAGCGGATGAACAGCGATTTGGTATTTGATCATTCGGATGCACAACGGGATTTTGGTTTTGCTCCTCGTCCTTTTCGACTCTCATTGGAGGATTTGCCGCGATGAGTTGGTATAGCTGCGTCAGCGTCCTGGCTGACCTGTTAACCGTATTCCGCTTGGGTTGAATTACCGTTGCCGTTTACTTTCAAAAAAGTAATTTTGTTGTCATATGAGTCAATCCCCTGAATAAATTCACGCAAGTCAATTTCATCGTCTTTGAATTGCTACCGTGCCCCTCAATGCGACACCCCATCCCTCGCCAGTATCTTAGAAAAAGTACGCCACAAAATTAGCATATCAAATTTCATCGAGCACCGCTGCAAGTACTCCACATCCAATATAACCTTCTCGGGAATCGGCAGGTCATCCCGCCCGTTGATCTGCGCCCAGCCAGTCAATCCCGGCAGCAGTTCATGCACCCCATACCGGGTGCGCAAGGAAATCAAATCATCCTGATTGAAAAGCGCTGGACGAGGTCCAACAAAGCTCATATCACCCTTGAGGATGCTCCACAGCTGGGGCAATTCGTCCAAGCTGGACCTACGAAGAAAGGAGCCAATCGGAGTGAGGTGCGCAGCCGGATCAGCAAGCAGATGCGTCGCCACCGCTGGCGTGCCCTCACGCATACTCCGGAACTTGGGCATCCGGAAAATTCGATTATTGCACCCCACCCGATCGGACCAATACAAAACTTGTCCTTCAGAGGTCAGCTTGACCAGCAAAGCCACCAGCACAAGCGGCAGCCCTAGAATAAGTGCAGCCAAGGCGGCCATAATCAGATCAAAGAGTCGTTTCATGCAAAAAACCTTGCGCTGTCCGCCGCAGCCCCTCATCCACACTGATGGGCGGATTCCATCCTAACAGCGTCCGGGCCTTGGAGATATCCACCTGTAAGGACCCGCACAACCGCTGAGCCATGTCGCGCCTACCCAATAACGTAGCCCCGGCTTCCAACAAAGAGGCGGGAATCGGTATCAAGCGTGCTGGCCTGCCCAAAGCATGTGCCATACGGCACAATAGTTCCGTGGTGGAAAGATCTTCTCCATCGGAGACCAGGAAAATTTGATTAACAGCAGCAGAGTGTTCCAGACATACGACAATCAGATCGAGCAAATTGTCAAGTGCGACAAGGCTCCGTTGGTTATTAATCGAACCAAATGGCAGCGGCACCCCTTTTTGCAACCATCGCATCATACATAAGAAATTGGCTTTTACCCCAGCCCCATAAATCAAAGGGGGCCGAAGAATCACAACCTCCATCCCGGTCTGCTGAGCGAGCTTAAGCAACCCTTTTTCGGCTTCATGCTTGGAAATGCCATAGGGGTCAAGCGGTGCAGGCACGTCCTGCTCGGTGAAAGGTTGCCCAGGCAACGTTTGTTCGCCGTTGACCTTGATAGAACTGACGTAGACAAACCGCCGCACACCTGCTTTAGCCGCCTGTCGGGCAAGGTTCAACGTACCCTCCACATTGACTATGCGGAATTCGGTTAATGGGTCGTCAGACTTTTCGTGCATAATGTGTACACGAGCAGCAAGGTGCACTACAGCATCACACCCCCGCAAAGCTGGCTGCCAGTCGGTATTGGCTGCAAGCGTGCTGATCTGAAAGTTTGCTATACTAGGTGCAATATCAGGCAAAATACGCCTCGTTGCAGCAACCACTGTTCGATCTGAATGAGCCAGCTTCAAACAAAGATTGCAGCCAACAAAACCGTTGGCGCCGGTAACCAAAATCACAAGTGATCCTCTCTTTGGTGCATCCGTTTCTCCTCTGTCAACTCAACAAACCAACCTTCGAGGCGGTCCATCAATACTTCGCGGTTGAACTCTTTTTTTGCGAAGTCTCGTCCATTGCGCCCAAGTCTCAACCTCTCCACTTTTGGCATTGCAGCAAGTTGGAGAACCGATTGAGCTAATCCACTTGCATCACCGGCTGGGCATACCAAACCTGCGTCAGCTTTTCGAATAACGTCAGCCCCTTCACCATCAAGCATACCTAACAAAGGAAGACCTGCCATCAAATAAGACTGGACTTTTCCAGGGATCGTCAGAGAAAAAGCAGGGTCGCGCTTGAGTGTAACCAGCAAAACGTCTGCGTGTGCATAAAACGAAGGCATACGCTCTACTGGGAAACGGCCAAGCAGAAAAAAACAGTGTCCCAATCCTCGACGCGCAATTTCAGCACCTAACCAGTCCGTCATCCGCCCATCACCCACAATCAGCCAATGTATGGCTGGATTGTGCTTCAAAATTTCAGCAGCATCAAGCACTGCCGGGAAATCTTGCGCCTCACCTATATTCCCTGCAAATAGAATGTTAAACGTTCCTTCCTGCGAGAGTACTTCGGGCGCAGGTTTGATTTTATCTTGGCAGAACAGATCCTCAGCCCAACTCGGGAAGTAGCGAATTTTACTTGGGTCATCACAATATATTGCAATATTTTCCAAAAAACCTCTCGACTGGCCCAGCACCAACGCGCAACGGTTATAAATAAAGCTAACCAAACGACCAATTGCAGCCAATACCATCGGCGATCGAACCACACCTATCGCAGCCAGCGTCTCTGGCCACAGGTCAAGCGCCCAGAAAACCACAGGAACCTGTTTCAACCGTCCAAGCAAAACAGCAGGAATACCCACTGTTACAGGCGAGGGCTCAAAAACGAAAATAACATCGAATGGTTGCCTTCGCAGCCGCCATGAGCCAAAAAAACATGCACCCAACACAAAACTCATATAATTGAGCAACAAACGTACAGAGCCAGTACCCCGGGCAAGCATAGGTACCCTGTACAATGTTGTGCCGGCGTATTGGTAAAACTTTTTGCGTTCTGCCTTAAAATCGTCAAAAACTTTGCCCCCAGGGTAATTTGGTTTGCCAGTCAACACCGTCACACTATGGCCGCGTTTCACCAGTTCCTGGGTTAAATCATTGACCCGAAAATTCTCAGGCCAAAAGTATTGACTAACA
>CBDTUM010000103.1:0-15856 GCA_965363495.1 uncultured Desulfopila sp.
AAAAACGTGGTCTGTCCCCTATTCTTTAAAGACAAAAAAAAGGCAGGAGCAATGACGCTCCTGCCTTGAGGCTTACTTGTGCAATCTTGAAGATTATTTTTTCTTTCTTCTATAACCTATACCAGCCAAGCCGACAAGCCCTGCTCCTAAAAGCAGCATTGTGGCCGGTTCAGGAACTGGGGCAGCTGTTAAGCTGACAGCATCAAGGTAACCACCGAAGCTATCGCTTTTGCCAACAGCAGCGAATGTCAATGACGTGGGTACCCCTGTTCCTAAAACAGAATAGCTATATTGGGTCCAATCTGTGTCGCCAATTGTCATTCCGGTGATAATGGATCCAAGCTGATCACCATTCCAGCTTACAGATATACCATTACTGGCTTCTGCAACATCCGGGCGTGCCGAGTAATAGAAAGAAAGCGTGTAAAGTGCATCCTTCATTGTATCAACACTTTGTGCCATTGTTGTATTGGAGTAACTGTCAAGTTCAACATGCTGAAATCCATCATAAGAAGTCCCAGCGATATTGCGCTGAACCTCTATGCCCGGACCACTTACAGTTTGCCATCCATCAATACTCTTATAAACAGACCAAGCCTTATCTTTCAATACCGGAGTTTCGAAGCTTCCATTTATAATCAAATTTGCATTCGCCATTCCAGCTCCCCCAACCATCAGCAACCCAACAGCCAAGCCAGCTATAAATCTCTTCTTCATACCCACTCCTCTATGTTTAAAACAATTCATTTCATCCAGTTTCAAGATAAAACTGGATGAAATGGATGTTGACTTGATAAATTGTTCTTTTTTCTTGGTGCTTATCTTCCGCCTAGTTTTCAGGTAATAAATAAGCGCAAAGCGCATAATACTCCATCATCAATTATATAACAATAAAAAGAGGCGTGGTCTGTTGAATTATTATCCACTATAGCCCTGCCACACTCCTCGTACAGCCACGATGTGGAACGATTACTGACGCCTGCAGCACATCAGCAAATGTGAGCCTGGGATCCAGACACAAAAAAAAGGGGTCAAGAGTTGAGATCTGCCCTGGTGGTTTTTAAATCCCCACTGAAGGATGCCCAGATTGTACCGGAGCATTTTGAAAAATATTCAGTGATCACGGCTGGCCGGCTGGTTGGCGCAATGGTCTCTATGCTTTTTACCACTATCACTCCAAGGCACACGAGCTGCTCAGCACGGTAAGGTGTAGTCGCGACCTGCAAACTGGATTTTTTCTGCTGTTGGACTCATGGGCGCCACTGCGTGCACGCCGCCACATTCCGGACACACTCCGACATACGTTTCAAGGATAAAGGTTGCCTTACAACCCTGGCAAACCGTTTCGATTGGGCCCTGCTGAATTTTCTGGTCCCTCACAGTACCTCCATGAGCATGAAACACAAAATCAACCAGCTCTTTTCCTTTAGAAAAAGGCCCGCCATTATTACTGGTACATCCGCAACCGCACTCTGACATATCCCACTCCTGTTGTTTTGATTTGCTGTATGGTTATGAGCATTTTTAGGTGCTATATAATAGCTAATGCGCCTTACCATAAAACACAGAAGATTGAATCGCATTGACCTAGATCAAAACCTTTATTTTTTTGAGATGTTCCAGACCCCATGTTTCTTGAAGTATCTGCAAACTAATACTGGCTTTTCAGGACCGATACTGTAATGAGACTCAATGATTTAACTTAAAAACTATCAATTTCAACAGAGATTACCATGTCGAAAAGTAACGAAAAGCCGCAAGACGGAACGTTTCAGACAGGCAGAGTCCTCCTGCTTTCAATGTGTCACTTTATTCATGACATCTATTCAAGCTTTCTTGCCCCGCTGCTGCCATTTATCATTGAGAAATTTTCACTCTCTCTCACCCAGGCCGGTCTGCTTTCCACTGTTATGCAAATCCCTGCACTGCTGAATCCTTTTATAGGAAAACTTGCTGACCGTATCAGCGTCAGATATTTCATCATTTTGGCCCCAATGCTCACCGCTATCCCGATGTCACTTCTTGGGCTTGCCCCCCATTACGGCGTGCTGATGATCCTGCTTTTTTTTACCGGTATCAGCGTGTCACTTTTTCACGTTCCCGCCCCGGTAATGGTTTACCGGGTTGCCGGCAACAAAACAGGCAGGGGGATGAGTTTTTATATGACAGGAGGCGAACTTGCCCGAACCCTAGGGCCCATTACCATCATCGCGGTGGTTTCAGTCCTGGGTTTTGATGGATATTACCCGGTAATGTTTTTTGGGATTATTGCATCACTGGTGATGTTTGTAAAATTTAAGGATATCCCTTTGGCGGTAAAGCACCAGGAGACACCCTCCATCCGTAGAACCTGTATGGAGATGAGAGGACTGCTGGGCCCACTTTCGGCAATTGTGCTTTTTCGTGGCTTCATGCATGCTTCCATGGGCACATTTCTTCCTTTGTACATCATTCAGGAAACCAACGATATCTGGCTTGCAGGAATGTCTCTTTCTGTATTCGAGGCGGCAGGAGTAGCCGGAATCATGACCGTCGGTCCGCTCAGTGATCGTTTTGGCAGAAAAAGAATGCTGCTCTTTTGCCTGGTTATAGCGCCGATCTCACTTTTGCTCTTTATCAATAGCTCCGGTTGGCTCCAGTTCCCTTTCCTGATCCTCACTGGCTTTTCCCTGCTTTCTACAACACCGGTAATGCTGGCCATGATACAGGAATTTTCCGCAGACGGCTCTTCCTCAGCAAATGGCGTCTTTATGATGATAAGCTTTCTCGCACGTTCGGCGGTTGTCGTTGTGGTCGGGTTTGTTGGAGATCAGATTGGCCTTGAGAAGACCTATATCCTCTGTGCCATTATCGGTTTTTTCGCCATTCCATTCGTGCTGAAACTGGGGAAGGCGGACAGTGCACAATAAATGTACCGGGAAAACTGTTGTAGCTGCGGTGCATCGAGCATCGCAGTTTATTTATTATCGTTTCTTTCCTGCAAGCGGGTTCCTGGCTTCACAAGGCACCTTGGTCTGACATAACCCACAGCTGTTCACCCTGAAACCTAACTGTTCCTGTTCTACATGGACGGCGGTCACGTTACGGATATATTCCTTGCATTTGACCTTATCATGCCCTGCCTCGGAAATAGCTCCTGCAGGGCAGCGCTTTGCGCAGGCAAGACACTTGCCACCGGAGTGAAACAAACACCACTCATTATGGGTCGTATACGTTCTCGGGGTAGGTGCAAATCGTTTACGCACAATGACCGAACCTACCCGAACAGCTTTACCGGCAGGAGTTATCAAGCCATCGGATAACCCAAAAGTGCCAAGGCCACAGACATGTGCGGCATGACGTTCGGACCAGCAAGAAGCAAATCCATATTGAGCAGAAAGTGCCCTCGACCACTGGGGAAGCAAGGTTGGCGCAAAGGCCTGGTAGCCATCAGCCAAAAGCAGATCGACAACATGCAGTCGAAGCTTTTCATTGACCTTTTCGCCATAGTGCCGTGCCATGCTCCAGGCAACACTCGGCACATCCTTAGCCTTCCTGTGGGCCTGACGGGTATGCTCAGTCTGCGGTAAGATCCAGGCAATAACACTCAACTCTTCTGCCCGCACCTTCTCCCCAGGAAACGCCAAGGAGAAGGCCTCCTCCGGCGTCCAATAGAACTCAGCACCAATGTCAGCCTTTAAAAACGCGAAGAGTTCATCTTCACCCACAGCAAATCCCAACAAAGGTGGAGCAAAGGCCGGCAAGACTGAGCCTGGCTCAATCGCATTATTGGCCCGATCGGCCATCCATGATGCTATATCATCTCTAATCTGACTCATCATAGCTCAATAATGTACCTTGCTGTTATCGTAGAACAACCAAAACCGCTACTATCTGTAGTAAAAACATCTTTGGTTATCGGCCAGTATGGCATGGTATCCGAAAGGATTGAGCTGTTTTGCGAAGAGAGTTAGACATCGTTGCAGAGCACGTCGTTTCGCACGCTTTCTGCAACGACTGCGACTTCATCAATAAGAACCTGGGCAACCCCGAGTTCCTGCAGGGTAGCAGTCAGATGCTCGGCTACCGCGTCGAAATGCTTCTCGTTAAGCCCCTTGGCAACCAGCTTGCTGTGAGCCGCTCGCATGTTACGACCATCGTATTTATGCGGACCGCCAAACGCGAAGGTGAGGAAGTTCTTCTGCATCCTGCCCTGTTTAACCATCTCGACCCCCTCAAAAAACTGATTGATACGAGAATCGGCCAGCACCTTCTGGTAAAAGATATCCACTGCCGCATCAACAGCCTTTTCTCCTCCAATCTTTTCATAAAGGTTTTCGCTCATTATTTCCTCCTTGGGTTGAATAGATTATTTGCCCTTACTGCAGGTATCTTCAGTAAAGATTCATAGAGAGTATATCTGACTCCCATATCAGTCAATCCACTATAAAGCTCTGTTGACTTTTGAGATCTGCGTCAGCAGCGTCTTCCGGGTCAAATGATTCTCCCTTCTCCCAACGAGATTCTGTGGCAGTAAACAACTTTTTGCAACTCGGTGATCAATACTTGACAAAGATATATCAATCAGATATTATCGATAATATATAAAGAGGAGTATGGTTAGGGCTTTTGCAAGAAACCACCGCGAAAATTCGGCACGTTATTTAGCATCACACTATCGGGAAATATCTCATTGCGAGAGGAAGTGCGATTGATATAGGCTGCGTTTGCAAAAACGCTATATGATCATGTAGTTCACATTATCGATAATCGATAAAGGAGAGTAATATGAACCTCACCAATCAAGCCATCAAAGAGAGACCTGAAAACTATGAACCTAAAAGCCTAACCCTGGAAGAAATGGATGTACTTTGCAGAAAATGTCATCACTTGCATGATGAAGAGCTCATTCTCATGATAGGACGGTTTTTCAGAACGGTGAAGAAGTTCTTTAAGCAGAACGAAATGAGCCACCACCACGCATCGCCAAGTAAATAACAGCATTGAGAGTTGAGCGCCATCTTCATTGGTCGTTTTCGCTCAAGGCAAAAGCAAGCAAAAGCCAATCCGTAGCATGGTCTCTTCTACCTGCTCATTAATGGATTGGCCTTTGTTACCATGCATAGTACATGTACCGGTTTGCAATAGGACAATCCGTGTCGCGATTTGTTGAGATGCCTTTGAATACCTTACAGATTGAATTCTTGTTTTTTTGCAAGAAGTCAATCTGTCTCAAGGTACTTATCCCCTCAAGGGGGGACTAAACAGAGTATCCCCTTTGTGGGGTGTCAGGTTAAGCGGTCGAGTTCGTGGCGGATAATTTTACTCGCAAACTGGTCGTTTGACTTGTCGGCGGTTACCATTTCCCGGATGCGATCCCGCGTATCCTGCAGCCAGCACATTGTGCCTCTGTGCGGGATTCGCCACAGCACAAGCTGCAGATAAAAGTCCCGGTCGCTTTACATTTGCGTTTCCCCTTCCGGGAATCGCAGACGGTACAGTTTGCCATAGACGATGATTTCCTTATACTACAGTTGAGAGACCGATACGGCTTTACCCAAAAAAAATTCAAGCCCGAGTCCTTGCAGGTTCATCATGACAAGTATTTTCTAGCCTTGTTAGCGACAGTCTCATCGTAATCCTTCTATATCCTTGAATTGCCCAATACCGTTTTTACCATTATCCTTTACGTGAAAAAGCGTTTTATCTGCAGCGGCTAGCAGCGTTTCTCTGTCCATTGCATCTTCCGGAAAAGTTGCTACCCCAAAACTTGCCTGCAGGCGAACCTCAATGTTCTGGTCAAGCACATAAACAGAATCGCCCATGCGGGCACGGATATCATTTGCTTTCTGGAATGCCATGTTTTGATCATGCCCTGGCAGTACCACAACAAATTCGTCACCAGCATACGCTACGGCATAAGCTGGCTCCTGCAAGCAACTGTTGATAGTGTGTGCAACTTCCCGGATGGCTCGACTACCGTTGAGGTGACCATGAGTGTCAACGACCTGTTTGAAGTGGTCCAAGTCCATAAATATCAGTGAGAGTTGAGTGCCATCAGTTGTACCGCTTTCAAGCAAGCCATCAAGGGACTGGTAGAGATAACGTCGATTGAATAAACCAGTCAAATTATCGGTAAAAGATTGATCTTTAAAGTGTCGTTCGCTTTCTCGCAGGACCTCTTCCGCCTTCTTGCGCTGAGAGATGTCGACGAGAGCAATCACCACCCGCTCCATGCCTTTCTCATAGCCAGAGACAACCATCGATTTCCCCAGGATATATTTTTCTTCACCACTGGCTGTGACAAGTGTCAATTCCCGTTCATTTTCATTTTTTCTCTGGGCAATCGCTACAATGATTTCCCGTGCCATTTCCCTGAAAATATTTGAATCGGTTTGCGGAAAAATATCGCCTGGTTTCGAATAATTATCGAGACCCATGAGCTTAACAAAAGCCGGATTGTGGTCGACGGTCTTTATGAGTGACCAGCAATGGTGTATCTGGTTCGGATTTTGTTCCAGGTATTTTTCAAGATCAGAAACTCCTGATTCATGCAATTGTTCAAGATGCGTCTTCAGCAGAGTAACATCCCTTTCGATCATCGCAATGGGTGCAGACTGATACAGCTGACGATATCGCTTCTCACTCTCTTTGAGCGCCTTCTCGGTCCTTTTCAGATCGGTACAGTCTTCGACCATGGCCATAACTTCGATTTCGGTATCATGGGCTCCAGGTATTGGATTGAGATGGTAGCGCAAATGGATGCTGGCACCCTGGTGGTCGCTATAAGCACGTTCAGCAATATGCGATTTCTGTTCTGCTATACACTGCGTAACATCGGCAAAGATGTCCAAGGCAATGAGGGTCTGTCTTTCTGTGAGGTTTATGGCTGTGGAGTCATTGCCGGAAGGCCAGGGAAATATCTCCTGCATTTTCCGGTTAATATACGTTATATAACCCTGAGCATTTATGATAAATATACCCAGCGGAGCACAGTCACCCAGAAGCTGGTTTCTTGCTTGCATGCTCTTGAGTGCGGCCTCGACCTTGTGGCAGCGCTGTTCCATTTGCTGGAATTCAGCATTTTTTTGGCGTAGTGCTAATATTTCAGACATGAGTTGGTCTTTGATTTCTGATTTTTTAATAGAAGTGGATACGTAGAGTTCAGCATTTCATGCTCATGATCAAATATTGTTGCAGGCACTTGAGCATGTTCTGTTCCTTCTGTTTGCCTTATCTACTCTACTTGCCGGCATCACGTACAAGGCGGACATAATTGTAAATACGTTCCGGCTCTTCGCCTGCCGGTCCTCCTGCTACTTTGGTGTCGAATCGCACCGCACCCGCCCCGTGCATATCTTCACCGTCGGGCCCCACGGCATAGCCAAAGGCAACGTACCACGCATAAAAATGCTCAGGACTCTGGGGACCAAAGTAGGCTGATGTGCTTGACCAGAAATATGAATCTATATCGGTAATCTGAAAATAGCGTGAATCAATAGCAGGATACACCCCTGAGTAATCGACAATAGATTGCAGCTCTTTGATATTAGGTACACGCCAGTCTCGGTACCCCATATAATTTTCCGCGTTTTTTTGCGCAGCAAAGGCAAGGGCTTCCTGCCAATCAAGAGCTACTTGGCTGTCTTCTTGCGTCCACATTAAGCCGGTTGCTTTATCGGTGACGGTGCCAACTTGTCTCGTAACGAATGTATTGATACCATATTCCCTGCCCTGGACACAGCGCACATATTTTCCGGCCATCGGACTTCCGTCGCTCCCATCGGGGTACGCCTTGATGTGTCCTGTTCCATGATTTACTCCTATTGCAGAAGGTGCGCCACCATGGGTGGTACCAACCTCATAATAATTGCTCGACCAGTATTGTTGTTGCTTGAATTCTGGCGCGTTGACCAGACCAAAGTACTCAGTATTGATATAGGGCCAGCCAATTATAAAATCGCTGATAGAAAAGAGCTCTTTCAGGTTTGGGGTACGCCAGTTATCACTTTCGGCCAACGACAATATCTCACAATAATCCTGAGCGTCCGCCCAGTTCATTGGCAGGTCGGATGGAAATTGTTGCCACACCAGCCCGGTAACATTGTCTGTGACCGTACCATCGCCAGTATCGGTATAATTTGATTCTTGTCCTGCAAACTGGGCATCTTGCCCGTAGAGGGCTTCTCCTCTCTCGGGACAAGGAATTTCTATCCCTGCATTGTCGTAACAGGCTGCCTGTCCTGTATCAACTAAAGAAAAGCTCTGCTTGTGTTTGCCTCGATTATCATTGTTCTTCGCGAAAACATCCACTGGTGTCAGGACCAAGAGGGTCAAAAACACGATTACTCTATATACTGTCTGTTCTTTCATTTGCTGCACTCCTTGTGGTTAAATTCTGGTTAGAGAGTTGCTCGGACGATGCCCCGGAGGCTTGCATAGTAAGCTATTCCGGGAATGCGTAAGAAATATGCAAGAACTAAGGAAGTTTTCAAGGAGTTGGGGTATCTCGGGGCAGCTTATCTGTGGAGGATGCTGTCTGCCATCTTTTTCAGGGAAGAGCTGGGTGTGGGAAAAAAAATGTTCTGTCGGAAACTTGATTCGAGGCATTGGCAGCCTTGCCAGCTTCTGCTATGATATTTTCATTTTCCGTGGAGGAATTCAATGGCAGGTAAAGACTTGGTTTCTAAGAAAGCACAATGAATTTTATTACCAACAAATTCTGGGAAAATTTAAAAGATTCGATACTTACCCCAAAAGCATGCGGCCTGGACGCCAAAATAGATGAGGTGAAGCAGCGCTTGCCGATTCCAGTTTTTTGGTTACTTGGTAAAACGCAAGCAGGTAAGACCTCCTTGATACGGGCACTGACCGCGAGTGATGCTGCTGAAATCGGTAATGGTTTTCAGGCATGCACAAAGAGGTCGAAGTTTTATGATTTTCCATCGACTAGCCATCCGATACTACGCTTTCTCGACACCCGAGGATTGGGTGAAACAGAGTACAATCCGAGTGAAGATTTAGCCTGGTGTGCCAAGCAGGCGCATTTATTGATAGTTGTGATGCGGGCTTTGGATATGAACCAGGCGGAAGTGGTTGCAGCCGTTTTTACTATTCATAAGCAACATCCAGATTGGCCAATCATTGTGGTACAAACCACTTTGCACGAAGGATATCCTACTGCTGATTCTGAACACATCCAACCCTATGCTTATCAACAATTACCGTTTCCGCCACAAGTGCCGCATGCCTTAGCACAAGCTTTGCTGCATCAACGCGACTGGTTCAAATCATTGCCAGTACATTTTGTGCCCCTTGACTTCACGCTGCCTGAGGATGGCTTCGAGCCTACGAATTATGGCTTAAATGCTTTGTGGGACACCATTGAAACTCTATTGCCAGCAAGTATAACCGGTCTCTTGCGAGGTACTGAGCAACACAAAGAATTGCTGGATTTTCACGCCCGGCAAGCCCATCCGCATATTGTTGGCTACGCTCTTCTTAATACTGGAATGGGGGCGATACCGCTGGCTGGACTGCCCATGGTGTTGGCAGTACAAGCTAAGTTATTCCATAGTATTGCCTCAATTTATGGCCTGGAACTGACCGGCAAGCTTTATACCGAATTTACTGCATTAATGGGCACAAGTGTTGGAATAGGGCTCTTAGGACGAGAACTGTTAAAATTTATCCCTGTGTACGGCTGGGCGGTGGCGGGTGCAGGTGCAGGTGCAATGACGTATGCACTCGGTAAGGTCTTTTGCATTTATTTATATGGTGTTAAACGCGGCGCAATGCCAGATCAAGAGAACTTAAAACAAGCATACAAGGAAGCCTTTAGCAAGGCACGTCAATATCTCAGCAATAAGGACTAAGCTATGCCAGTACCTGTAACACGCTTTGGAATCATAGTCTCTGGAGTGTTTTTGTTGCCTTGGCTCGCATTACTGGTTTTGGGCGGTTACTGGCTCTGGCAGCACGATTGGCTTTATCAGGGCATAGCAATTCTATCAGCAAGTTTTGCACTGACTTATTGCTTAGTGCACTGGCGAAGACATACCAATAAGCCAGTGTTCATAGATACATTTTCAATGCAGCCCAATCCGAACTGGCCGGACAATGCCCAGTCGATTTGGCCGGAAATTGAGACATTAGGCGAGCGTTGGCAAAAAGAAGCCAATTTGTTGACCGACATGAGCAAGGTCCTGCAACTGACGAATGAAGTATTGACGCTGGTTGCCAGACATTTCCATGCCGATTCAAAGCGTCCTCTTCTGGAGTTTCCGCTCCCGTATTTGCTTAAGCTGATCATGTTGGTTTGTAATGATATTCAGCATGAAGTACTCGATAAAATTCCGGGTAGCCATGCGGTTCGGGTCGGTGATTTTTTGCGCGCCAGGCAGGCTCTTGATTCCATCAATAATCTCAAATCTATTTTCAATGTTGGGAATTGGCTCTTTAATTGGCCGGGTGCAGCGATGACCCATGCTCGCGGCTTATTATTCAGCAAAGGGCTGAATACCATTACCTCTGAAATATCGAATCGCCTGATCAACGCTTACATTAAAAAGCTCGGCTATTACGCGATAGAACTCTACAGTGGACAATTAACCCTGGACGATATTGTCCCAACGGAGCGCTTAAGCTCCGCCTCAAAAAAGGATATATCCGCAAGCCTGGCCGGGGACCAATCCATTGAACCACTTCGGTTCCTCGTTTTAGGCCAAGTCAGCAGCGGCAAGTCAAGCTTGATTAACGCTTTGTTTGGCGAAATAAAATGTGCGTCAGGAATCTTGCCCACGACCTCAGGCATAACACCTTACGTACTCGAACGTGATGGTTTGCAACAAGCAATCATATTAGATAGCGCCGGTTATGGCGGCGTATTGAACGATAAGAACCTTGTTGCACTTAAAAGGGAATGGAAAAATATTGATGTCATAATAGTTGTTTGTAATGCAACCCAGGCTGCCCGCCATATGGATGCACAACAACTGCAAGCTATTCGCCATTACTTCCAGCAAGAATGTCCAGCCCAAACCCTACCTGTTATTATTGCAGTGGCTACGCATATCGACCGCTTACGTCCTGTACGTGAATGGCAGCCGCCTTATCAAATTTTACTACCAGATAACGCCAAAGCACGCAATATCCGACAGGCTTGCCTGGCAATATCCAAAGAGTTGAACCTACCGGCAGAATGCATCGTCCCTGTGTGTCTTGCCCCTGAAAAAATGGTTTACAATATCGAGGAAGGTCTCCTCCCATTGATTCACGAACATCTTAATGCTGCGCAACGGGTCCGTTATTTACGTTGTTTACGCGAGCAACAAACGGAGAGTTATTGGCGGCACTGGCGCAAGCAGGCAGTACAAGCAGGACAAATACTTCTTGATAAGCTGTAAGTGGCAACAGAGACTACAAGCAGGTAAACAAAACCACTCGCCAAACCCACACGCGTTGCTCTCCATGATTTTCTGGGGAATAAATTTTACGAATCAGAAAGAGCCGTAAACCAAAAAAACCTGCGTATTTCGCTTCTCCGTCTTTTCTGGGCAATGGATGTAGCCATTGCCCAGAAAAGACGATGCTTGTTACCGGGAAGAAGTGGACAATGGCAATGATTTATGAGAAGCAAGATCCTGCATAATTTTTGGTGCGCAGAGAGGCCCCGCAAGGCCTTTGTTGGCGGTCACTTCTGCTAAGGCCAGTGCAGCCTGATTTTTTTCAAAAAAAGTCCTTGGCTCAAGAGTCCAGCCGGCGGCAACCCGCTTTTCTTCCTTTTTCATTGTCCAATAGATATATCGACCAGCCACGGGGGCCACCAGTCGAGGTTTCCAGCCCAAGGTGGTGTAGATATCTTTCAGAAGATCGGCAAGCTGCTGATGCAAAACCTTGTCATGCCGATACCACTTTTTCATGGCCCAGACGGCGCCTGCATACATGGTGCGCAACGGTTTGACATCTATGAGGTAACGGTTTCGTATCCGGCTATCCGGATGGGATTGGTAACGCTGCCAGCCCTTGAGGATCGTCCGGATAAGACGGGAGAGGCTGGGACCATTGACCTTGAAGTCCCGCTCAAAGGCATTCACCAGTATTTTCTCTTCCGCGCCTGCCGGGATATGCGGGTGACGATGGTTGAAACGGAACTGACCATGGCTGTCGGAAACCTTAAATTCCTCCGGCGGCAATAAAGCCCCCTTTTTCTTTAACTCGGCATAGAGGGGAGTCCCTTGATTGGCAGTATAAAGCATGAACTGGTGGAAATCGGTTGCATGTGAGACTGCATAGTCGATGACCTGATCGATATTTTCCGGAGTATGTTCCTCAAGGCCGATGATCGATGAGCCAAGAACCCGTATACCATGGTCTTGCAGGTCTTTAATGAGTGATCTTGTTTCAATGCCCGCAAGTTTTGCATACTGGCTTTGTTTTCCCTCGAGTCCCATCCAGACCCAGGAAATACCGAGATCGACGAGTTGATCCATCCGATAGGAGCGCAGAACTTTAGCTGAACTAAAGACATAGAGGGCCCAGCTCTTGTTATGTTCTTTCATCTGTTCGAGCAGACTTAATGCCCTTTTTTGATGGAGGAGAAAGTTTTCATCAAGAATAAAAAAGGAGCTTACTTTGAGTTTTTCTTCAAGATCGGCCATTACGCCATAAAGCTCTTCCCCACTTTCATAAAAATTTTTAAATTTTCCCTTACCGCCAAACAGGGCTGAGGTTGAGCAAAAATTGCAACCCATGGGGCAGCCAACCGAGGGTACCACGATAGCAGCAGTATCTCCTGGCTTTTCAGACAAATTTTGGCCCAGAATCCTTACACCAAAGGCCGAAGCCACGGCCGGATGCTTTACCGGTTTGGCCATGTCCTGTCCCAGATATTGACGGAACCACTCTATACCGTCCCCCCGGACGATATGATCCGTCTCGATTATATCATCGATCCCATCCATATTGCTGATATGGCCGCCGACCACAATGGTTGCACCCGGCTGATAGGTGCGGATCAATTCGCACATTTTCTTCACCTTGTTCACATTGGGAATAATGGAGCTGATGCCTATTATATGGTACTGATTAGAGCGAATGGTATCGATGAAACGCTCTAGATCCGGAAAGTCCAAAAGGGTACAGGGTGCTTCGATGTTTTCCTTGATCATCAACAAACCAAATGATCGGTGAAACATGCGCAGGGAGAAAACCCCCTGTACGCGGGTGACTTGATTATGGTACAGTTCCATCGGGTTAATTGCGCTGCTGCCATATTCATCGTCCTGGGCATACGGACCAAAAACACTGGTCAATAAAACCCGTGCTTTAGTACCGAGATGATGGACGGGATGACTGTTTACCATTGACATACCTCTTTGAAGGAAAGAATCAGAAAAAGTTGTTAGAGGTAGAGTAACCCATTAATTTGACGGAAGATAGTCAGGGCAGAAAAATGACAATTCTTTTACAAAACAGCAGGAAGTAATGAAACGTTCCATCTGGTTTCTTCATCCTATCGCTATCTTTGTCTTTTCCATAATTGCCCTCGGCCTTTCCCTTTTTTTGTATATTTACTGGTATGTTGAGGTCAGTTCCGGCCTCAAGGCGGTCATTGAGAAGACCAATCTTGATCCGAATCAGTTCGAATCCTGGCAGACCTGGGTGGTGATCATGGTCCTGTCGATTCTGGTCGGGATCATCCTGCTTGGCATTTTCATTATCTTTATCTATCAGCGAAAAACCCTGGCCCTCTATCGGTCACAGTACAATTTCATCAACAGCTTTACCCATGAGTTGAAGACTCCAACGACATCCCTCCGCCTTTACCTGGAGACCTTCATCAAGCATGAACTGCCAAGAGACAAGCAGTTGAAGTATCTGGAGTATATGCTGGCGGATGTCGAACGGCTCTCCGATAACATTAACGGCATCCTCCATCTGGCCCGGATCGAAGCCAAGATTTTTAGTGGAGAAGTGATCGTCGTTGATCTCGTTGAAGAGGTAGAGGAATTTTACCGAAAGAATGGACAATTATTTCGCGGCAGTGAGATCGTCATGCAGCAGCAGCCCAAAAAGTGTTATTATTGTGCGATAAACCAGGCACTTTTTCAGATGCTGCTGATGAACCTGCTGTCCAATGGGACCAGACACAATGAAAACGATTGTCCACGGATTACCATTACCTTCAGTCAAACGGAAAAATATGTATTGATCTGCTTTGCCGATAACGGGATAGGTTTGGACAAATCCCAGAGCAAGAAGATCTTCCAGAAATTTTATCAAATCGAGCGAGCGGATTCACATCATGTCGGGGGAACCGGCCTGGGCCTCTATATGGTCGAGCAGGTGGCCAAATTCCACAAAGGTAAGATAACCGCCCAGAGCGACGGGAGAGGAAAAGGGGCACAATTCACCCTTTCTTTACCCAGGCAGGATCCCACTCTTCTAGGAACAAGAGGAAGCAAGTGAATACAATGGTCAAGAAGCGCATCTTAATTATAGAAGACGACCGCCATATCGCCGAAGGCATCGAGTTGAACTTGAGCCTGCAGGGCCATGAGGTGAAGGTCGCGCAGAACGGCATCGAAGGCCTGGAGTCCTGGAAGCAGTGGTGCCCCCATTTGATCGTGCTCGACCTGATGTTACCCGGCATCGACGGCATGCAAATTCTGAAAAATATTCGCCTGGAGGATGAAAGACTGCCCATCCTGATCCTGTCGGCCAAGGTGGATACCGCCGACAGAGTCGATGGGTTTCTCGTTGGAGTCGATGACTATATGACCAAACCCTTCAGCCTCGAAGAATTCCTGCTGCGGGTCAACCGTCTTTTGACCCGGGATCAGTGGCTGCATGAACAGGACGACTCCCTGAAAACACACACGAAGCAACAGAACTTGTACCACTTTGGCGCCAATACTATTGATTTCTCCAGCGGTCAGGCCGAGTGTTGCGCAGGTACCATCCAATTGACTGAGCAGGAAATCAAATTACTCAAACTCTTTATCGTCAACAAAGGAAAACCCCTGTCCCGCAGCAGATTACTGGAAATCGGCTGGGGCTACAGCAAGGGGACATCGACCCGCACCGTCGACAACTACATCGTCCGTTTCCGGCGCTACTTCGAGCAACACCCCAAAAAACCAAAATACTTTAAAAGTAGACGCTCGTTGGGGTATGTGTTTGAGCATGACTCAATGTAATGACGTAGTAAGAAATACCCAGAGATGGATACATTCAGACCTGAGCCGACAATTCTTGATTGCTTGTTAGATATTACTTAGAACACCACATGTCGGTTTTGCATCGGAGCCACTTCTGGGGAATGTGTTGACGCAATTTTTGTTAATTTGTATGCTCAAGCCGTATACAATTTACTGGAGTAAAGTTTCGTTGTTGGCTGGATTGGCTGAGAGAAAATTTTCACCCACAATATCATAAATGGCAATGACTGCTCACTACGTGCCATGCTCTTGAAAAAGTCTGTCACTCTTTTCAGTGACCAACTAGGCACTTATGCCGGCTTTATTATCGCACGCCAGGGTCAGGAATATTATAAACCTACCTTTAAGAAACATCAGTAAAGGAGTGAATAGAGTACAATGTATCTTTCCTATTATGGGCTCCATAAAAAACCTTTTCAGGTCAGTACTGACCCGAGTTTCCTCTGGCTCGGGGAAAAGCACAAAGAAGCTCTTGCTATCCTGAAGTATGGAAATCTCGGAAATCAAGGAATTATCCTTCTAACTGGCGATGCCGGTACCGGTAAAACGACACTTATCAATGCACTGATAAACAGCTTGGGTGACGAAGTCATTGTGGCCAAGGTTCCGGATCCCGGAATGGAAGTAATCGACTTCATGAATTATGTCTCCCATGC
>CBDTUM010000104.1:0-15721 GCA_965363495.1 uncultured Desulfopila sp.
AGAGCTTGAATCAACTCACTGCCTGATGAGAACTCTTGCAGATGGTAATATGTCAGAATGTTAATCAGCTCTTCGGTATTCATTGCCAATGGTTTATTTGATCTCGATCTGAGTGGTGGTACTTTGGGCAAGATGCTCTTCAACGGTTTCTGTAATTGCCCCTGCGTTGGTACAAGATGCTGCCGTGAATAAAATTTCACAGATTTCTTTTTAGCCCCCTTAAAAGATTTTTCTTTGTCAAGATAAAAACGACCCAAACGGTTAGTATATATTAGTATTTCACATGCAATTTTCTAACCGGATACTACTGCATTGTAATGGAATTTATCACAACGACATAAAACCCTCCAATATCCTGATTGGAAATTTTGGTCAGGCACAACTTGCAGATTATGGAATATCGGGAGTGGACGCCACTGCTCAAAGTTTATCTATAACACCGAAGAATGCATACAAAATTCACAGGGCACCAGAGACCGCATCAAAAATCCCTGTTATTAACCCACAAACCGAAGTCTATCAAGTTGGAGTTACTGCATTTCGACTGCTTAATGGTATCAGTTTAGTGAAAGACGACTTCCTCAATATGTCTGAAACGGATTTTAATAATTTCAAAGCCATAGGGAAATTGCCAAGAAAAAGTGACCACCTTCAGTTTATCCCTCGCTCTCTTAAGGCAGTTGTAAACAAAGCGTTGGTCGTTGATACTAACAATAGATTCAAGACGGCATTGGAAATGCGCAGAAGACTTGAGAATCTTGCATTTTCAGTCTGTTGGACATGTGATAATGCTGGTGAATTGATAGGTGAAGGTCAGAAATATACCTACAGTCTTCAAGAGACAAATTCCGGAAAGAACAAATTCCATTTGGAATGCCTAAAAAAATCTAAAAGTTCTGGTAGAGAGACACGTATAAGTAGATTTTGCGGAAAAAATCTTAGCTTTGCAGAATTGAATAAATTGAAAGGAACTATCTTTCAATGGACAACAAACGAAGGAAACTAAAGAAAAAGGGGTCGGATCCTTGCTTCACTGATGTCGTGTAGAAAATGCTCCTGTCAGCTGATGATGCTAAAGTCAATATCTCTCTATGCATCTGACCCATCTCACACCACCCTCATTCCAAACAGAATCTTCATGTGGGCTCCTAAAACCACTATACCGACAACCCCCAACGACAAGACCTCGACCGGAGACGAACAAAGGACCTACAGCAAAAAAGCCATAGGTCCTTAATTATATCGACACGCCAACCACAATCCAGTCAAACGTGCCACTGATTAGAAGTCCGTTGCTCTATCCAACTGAGCTACTGGCGATTCTTGTTTGAGATGATCATGATGATTGCCATAATCTTAGCACAATCAGCGGCGACACGTTACTCAAAGTTCACCAAAAAACAAGCGTCTTCTGCACTTTCGACATCAGGGGATGTTCGATTTATATGCTATCAGCTCAACTCTTCTTCATGCGAATCACAAAAAATAGTTTTAATCTTTTCTTAACCTCTTTGACTCAATTCCTCTGCGGTACATTTACTGATGGAGGATTGTTCATGGCCAGGATTGCCGATAAATCACTCGACACATTGAAACCATTGTTGCTACCCAATTACGCTGCAAAAGTTGAGGCTGGATTTTCCAAGGTGGTCAGTGAGGGCAACAAAGAATTTTTCCGGGAGGGTCGAGAAACCATAGAACTTGGCGAAACTGGTCAATTTGACCACAGTAGTCAAAATGGCCGTAGGGGCGCCCTTTTGGTCGAGCACTGCCAGCAATATTTCATTGCTGGCCTGGGACATCCATATTCTGGATTACAGGCAAGATAGCAAGAGTAGAGAGAACTGATCATCAACAGAGTAAGTTTTTTGCCTATTGACCCTAAGACTAAAAATTTCATATCCAACATCCACTCCACATCTTCACAGCAGCTCAACTTCTTGATCAACGAGCAAGACAGTATTGTAACCGAGCACGTAAGCAAACAGATTCCAATTCATGCACAATGAGAGAATATGAACAACGCCTTTTCTCTCATGCAAGGTGGTTGCTCGCCTGATATCACGTCTTGTCGACTACTTACCAACCTTGGCGATTGCTTTTCCAATTGACAAGACATACGGTTTATGGTCACGAAGGAACTGAGGAAGACTATCCTGAGCAAGGCGGGCCTTGTCGCTACTCAGATATTCTCCATAAAAAACAAAGACACCTTCCGGGGCTGTCTTTTTCTGTAAAATATAAAATTTTCCAGCCTCTTGTCGGTAATTAACCTGCGTCAGAATTTTTTTAAGATTCTGCTCGGCGTTTTTTGAGGTCAGAGCCATAAGCTGAACGGTAAACATTTTTTTCTTTTCTAGACTTGTCCATCCAGACCCTGCAGAGAGTCTCGCATTGTACAGCTTGTCGGCAGCAAAATGAGGAACGGATGCAGTGACTTTTGGTACTGCGTTTGCCGGAGGATGAGACGCGTTGCTCCGCAGCGGTTGCGCCGACGATGCTTCCATTTTTCTCTTCACCTGTTTGCCTGGACGCAACAGGGCAACGTCCTTGGCTGGTGCTGGCGCAGCTTCCTGCGACAGCTTCTCTTCTGCCGCGGCAACAACCTCGTCAACCTCTTTTTCTTTTGACTCAGCAACAGGTTCCACATCTCCGCTGTCGGCTGTGGCAACCGTCTCTGCAGTCTGGCTTGCCTCAGGCACAATATCCTCAGCCACACCTTGTTCTTGATCAATCACCGGCTGTGATGATGCCACATCTTGTTCCTGATCAATAACCGGCTGTGATGATTTTTCCACCGACGGAGAGAGAGCTCCAACCTCTTGTCCTGGCGCTTTTTCCTCCGCTCCCGATACCTCTGTTTCTTCCTCCGGTGGTTGTAATTCCTCTACCGGAGACAAGGTTGCCAATTCTTTTGTCTCAAAAAGATTTTCATCGGTTTTCGGGGTGGTCGGCATCGTTTCAATCTGCTCGGCTCTTTGGGTCTGGTTCATGTCTTTGCCGACCTCAATGTCATCTTTTCCTGACCTGAACAGCATAAAAAGCAACAGCAGGCAGCATACTGCCCCACCTATCCAGGGCAGATATCTGGTAATTTTTCCTTCCAGCCGGGGATATTTTATCGCATAAGAAGGCGCAGTCTCGACCTCGACGCCCTCTTCATCACTTTCCATATTTTCTACAAATGAATTTTCGTCATTACGGGATGTTACTGTCTCTTGGCCCAGGATATTGGTCATTCGGAAATTGCCTTGCGCCACACTAAAAATGCTATTTATCACTTCATCGGTAAACAGCCCTGCTGCATCTTTACTCGGTAATCGACTGGCGCAGTACTGCAAATAGGCGGCGGTTTCAGCCTCGGAAAGAGGAGAGAGTTCAAAGTGACATTCATCACTATTTTGAAAATTACATAAAGAAACCTGATCACAATTTTCCAGCAATGTTTCTTGACCGCATAAAAGAATATGCATTTGTGCTCCGGCCCCATTAATCCGGTCGAGCATTTTGCGAATTCTTTCGAGAGTAGCCAGAAATATATTTTCCGCATCGTCGAAAATCACCAGCAGGTCTGCCGACCGGTCCAGCAGGCAATCAACGATCTGCTGCAGAGACTCATCGAGACTGCTGCTATCGATTTCTCTCTGCAACCCCAGACATAGGGCTATATTCCGTACAACCTCTTCAAACGAATCAACGGTTCGGGGGAAAAAAACCGTTTGGCAGGGTGCTTCATGTTTGAGCACACGGCACAGCATTGTTTTTCCGGTTCCATCCTCTCCTGTGAGTACCATGAGAGTTACCCCGTTTTCCACCGCCTCTTTCATGTCAGACAGTACTTCAGCCCGACTGCCACAAGGAAAATAGTTTTCAAGAACAATTTCTTCCTGAAACGGTGATATTTCGACGTTTTCTGAATCTTTAGTGATCTCTGTCATGATTGCATGGAAGCGGTTATGTTTTTCAATCCGGTACCCCCAGCCCTACTGCCAGGAGGATCACATAATAATACTCGACTCCAGAAATAAATAAATAGCGTAATCACTCTGCATCATCTTTGGCAAATATTGCAGGCGACAGAATCAGATCGCAGACGCCCCGTTTTCCAGCTCTTTTCTTCTACCGATTTCAGTGGTAGACTAGCCCACATTTCTTACCGGTAAAGATGACTACATATTCGAGAAGCGACCCGGAAAACAGATAAGCGAAGACTTCGATAGTCATCTATGTTTGCCGGGTCAGCGAGGCTGAAAATGTGATCATATCTGCTGGCCTTTGGTGAACATTTTGTGAAATCAACTGTGATCAAGATGAGTGATATTTCATTTTACAAATCAAATTGTTTCCAGTTGAGGCACAAAATGTTCATGAGAAATGCGGATACGTTTCTTGTGCCTTATAATGACTGAGGTGCCGGCAAACAGACCATCGCCTGCAACCTTGCGACAGCTTCTTTCCCTGAAAAAAAGGAAATAGCCCGCAAGCACCGATTAACAAATGAACTACTGTCCTCTTAATGCCGATTTTTCGACTGAACGACCAGATACAATTTCCCCATCCTAAGTATGCAGAAGAGAACGGTCTCCTGGCTATAGGCGGGGACCTTCGACCAGAAAGGCTGTTGATGGCCTACAGCCAGGGAATATTCCCATGGTATTCGGTCGGTGATCCGATTCTCTGGTGGTTCACCAGCCCTCGCCTGGTCATTTTCCCGGAGGAGTTCAAAGTTCCCAAACGAGTGGCTCGATATGCCAGAAACACATCTCTTGAAATAACTCGTGACCGGGCCTTTGCAAGAGTTATCGGTGAATGCGGCGAAGTGCGGACAGAGCGCGGAACAGAGACCTGGATTACGCCCGAAATGCAAGCGGCCTATATAACCCTGCATCATCTCGGCTTTGCCCATTCAATCGAATGCTGGCAGGATAATCTTTTGGTCGGTGGCTTATACGGCATCGCTTTAGATCAGGTCTTTTTTGGTGAATCAATGTTTTCCAGGATCAAATGCGCTTCTCAGTTTGCCTTGATCGCTTTAGTCGAGTATTTACAAAGCAGAAATTTTCAAATGATAGATTGCCAGATGACGACCAAGCACTTATTACGTTTTGGCGCAAGAGAAATAAGCGGCCAGGAGTTTCGCAGTTACCTTAAAGAAAACATCAACACTATTATCCCCTATGACGACTGGAACGATGAAAGCAAGAAAAGCTCGTGAAACATGTACCCTCTGTGACAAGAAAGGTAAACTGACGCAACTCGACACAGGAAAACTCTGCTCCACCTGCATGGACGTAATCAAACTATTGCAGAACAAGCCGGATGCCCTGCAAAAACTTTCCAGGATGGCTGGAGTTTCAGCCGAGGCGATTCTTCCTGCGGCCCAGGTGGAAAAGGAACTGCCCGATGTCCTTGATGGAGTCCGGCACCGGACAACCGACAGAGAACGAAACACCTGGTATGTCTCGATCAGTCAGCTTGACGGCAACCCGGTGGAAATCTTTGCATCAACAGCTTTCGACAGGGACCAACATCTTCAATCCCGCATCTCCAACTTAACCACGATAACCAGGCTTATATCTCTTATTTTACGCCATATTTTCATAGGCGAACGACTCACCCTCGAAAAAACGCTTATTCAACTTGAGAGAAGCTCCAGACAACCAAACGACTTACCGGACATGCTCGGTAAAATACTTGCAAAATACAAGAAGGAGACGGTTCCACAAAATATAGAGGAGATTATCGACGAAGAGACGGCCGTTTCCTGATGCCGCCGTGACACAGCATTTTTCTCAACAGTCGAGATCAAATTCATATGGCAGACCGGATTTTTCAAAGTGTTTTAACACTCGCTGCAGATCATACAGGTTGACAACCCTGAAGATGAGCTCCCAGGCTGGATACAGAGAAGAATAGCTGGAAAGAATCTCCAGGCTCTGCATATCCAGTTCCGGCGGTGCTGAACCGATAGTCTCCATAACACTCTTTCTGGTTCCCCTGAGAATATGCAGGCTTTGCTGCTTTCTCACATGGGTCTGTCTGGTTTTCCAGGAGATGTCGACCGCATCTTCGCGCTGAAATTTGAGCTTACGAAAACGTTCACAATTTTTATTGTGAACGGAAAGCCCTTTCGTAGTAAGGAGTGCACAATTGTCCTTGGCTGTGGGGTTGGGCTTACAGCAGGAGGACAGCTTAACCGAAACCGGATCGAGAGTAGTTAATGCAATTTTATTAAAGGCACCTGTCGGTGTCACCAGAGGAGAAACCCCACCAAATAGAATGTTTTTAATGTCTTCCATCAACTCTTTCAGGCGCACTCTCCCCTCACCTACGCGTACAAACAATTCGTCCAGCGAGGGGAGAGCTTCATGAGTCAGAAGTTCTTGATTATTCTTGCTTTCCAGAACATCAAAAGGAATACCATAGCGGAGCATCTCCTGCCGCAACATTGATAGTCCCACCACCCGAGTTACTTTTTGGCACCTGATTCTGAAATTTTTGGCAAGTTCTCCCCGTGCTCGCGGCGTCTTGCACATGGTCAGCATGTGCTGCTCAAACCGGACAGGCATCTCAGCGCGGACAATGCGTACCATATTCCCGTCTTGCAAAACATGAGAAGGAGGGACGCGTTTATTGCGAATCATTGCCCCAAGACAGGTCTGGCCAATTTCGGTATGCACTCGGAAAGCAAAATCAAGGACAGTGGAGTTGACAGGCAGACAGATTAAATCTCCCTGGGGGGTGTAAGTATAAATCTCCTTGACCCCGCTGGCGGCGATGATATCACGATAAGAAAAAGAATCCTCGGAGCCGATCACATCGAACATTTCCTGGATTTCCCGAATGAATTTAACCTGTTTTCCTGTCTTTGAGCTCCAGTTTCGAAATAAGCCCTTCTGGGCCTTTCGCTCCATCTCGTCGGTGCGGATCTTAAAGAGAAATTTTTGCCCTTCGACAATTGCCCTGGCGTGCAATCCCTGATATCCGGTTGGTTTGGGATTGGCAATGAAATCACGAATAGTCCGCGGAATCGGTTTGTAGGTCTGATTGGCAATGCCCAGAGCCCTGTAGCAGGACTGAACATCGTCGACAACAATGAGAATTTCCAGAGGCGTATCGATACGCTGGACCAGGATGCGGTTCGCCACATCATAGTAAGCCCATAATTTTTTGGTTCGAATATCAACCCTGCAGGAAAAATTCTCTTTTTCGGCGTTTTTCAGTACATCATTAACAATTGTCTGACCGAGTGGCGATCTTTGTAATTGGCGAATATGGCTGTTTAAGCGAGCGCCCTGTTTCGGATATTTATACAACAAAGCGAGGTTATACATCTCCCGCTTCATGTTAAAGAGCCCGAAAACAGTGGCGAGCGGAGCATAAATATCTATGGTTTCATCTGCTATTCGCTGCCGTTTGGCCTTGGGCATGGCCCGCAGGGTACGCAAATTGTGCAGACGATCGGCCAGCTTCACCAACATTACCTCCGGCCGCAAGGCCGCTCCGGTAAAAATTTTCCGGTGGGTATTCTGGCTGTTCGTTTGTTTATCACCGGAAACGTGCGTGACCTTGGTGCACCCTTCAACAATCGCCTGGACATAGCTGCCGAACTTCTGACCAACCAGATCAGCGGTAACGTCCTCTACGTCTTCAACGGTATCATGCAAAAGTGCAGCAGCGAGGATTTCCGGATGGCTTATATCCATTTCTTCGGCAAGAATTTTTGCCACGGAACAGGGATGCAGGATATACGCATCGCCGGAGCGGCGCCATTGGTCAGCGTGGGCCTCGACTGAAAAATCAAGCGCCTGCCAGAAGGTTTCCGTTTCCGGTTTATCGCCAATCAAGACCCGCATCTGATTGCGATAGAGCTCAAGATCAAATGAAATACGCCGCATATTCTCCTGACTATAGTAAAAACGACACCTGTCGGTAGACAGAATCTTTTTGTGTGTTAGATTACTTGGGCAAACATTACCGAGAATCTCCCTGTGTTGTAACGAACCAGCGATAAAACCGCTTACTTTTTGTTCAGCTTAACAAAATTCTCCTATGGGAGAAATCAAAAATCCAAAAATGTCTAAAAAAAATAAATCTTCCCAACAATTTAAGTCACACAGCAGAAAACAGTCTTCACGGATAAAAAGAAACGATGAAAAATACAGCCAGGCAGAGAATATGGTGCTTGGTTTCTTATATACGGCCGGCACGCCGCTGTCGTTTGCCCAGTTGTACGGCAATTTCCCCAAAAACCGACATAGTGAAGAGGACATCAGATCTGCCCTTGCCTCTCTGGCCCAGTCCGGATTGGTCGCTAAAGACAGCAAAAAATGTTTCAAACTCCACAAAAATGCCTTGCTCTACGAAGGGATATTAACGCAGCATCCAAAAGGCTTCGGTTTTGTCAACGTGACCAAAAGTCTCGGTAGCAACCCTGCACTGAAAAGAGACCCTTTCATTTCACCTGGCCAGATGGGGGATGCCCGGCACGGCGATACGGTATTGATTCGGGTTTTTCGCATCCGTGCCGATGATCGGCCGGAAAGCAGTGTGGTAAAAATACTTATCCCCGGCTCCAATAGAGTTGGTGGGATATACAGACACAAAGGCCGCGACCGCCTGGTGTATCCGGATGATCGCAGATTCCCATTTACCATCAGGATCAAAGACAAGAATGGCCTGCAGCCAAAAGATGGCGATGGCGTTATCGCCGAGTTTGACAGAGCGAGCGGATCAGCTAATTTTTTACAGGGAAAAATAGTTGAAATACTCGGTGCAGCCGATGATGTCGACACCCAGATGCGACTGGTGATCGAACAATTCGATCTTCCCTGGGAATTCAGTGAAGAAGTCATACAAGAAACAGCAAGACTGGATGAAACCTTTGTGCCGGACCAGGACCGGGAAGACCTCAGAACGACAACCCATGTGACAATTGATGGGGAAAGTGCCAAGGATTTCGACGATGCAATATGCGTTATAAAAACCCGTAAAGGTTTTCGCCTTTTTGTGTCGATTGCCGATGTAAGTCATTTTGTGGCACCCGGCTCAGCAATCGATCAGGAAGCATACAATCGAGGTACCTCCATTTATTTTCCGGGCCGGGTCATCCCCATGTTGCCGGAAAAATTATCCAATAACCTGTGCAGTCTGGTGCCGGGAGAGGACAGGTTTACCGTCTCAGCCATTCTTGACTTTGATCGCTTTGGTGCGCTTTTGCAAAAACGCTTCAGCCGATCAATAATTTGCAGCCGGCAACGCTTTACCTACACGACGGTACGAAAGATCCTCATCGACAAAGACCCGGCTGTCAGAAAGGAACACAAACCCTTTCTCACCGGACTCAAATGGGCTGAAGAACTGGCAACCGCTCTACAGACCAGACGAAAAAAACGTGGGTCAATCGACTTCAACCTGATCGAGGCAGAATTCACCCTCGCCAGCTCGGGAAAAATCGAGTCGATCGGCAGAGCAGAAAGAAACTTTGCGCATCAGATCATCGAAGAATTCATGCTGGCTGCCAACGAAGCAGTCGCTGAACTCTTCAGTCGACAGCACACGCCAGCAATATATCGGATACATGAACCACCGGCACTGATAAAGGCAGAAGAATTTTTCAATTTTGTCAAAACCCTCGGTCTTCCCGTGGCTCCTTTTGCCAACACCCCTGCCTGGTTTGCCGGAGTCCTGGATACATGCAAAGAGACCAAATACGAATACATCATCAACAATTTACTGTTACGAAGTATGCAGCAAGCACGATATTCAGCCACAAACGTCGGCCATTTTGGTCTTGCAGCAACTGACTACACCCACTTCACCTCCCCTATCAGACGGTATCCGGATTTAATTGTCCACCGACAATTGTTACAACTCCTCCAGAACAGTCGTCAAGAAAAGCAATCGTTTACCGAGACCGCCGAGTTTCTCTCTGTTCGCGAGCGCACTGCGGTTATGGCCGAAAGAGATATGACTGACCGCCTGAAAATCGGCTATATGCAACACCGAATCGGCGACTCGTTTGACGCTACCATCTCCGGCGTAACTGAAAACGCGCTGTATGTCGAAATCCAGGACATCTGCATCAGCGGCTCCATCTCGGTAGAATTACTGGGTGATGACTATTTCATATACGACAAGAAAAACTACCGGTTGTTTGGCGAAATTTCCGCCAAGACCTATCAGATCGGAGACATGATCCAGGTAAAGGTCGTTGATGTAGATATTCTCAGCAAAAAAATCTTTTTTGCCTTAGCTCCCACCTCAGTTTAATAAGTAATAATCTCGTAAAATTTAACATCGGGGATGGCTACGTAAAAAACTTCTTATACGCCCATCAGAGGTACCCCTTGGGTACAACGAGGCAGATGAAGAGTTCTATGCCCTTTGGGTAATTTTTACGACGTCTTAAAAAATAACAATGGTTCAAAACACAACCCTGCTCAACCATATTGCCATCATTCTGGTCCGACCAAAGATCCCCGAAAATATTGGTGCAGCAGCCAGAATCGCCTGGAACATGGGGATAACTCGCCTCATTGTGGTCAGAGACAGCCTGCCGGACCGGGAAGCTATGGCCAAGATGGCGACCCATAAAGCCGCCCACTTGATCGATACTATGGAGATGTACCCCAATTTGCCGGAAGCCCTTGCGAGCTTTACTGTTGTCGTCGGGACCACCGCGAGACGAGGTCGCCAGAGGTTCGTCACCCAGACCCCCAGGGAAATGGTCGATGTACTGCTGCCGCAACTGGCTAATAACCAGGTAGCCATCATCTTCGGCCCCGAGGACACTGGTCTTACCAATGATGACCTCAAATACTGCCACATGGCTTCCGCCATTCCCACCGCGGACTTTTCTTCACTCAACCTCGCCCAGGCAGTGGCAATCCACTGCTATGAACTGCATTACGGTATCATTCATGCCGCAAAAGATATGCATCTCTCTCCCCAGCTGGCGACATCCTTCGAACTCGAAAGCATGTATGCATATCTGGAGAAATCTTTGCGCAACATTGATTTTATGGATGAAGTAAGCGATACTTATTGGATGAGCAATATTCGAAACTTTTTCGGCAGAATGCAACTCACGTCAAAAGACGCAAATATTATCAGAGGTATCAGCAAAAAGTTTCTGTTGCAGCAAAAAGGATCAAAAAGCGAAGAAGATGGAGATTTATGAAACAGGATGAGAGTTTAACCAGCTATGTGGTACCCTCCAATAAGTTTTATCCACCCCATATAGATCAGTCCCAATCGCTGTACCGAAACGGCTTAATCCAGACAAAATTCCCTGATCAAAACCACAATAAGAAACTGATTATAATCGAAGCACAGGCAGGCCAGGGAAAAACAACGCTTGCCTATCAATTTCTCGACTCAAACGCCCATACCTATGTCTGGTATCAGATAGATCCGGAGGACTCTGACCCTATTCTCCTGCTGTCATCTCTACTCATGAATCTTCAGGCCAACCTGCCTGATTTCACATCCCCTCAACTAACAAAAATTCTCAATGAGGGCAGTATCGGACCCTATGATCTGACTCGTTGTGCCAACATCCTCCTCCAGGATCTCGACAATTACCTTAAAGACGATATCTATCTGGTGTTCGACGACCTGCACCGTATCGAATTCGGCGCGCTGACCAACAAACTCCTGGAACATCTTCTTGACACCTCGCCCCCCAAGGTTCGCTTCATTTTCATAAGCCGACAACCTCTCGAAATTAAAGGGACGACAATTCGTAATGGCTCCCGGATTGCCTATCTCAGCACGGACGATCTGGCACTCGGCACTGAGGACATTGAGGCGCTCTACAAGCATGTTCTGCATAAGCAGATAAGCAGGCAGGATGCCATCAAAATACAGCAAGTTACCAATGGCTGGATTATGGGAATCATCCTGGCCAGCCACCCGATGTCCGGCAGGAGCAGATTCTGGTATGATGCATCCACTGATACGATCGGGAATGGCCCTCAAGCCGGCCATATGCTTGATTTTTTCCAGGATGAAATCTTCGCTCAGATTCCTCAGAAGCTGCATAAATTTTTTCTTAAATTTTCATTCCTTCAAGAAATTTCTGCCGATCTGGCATGTGAGATTTCAGGCATTGATAATCTCGGCCAGATACTCGCAGAGATGACCAAGGAAAACTTTTTTATCTACAATCTTGATGACCAGCAACAGGTTTTTCGTTTTCATCATTTTTTTCAGGAATTTCTTCAGCAGCGCGCCAAAGCGCTGTTCACCGAGAAGACAATCAATAACATTTACAACCTGGAAGCTCGTTACTACCAGAAACAGAATCTCACAGAGAAGGCTCTTACCTGTTATAAAAATGGGGACGACTTTACGGCAATGGAAGATATTCTTCGCGAAAGAGGGATGGACCTGATCGCCAGGAACAAAACTTTTTCCATTCTCAGCCTCCTGCAAAGTATTCCATCACCAATTCTCTTCAAACACAGATGGCTGACGCTCTATGCCGGATTGCTTCGGGTTGATTTCGTCCCTCAGACGACACTACCTTTCTGGGAATCGGCTCGGGCGCAATTTGCCGCAGCAAAGGAAGACATCGGTGAATTAATCGCTTTATCACAAACAATTTATTTCCATTTTGTCATATCGGGAGAATACAACAAAGGAGCTGAACTGCTCCCCCGGACCGAATCTCTGCTGGAAAAAAATAGCGCGACGCTGCCTATCTCGATAACCATTATGGCCGCTCGAAATCTGGCATCCGGCTACTGTTTCTTTATTGGAAACATGGAAAAAGCACGCCACTACATCCAGCTTGCAACGATGCTGGCGAACAGACACCATATCTGCAATTTTATAGCTTCAACCCGGTTTGTCCAAGGATACATCGAACTCCTCAGTGGTAACCGGGCAAAATATCTCCGTGAAGCGGAAGTCTGTTTTTTGCTTTTCAATGATCCATTAGTCAGTGAATCAAACCGCCTGGCCTTGCGGGCCATGAATCTCTGCTATCTTTCCATGACCGGCGATCATCAAAATTTTTATGTCCAGCAGCTTGCCCTGCAGAAATTCATTGATCAGACTGTGGTCGACCAGACTGTCGCGGCACCGTATCTGCATGTCTGGGGCAGCAGCAACTTATTTTCTCTCGGCCAGACAGAACAGGCCCTCGAACTGCTGGAAAAAGGGCTGGAAGTGAGCGCCACCGCATCAACGAATCATATGCGCAGCCAGCTTCTGCAGTGGAAGGCCTTCGGTCTCGCTCTTTCCGGCTCCAGCAAAGAAGCCGCAGAAAACATTTTACAGGCCAGACAATTAAGAGAAGAAACAGGAGGACCATTCTATTTAGCTTTTCACCATATTCTTGCCGGTGCAGTATACATCCGCATTAACAAATTTGACCATGCCCGCACCAGTCTTGAAAAAGGATTGGCCATCAGCCAGAAAATTCCATCGACATTCCTGACGATATGCGCCCATTTCAATTTAAGTCTTTGCAAATACGAGGCAGAAAATCCCGACGCGGCTCTTGACGATCTAGAAGCCGGCCTTTCTCTTATGAAAATTAACGGCTACGATCATTTCTGGGGTTGGGAACCGGCAATGATGACCACCCTGCTCTCCCTGGCAATAAAAAGAAATATTGAAAAAAGTTTCGCCCAAAGTCTGGCGGAGTCCCGTCTGCATCTGCATTTTTCAGATGAAGGGGAGCCAATTTCTCTGTTGAAAATTAAGCTCATGGACAGTTTTGAACTGAGTATTTCAGGCAAAGTACTGTTCCAATCTAAAGATCTCACCCCGTTTCAGCGCGAATTGCTCGGTTTATTGATCACTGCCAAAGATCAGCGTATTGCCCAGGAAAAAATTCAGCTGGAACTCTGGCCCGACAGTACCCCCGAAAATGCCAGGAAGAGTTTCGATACTCTTTTGGCCAGATTGCGTAAACTTATTGCCCCGCATCTGCCACGGCCGATAAAAGAGTATCTTTATCTGCAAAAAGGCATTCTCTGCCTGGCGCATTACCAAATCGATGCACTGCAATTTATCGAAATCGCCAGAACTGGTCTATCTCACTGCAATAACGGTGACTTCCTGCAGGCACACAATGCCTTTCAAACGGCAATTCCTCTGTGGCAGGGGAGCATGCCGGAAGATTCGTTCCGCAGTGAGCAGGTGCTTACTTTTAATGATACTCTGGCCAGCCTCATGACGGAAATCGGCTCGACCTGGGCAAAAAATTTTGCTGAGTCCGGAAGACTGGATGAAGCTATCACCGTCCTCGAACGTATTCTACATCTCAACTATCTTGAAGAAGGACTCACCATACTTCTGTACCAATTCTACTGTCGAAATAACAACTATCTCAAGGCGAGGGAGATTCTGGAACGATACAGGAAGGCTCTTTTGAAAGCAGAATATACCAAAGAAGAAGCAGGTTCATTTATTGATGAAGTTATAGCAACAACAGTTTTTTGACAGACAGGAGCATACAATGATAGCAGCTTACCAAACTGCCCTTACGGGACTGCAGGCTTTTGGCACCAGATTGCAAGCCAATGGCAATAATCTCGCCAATGCCAATACCGACGGTTTCAAGAAAACCGTGATCACCAATACCGAGCAGACCCCCTCTGGCGTTAAGGCCCAGGCTCATAAAATCTCCACTCCGGGCACCAGTGTTTTGCAAGGATCAGGCGCAGAGATGGAACGAAAGGAACTCTCCAATGTAGACATGGCAACGGAAATCGTGGACATGAATCTGAACAGCACCATGTATAAGGCCAACTTGAAAACGATTGAAACGGTCAATGAGATGACCGGAACCCTGTTACATTTAAAGTCATAGGTTCAAGCCTTGAAGCGGACATCTCGAGCACAGGGGTTTGGTTTTTTTACAAAACGTGGCTGCAACACGAACAATCAGAGCGTGAAATTCATTATAAAGCTGTTTATCCTGGGGCAGGTTATTAAGGAATACATCTTGTATGGACAGGTAATCCGTCTCCTCTTCCACCATATTATGGCGACTGAAGACTCTATGCGTATACATATCGACGACAAAAACCGGATGTCCGCACGCATATAAGAGAATAGAGTCCGCTGTCTCCGGTCCTATTCCCTTTACTGCGAGCAAATTTTCCCGGGCAGTCTCCATCTCATCATCGAGAAATGAGGCCAGGTCGCCATTATAGATGGCAGCGACCATATCCAGCATATTTTTCAGGCGCTGCGCCTTGAGGTTATAATATCCTGCCGGGCGAATATATTGCGCAATTTCATCGACTGTCAAAAGAGCAAGAGATTGATAGCTGAGCAATTCCTCGAGTTTAAGATTGTCGATGGCTTTTTGCACATTGGACCAGTTGGTGTTCTGGGTCAAAATAGCACCAACCATAATCTCAAAAGGCGAATCCCCCGGCCACCACTCCTGTGGTCCGAAATGATCATACAAGAGCCGATACGCTTCCGTGTAGTTGTTGGTCTTCAATGAAGATACCCTCGCAGCAACCTGAAACCAGCGATGGCTAGGAGCCTGTCGGATTATGCCCTTTTTCCCCATATCTTCGTTAAATTCGAAAAAATTATCCTCGGAATATTAACTATATGCCTCCGGTAATTTTTTCGAGTTTGCCTTGATCTGAGACAAAATTACTATAATCCGACAGGCTCCTAGATAAAAAAATTCATATGCGCCCGTTCCTGTAATTTACCCTAACTGCCCACGGGGATCTTTATCGCC
>CBDTUM010000105.1:0-15657 GCA_965363495.1 uncultured Desulfopila sp.
TTGAAAAGTTTCTGCCTCACCCTTGCATAGGGGAGTAGTTGACGGTTCAGACCAAGGGAAAAATTGAAAGATTCTTTAGAACGGTGCGTAGTCAATTTCTACCGTGCTTCAAGGGAGCATCTCTTGAGGAGATCAACAAAGCGTTCGAGATATGGCTGAGTCAGGATTATCAGCAGCGCAAACACTCATCCACTGGACAATCCCCTTTCAATCGATTCACAGCCCATATGGAATGTATTCGTTCTGCTCCCCGAGATCTTTCCGACCACTTTCGTAAAACAGTCCGCCGCAGAGTCAACAAGGATAGAACTGTAACCATCGACAATCGTTTATTCGAGGCACCTGTTGAACTCATCGGTAAACGCGTGGAGTTGTTATATCATGAGAGTAAACCGGAATTGGTTGAAATTAAAGAAGGCAAAATTTCAATGGGCAATCTTCAACAAATAGATCTGCACATCAATTGTCGGGTCAAAAGAGATAAGAACTGCCAGGTTGAACTATCCCCCCAGGAATCGACACCTGTGACAGGTGAATTATGGGAGGCAAAGTGATGAGCGCAAGTTATCGAACATTTTCGGACTAAAAAAGGACCCGTTCACCCAAGATATCGATAGAAAAGAGATCTTGGAAACAGTTGCGATTAAAGGTGTACAATCAAGAAGAATACACGCTGTTGAAATTGGCGCTTCAACTCTGTTGACCGGCGATATTGGCAGCGGCAAATCGACAGCACTCAGGTATGTGATAGGTGGGCTTCACCCTGCGCGCTATAAAGTAATTTATATCACAGCAACTTCTGGCTCTATTATTGAGTTGTATCGACAGATTTGCCAGGAAATGAGTATTGATCTGGCCTGCAATTCAAAAGCGGTAATGACCAAAAGAATCAAAGCAGAAGTGCTCGAGTTAGTCCACAAGAGAATGAACGTTGTTCTGGTCATTGACGAGGCCTCCCTGCTTCGACTTGGTGTTTTTTGCCGAACTGCACACACTGACACAATTTGAACAAGATTCCAGCCCCCACCTATCCCTTGTGATGGCAGGACAAAACAATCTTTCCGATAATCTCAGATACAGGGCGTCATTACCCCTGGCCTCGAGGGTAGTTGGAAGAGCTCACTTAAAAGGAGTGACCAGAATTGAAATGGAGCAGTACCTCGATCATCATCTTGCATTAACCGGCATTGAAAATTCTGTTTTTGAAGACAATGCTGTTACCGCTATTCATCAGGGTTCTGGTGGTTTGTTCAGAAAGGCAAATCATTTAGCAAGAGGCGCTCTGATTGCCGCAGCAAAAAGCAAAACAACTATGGTCTCTGCAGAACACGTACGTCTGGCAGCGACAGAGATATTTTAAGAACAGGGTAAATTGATACAAGATGGCAAAGATAACCCCTATCTCTCTCACATTAATTTACCAACAGAGATTCTGGTGAAACGGAGGCAAGCTCTGCTGAAGAGCAACTTGCTAAGGGATAACCAGGATGAGGGCGGCGAATAAATATCGCCTCAGGGGGCCTACCGGTCCCCTTTTTTATTCACTGTCCTCCCAATGCCTTTTAAAAACCTCGGGGTCTGGGACAGAGCCCCATAAAGAGAAACACCGATTACCAAAGGTACTTTACGATACTATCATGGATCGTTCTTATTTAATTAGGAAAATTTCGTCAGAATAATGCGAGAGCCTACACCCACCATAATAATTGGGGTATCAGGTCCTTGGCATTGAAATAAAACCAAGAAAAAACCTTAAGAAAATTAGGAGAAGAATCATGAAAGAAAATTGGCAGTTTGATGAACAAATGAAAGATTTATACGATATGATTTCGGAAGAGTTCATTTTGACTCCCGCGGAGGAGGCCATTGAAGATTATTCGTTTGGGGATGAATATCAGGTTAAATGCCGCAAGTGCGGCTGGTGGACTGCTCTACCAGCACGTAAATTTGTATATGGAGCATATTTTATACATGATTGTCTTGATGTTAGTAACAAATAAACAATTAATTCATTTGATGGAATAGAGAGGGAAGAATGTAAGTGAATTTCAGAGGTACTATTTTACTGTATACCAGCCATCAACATGCTCTTAAACATGGCCTCAGGACTAAAAAAGCTATAGAGGAGCGGAAGTTGATCAGTAAACTGCTGAGGGATAGTAGAAAAATGATTGAGTCATAGCAGGAAATGACGCAATAGATACAGGAACAATCAATAATCATACATCCCATTTCTTATGCCCTGCCTATACACCTCTAACAGACTCTCAATAAGCGAAGTTGCCCGCTGAATAGCATTTTAAAGGATATCAATTCTACCTCAGCACAACTGAGACAAATCTTGATAGTTGATAGAATCCTAACTGTTGACATAGGTACAACAATGCATTACGTCGTATATCTAATCCAGTCTTTTTTCAACGAATTGCCTATCCTTATTCTTTAAAACAAAAATTAGGGACAGACGAGTGCCATATGCCGCTTAAATTTCACGTCCCGATCGGACCAGACAGCCCAACTAGTTACTCGAATTTTGCTCAGTATCTTCAGCGGGATAGTCGTCCGTTTTCTGCGGGCCATCCTCTGTTAGAGACTAGTATCGTTAGTCCCACAGATGTCGCTGTTCCCGATGACTATTTGACTGTGAAAGCTCCTTTTACCGGGACGCTTTCGCGGGATGCGACTCATTCGGGCTATGTAATCATTGAGCTCGATCAGATTAAGTACACGGAACAGCTTGCAGAAAATAGTATTCCGATCTTGCCGAGGATTACCCATGCATATATGGGCCCAGTCGAGTTGTTCGAGAGTGTAGCCACAGCTTTATCTCAGTCCCCGTACGAGTATCTCAAGGTGGAGGCTGGCCAAGCCCTTGGGAAAATCAGCTCAAGCAAGTGCAACCTCGGGTTTTATATTTCGACATACTTAGACCAGCATTGGGTGAGCCCGGTTTCGGTTATTCATCATTTGCTTGACCCTAATCATCCTCTAGTAAAAAACGTTGCGAATGCGCAAACGATAGATCTCACTGGAGATGGGAGGTCCGAAAACGAGCGATTGCTCATTCCCGTGCCAAGCACTGACTACTATTTGCTAACCATAGAGAAGGACGGTTTTCTTTGCCGGATATTTAGTTATCAGGGGTCGAATCCAACTACCGATATATTTACTTTTTCTTCTGGTGATCAATATACCTTTTTGAAAGTTAATCCATTGGGGGAGGTTGTGCCGTCAGCACCTGGGGACAAGATCACACTGAGCTTAAAGCGAAGAGTCTTTGGTTTAGAGGGTGCCGATGAGTACTTCTCTCAGAATGAGGAAGTAGATCCAGGTGCCACGGTTCGGATGCGCGATGTGTTTGGCCCCGGCATTTTTGACGACTCTACTTTTAACAAAAAAAAAGCCAGGCCCTATTTAAAATATAGATTGAAAGCCTGGATTCCAGGCGAAGATGTAACGGATTTTCCTGGCATTGAATTCATGCAGGATGACACCGAAATGCTTCGGGAAGAGTATTTAGATAAAAGATTACCCGTTCCTCCCAGGCATTGGTTCACTGTGCCCCAGCGAAAATCGCTGAATTTTGATGTGCGCAACCTTTTCTTGCAGCATGACTACAGCAGTCTGAAAAAGAGCGATGATTTCTGGGCCGACACTACTCGCTTATCGGACATCACGATTTGTCAGCAGGAGGTGCGCCAGGCGGCAGAATTCGTGCAAGCTTGTTACAGCCACTACGTGCTAGATAGTGCGGTGTCTGAGTTTAGCGAGGATGAGCGAAACAGTATCAGTACACGGCTGACCGTTACCCGAGGGTTCGTTAATCCAGAGCTAAACGACAGGCTCCATTATCCGGCTTTGCATTCTCAACAGTATGGTCGGTCAATCGAATTCAAACCGTTTGTGTCCAGAGGCAGTTATCGGGAGCGACTCATTCGCGCACTTGGCAAGGCCTGCGTTGATTTCTTACGTGAATTGAAACTGGCAAATAACACCTCGCAAGAATTTAGTTATCGCTTTCTCAACTTCGCGAAATTCGGCAAGCAACTATGGTCGATTCGATATGAAGATGGAAACACGCCCATTGCCGGTAAACCCATCAAGATAAATGATGACGGTGGTATTGATATCCAGGGCACGTCTGCAAAAGTGGGCAATTACACAATTAGTTCAACGCTGCGTGCAGAAAAGAAAGCACACAGAATGTCGATTGCCTGGCAGATTCCAAATGTACTCTCAAAAATACAAATGCCAACAGTTCCAGTTGGGCCAATCACGCAGCCAATAGATGAAGACGGAATACAAAAAACCAACCTTGTTCTACTGGCAACTGAGTTCAGTAATTTACCCTTGGAAAATCAGCTGGCATTGGATGACAAGGCGGAATCTTTGCGGGCCTGGTTCCAAAAGAAGTATCCGGATGACAATACTTTTATTCAGGAAACCAAATCACTTGTAGATGTGTATGAGGCATTAGGAATGTTCGATGCCAAACCACTGCGTATTCGCAATATGGCCTTGGTCTCACATGCCGGCCCTAACCACGTGATGGTGAGAAGTTTCGTAGTACCACATGACTACACAGATCCGATTAATTCTGAACCTGAGGGTGACGCAGAGTTTATGACCCACTATGAGGAGAACCTTGAGCGCCTAAAGGAGCTCTATCCTCCAGGGGTAAAATTCTATCCGGAGACTGTTACACCAACGCAGTACGGAATAAGGCCCTATCGCTGGTCAATAACTTCCTTGGTGAAGTTATCTAATGCAAGCAAAAACAGACTCAAGCAAGTGTTCGCAGGAGCCCACTCCATCATTTTGACTGGCTGCAACACGGATTACGAAAACTTTGTCGACAGCAGTACCTTCAGTGGTGTGCTGTCGAGATTGACCAATACAGATGTATTTGGTGCCACGTTTTCTACGGTTTCCGTGGCGCTAAGGAATGACGGCAAGTGGCAATGGCACGGATTGCCGGGGACGGGTTCTGTGGGGGACCACCGAGGAACACCTTTCGTCCCGGGAACAAACCCCGAAGACTTACGATCACCCCTTACAGTTATCTCTGTATACAAAGACCATAGAACTGAGTTTGTCGAAGACCCTGATAACTATGTCGCTTCCGATCAGGAGTTCGATGTGCTTGGGCACTACACATCGTACTTGGGGCGACGCTTCGCGCCTGTGAGGAGGTCAGATTAAAGTGGCTATTCCTCTCTCTTACTATCTCGGCTCAGTCTTAGAAAAAATTACCGGACTAAGCGATGTAGAAGCCTTTCTTCAGCAGATAAATATTGATGATTCGTTCAATCTGTTGGTGAAGAATGCCGTATTCAAGATCACTCCAGAGGCCACGATATTTACCGTTGACCTATCTGCCGTACATCAAAAAATTGATCTCTCTGCATTTCCCGGGGGCATCGGCACACTCTCTGTAAGACTTGGCGATGAGCATGGAAAAATGTCCTTGTCCGTCGCGGCGGATTTACGCTCGGTTGAATGTGATTCACTACATTTGGTATATTCGGCCAAAACAGATTTGTTACGGCCGCTGGATCCGGAAACCGCGGCGCTAGAAGTTAGCTTTGCCGCTCGCGTCATCATTTATAGCGACTTCGCGTTTGAAGTTATTCCTGATCTAACACTAGACGTAGGGCCTGCCTACTTAGGTGCCACCGATATTATTGTTCAGCTGGAAGGCCTCAAGCCGGAATTTAGTCTGGCTGGTTCTCCTCTTGTGCTCAACGGCATCGCGGTTGGCGGCGATTTTCGTGGCGTATATGTCCGCTCTGGCTATATACGTGTACTCAACGATTATGTGTTTGGCAATGAACATGGCGTCCAGGTCAATTTCAAGCATTTCGCGTTTACCGCTTCTGGAATCTCAGGAACAATCCACAGTTATTGGCAACAAGGGATAAGCACCACGCTGTTTGGTGTTGATGAGTCTGCGTGGGAACTTGAACTCAAGTCTTTGCAGGCAGATATAAGAAACAGTTTTCCTCAAGAATTTCGCATTTATGCCGCCGTCAAACTGCCACTGATGCCGGTAACCATGAATGCCGCTGTGTCGCTTAATTTTAGTGATGCTGGCAAGTACCGATTAGATATTAGTAATCAGGTGCCCATTCTGTTTGATTTTGGGTTTGGTTCTCTGCAAGTCGAAGTCTTAGCAGCAAGCGGTGCGTTTTCAAGTTCAGACCTTAACCTATCTGGTGCCTGCCAGAATGTAAATCTTGTTTCCGATGCTTTGTCATTGTCTGTAGTGTCTGCGAGTGTCAAGCTGCAGCACTCGGACTTAGCGGACAAACTGAGTATCGCGATCAACCAGGTTGATTTAGGTAGCTTTGTTATCTCGAACGCCTCGCTCGTATTAGAAAAGAGCTACCTGGACGATCAACAGTCACAGCTGGTTTATATTGAGGGCGCAATTGAATGGCGGGATCTTTCATCGCGGATTTCACTTCCGGATAACATCCCTCTGCCGCCAGATGATGCAAGCATCAGTCTGAAAGCGCATTGGGAACAACAATCTGATTCGAGCTATCAGTTTAAGTTTTATCTGCACTTTGTGGCAGAAGATGTCGACAGCATCTGGGCATTCATACCCCAAGCATTTCGTCCGGAAGTTTCTTATCTGGAGCTAATTTTTGGTGTCACGGCTGCCACCGACACTGAGGTCCAGCTAGATGTTGGCGGCCGAATTGATATGGTGTTGCCGCAGCTATCATCCGGCCCGATCAGCGATCAAATCAAGCTGTCCACAGGTAACGATCAAGGTGTAATTAGCTGCGCCTTTACTATCAGTAGTGAGGGTAAAATCTCTCTCTCAACAACAGATCTTTTGGAGCTGGCCATCTGCCTGCCGGGCGGTCTTGCCGATGCACCGTTTATCGAAAATAGGCTGACCCAATTTGCTTTAGAGGCAGCGTTGGACGAAGCAGCTGCCCCAAGCGCAAGCATGAAATTTGAAGGTGACTTTGCTTTCAGGCCGTTGGTGCCAAGCGCGATTCCCTTTGCTGCCAATCTAAATGCCTTGCTCGGGCAAGCGGGTTTGAGTGAAATTCGCGGTGCTTCGACTCTCGCGCTCACAGTATCTGAGAGTGCCTTTGATCTGACAGTAGCAGGTGCCTTTGAAGCCCTAGGCATCGAGATCGATATCTTTCACTTGTTATCAAGCTTGTCGTCTGGCGGGGCAGCACCGACCGGTAAAGAAATTGATATCGATTTTGACGTCGGCTTTAAGCTGATTGGTTTCAAATTTAACATCGGCAATCTGCCCCAGGACGATGCAGTCGGCACAGGCGACTTTTATTTTGCCTTTGACCTAAAGGTTGAATGCACCATGACCGGGATTCCGCCGGTGCAGGCTGCAATAACGCTTTCAAGTACGGAGTTTTCTTTTGGTATTGAGCAGTTGTCCATTCCGGTCATGCTGCCGAAGTATCCAATTGATGTGGGCGACTTAGACCGTCTGGAGCATGAGCAGGGTCAATGGTCGCTGGTTGAGGGCACGCCAGGTTCAGACTATATCGTTGAGCTACAGGATCGCGCCACGGCCCTATCTGAGCAGATTTCGGACCCCGCTACAACGGACGCAGATAAACAGCGTTTGACCCGCGAGCTTTCGGCCTGGGAAATAAAACGGCTGATGCTCGAAATAACTATGGCTATTCACCGTGGGGTTGTGCCGGGTGGTGATGATTCAATCTCCGTTTATCAGAGCTTGGTGATAGCCGACACTTGGATTCACAGCTCGGTGTTGAATCTGTTGCATTTTGATGCCAACCTGAATTTGTTTTTTCCTGAGATCAAATTTCGAATTCCGTTTGATGATCCCACAGGTATCTCGGTTGCCGGATCTGGCAAGTTGGTGGGCTTTTCCGACAGTGATCCGCTGAAGGCACTGGAGGACTGCACGTTTTCGCTCAGCTTAACTGCAGAGCATTTCTTTGCCGAAATAAAATCGTCAGGGGAACCGATTCCACTACCAAGCTTTGGCACCGCATATGATGACGGCACCGTTTCTGTCAGCAAGTTTAGAATTGGTTACGGGTATTCCAGTAATTCCTTCGCAGTAGATTTTGCTGGCGAGATGGTTATACCCACTCAGCTAATCAATGATGCCAACACCTCGGCGCAACTGGGTTTTGGCGTCAAGCTGCCGCGCCACAATAAACTGGCGTTCCAGTTGGATATATCCATCCTCACGGTTGGAAAATTCACTATCCCAATTCCAATCCCGCGGTTTGATTTGGATCTGCGCACGCCAAATGCGCCTGATTTGCTTAGTACTAATCGTGTCGAGCCGTACTGGGATGGTTTAGAACTCATCGCACAAAATCTGTTTCACGTCGACTTAAAGCGTGTGGCGTTCTCGCCCATGTTTGGTTTCGCGATTATTCCGAATATTAAGTATGACGGCGATTTCAAATTCGGCGACGATCAAAACGGTTTGACCTTAATCGTCAACGACCTGTTGATATTGCTTGGCACGCTAGTGGGTACTTACGGAATCATGCCGGTGCCATTCTTTGCTTCGCCAGAGCAGCCCTACTTCAAGAATCTAGCGGCAAATCTGCGGGTGATGGGTTTTGAAGTGAATTTCAATCTCGAGCGACCCTTCCCAAGCGCCTCGCCCATGGCTTTGTTGGAAGTCTTCGGTTTGATTAGTAATCCAAACATGGAAATTGATCAGAACGGCTCGCTGGCCAATACCGTTCGCTTCTCCATAACTGATGCCTATCTCAAGGTGCCGGATGCCGTATTGCGAATGTTCCCAGAAGCGGCGAATCTGGTTAATCAAAGATACTCATATACGCTCAATCTCGGCACCTTAATCGCTCTGACTCAGAGTGTTTTTAGCACGCTAAAACCAGCGTTCGACCAGACGCTGGCCTTTATGGAAAATGCCAGCCAAAGCCTTGAAGATCTGCAGAACAATCTGCCGACAGAATTCGATCCTTGGGCGTTGATGGCATTGTTACCGGCCGAGCTGCGAACCATAAAACTCAGCAGTGGAAATCTAGGAGGATTCGCCGCCAATACTTGTTTTGTGCTCACCACCGAGCAGGAGGCAAGAGCTGCATTAGAGGCGAAGAACGACCCCCTCTCGCTTACGGATGAGCGCCCGAATGTAAAGGAAGGCAAGCGCTTTGCCCAGTATGAGAATTACAGCAGGCCAACTTATACGCCTACTTCAAGTTATGACTATGCAGACAGTTGGACCCGCGTTGGGGCGGCTGGTGAATGGACTGAAGACGATGGAGTTATTAGCCGACAAGGTCCTCTAAACGGTATCGCCTACAACATCTACGACAAGTCGATTCCTGAAAAAATCAATCTGACCTTCCGTGTTGCCTCGCCCACAAACCAAGCTGGCGCGGAAGTAGGCGTTGTGTTCGAGTACACGGATACAAATAACTATTACCTACTTAAATCATCGGGGACCGGATCGCAACTGCGTCGGGTTTCATTGCGGCGTAAGAAAGGCGGCAACTTTGCCACCGTTCCATTGTTTGAGAAAACTCTCCACGGCTTACACAGTGATGAACTCGATTTGGAGTTCATTTCTTGGCTCGATGAAGGCAAAAGAATATTTGTCGTCAATTTGTTGCAGGGAGCGGACCACCGCTCCACCATTGGCCGCGGTGAAGACTCGAGCCCCTTAGAAAACGGGCGGATTGGCTTGTACGCCAAAAACACCGCCTGGGTTCAGTTCGAGGAGATGGCTATTTATGAGCTGAATCTTCGATTCCGTAGTTTTGGCGAAATCGACGGGCAACATTTTAATGTGAACCTGCCTGCATCCAAGCTCGACCGCGGGCATTTACTCGATGCAAACGACTCCCGGAACTTGCTTAACGGCGACGAGTTTGCGCCCTTCAATGCTTCTCACCTTGATCTGATTCCGGTGGATAAGTTACCGCATCCCGTCAGCGCGGGAATTATCATGAGCGCTGAGGTAATGGTTCTCGATAGTCAACAATTCACCTTTTTAGGTAAATTGTATGAAGATGGATCTTTTGCCCTGGTGTCGGCGGTCACCAGCGGTCCGCTGAATCTCTCAGTGTTCGGACTTGATGTTTCGATCCCGTTTGAAGCGTACGGTAATTTGATCATTGCAGGCTGGCCGAGTGGTGTCGGTTACGAAGCGTATGTAGAAGCCAACGGCTTTTTCGTTTGGGAGCCGTATGCGGGACTCATTAAAATCGAAGTGGGCTCGGCAGCGGATCCATCCAGTTTACGGGTGCAAAGCAACGGCCAGTTCCATCTTTCTACTTCTGCGGCGATCACCTTATTTAAGGGTGCGGCAGTTATTTCCGCGCAAGCGAAAATTTCGGATCAGCGCTGTGTGTTCAGTGGCAAATTGAACTACGCCATCGGCGATTCAGTGGGCCTCAAGATATCGGGTGCCGGTGGTTTGGGTCAGCGTCCAATGTACTGGTTCGACGGAGCCGGGGAGCTGAGCTTGTTCGGCCAACGTTTCCTGGGCGTTGAGGTTCAGATCAATGACACTCGAGCAAAGCTTGCGTTCGACTTCAATACATCGAATTTGCCAGGGTTGGCTTTTCTCGACCCAACCTTTGAAGTTGCGCTCTCCTTAAGGGGCGAGATCGATATATCCCAGAAAAAGCGACCGGCTTTTGGCTTTTCCGGTACCGGAAAGCTTTCCGCTTTCGGCGCCGAAATTGGAGGCGTCGGCGAAGTAAAAGCAATTGCTGGCAAGACCGCGAGATCGGACGCCTTGGAAATGAGTGTCGGAGGAAAATTAAGCTGGCAAGACACGCCGTGGCTACAGGGCCTGTTGCGGATCAACTCTCGTTCCGGTGTTCATCTGGAAGGCCATACTCATTTCGGGCTGGAATTGACGCCGGGAATGATTGGTGGAATGCAGGTGGCCAACCTTTTTTTTCGCATCAACCTCGGTGGCTCGGTGAACTTCCGAACCAATGGCCGAATTGTGTTTGATATGAAAATGGACTGGAGCCTGGGGGTGAAGCTGCCCGGAAATGATGAGCAAATGCTTCCGCTGGCATCTAGTTCGATCGTACTGAAGGGAGGCCTAGCCAGCCCACTGACCCTTGTAAATCTGGATGGCTTCAAGCTGCTGCCGATAGATGGATTTAATATCACCCTGCCGATTCCTGAGATAAAGGGCGCGGGCTCGCCAGTTTTGAAAATCGGTGCCAAGAACAAAAAAGTGGCGCTGAATGTGCCGGAGCTCGGCACGTTTTATCTAGATGAAAAAGATTTCATCACAGGTTTGAAGGGTGGAAAACTGCCCAGCCTTATCGGTGGATCATTGCCAAGCATAAACGGCGGAAACCTTCCGAATCTCAATCCAGGAAGTTTGCCTAGCCTGAGCAAAGGCTCCCTGCCTGGCTTGTCGATTAATTTTCTTACCGGCACATTTGCTTTTAGCAAAGGCCGGTTGCCATCTCTGAGCAATGGAAGCTTGCCTGTTTTGGATGCCGGTAGTTTGCCAACCCTGAATGCAGGTGCTCTGCCTCAGTTCAAACCAGGGTCGTTCCCCACAGCGAATATGGGTAAGATTCCTTTTCCTGCTTTTGCCAGCGGAGAGCACTTTGATCAAGATTCGAACACCACGCCGATCTACTCAAACTTTGAGGTCAATTGGAAAGATCAAACCCTCCCCATAGATTTTTCGGCCTTTAAAGACTCGCCGATTAAGTTTGGCTACGACCGCTCGGGGAATGCCTTCTATTTGGAGATTGGTGCGAATCGTTACCGGCTAAACGGCGAGATTATTTAAAGCCGAGGCACCACGATGGCAGTTCGATGCAACGTACCGCTGGCTTTGACGGAATGTCAAGACTACAAGCGAAACTGCTTTAGATATCAAAAAGGTGTGAGTTCAGGAGAGCATGGCCGAATGAATTGATACAAAACAGCCCATCCGAGGGGGTGTGCGCACGAAATTTCATCCTCCCTACCACAACGAGTAGGGAGTTTTACCCCGCAGGTTGCCCCGAAGGGCTGAATCAAAACTACGGCAACGAGATCGAAATTATCGAGGCCGGATCATAATACATGAGAACGAATCAATGAAGCATGGCCCGGCGACCGCAGCATTGTTTTGAACTTCTTTCCCGACCCGCAGGGACAGGGACCGTTGCGTCAGATTTTGCCGCCGGACTTGGCGAATTTCCAAGATAGAGGAGCCGCGCCCGTGAAAAGCCCCTCCATCGCGCGCGTGTTCATGGGCGTCCTTTACTGAAACGTCATGGCTTAGTTGGAGAGCACACGCTCCCATAAGATTAATGCATCAAAGTCAGGACATTGGATTTCTTTAACCAGCTTCAGATGCTGTTTAACCTTTTTGAAAAACACTTCGATATCAGGGTTTAGGGAGCAATGGAACGTAAAACCCGGCTAAGGAATCATTCCACGCTTCAAGAGACGGGATATGGTAGCTGGACAGACATTAAATAATCTGGCGGTATCGGCTGCAGTCTTCTGTCCAGAATTTACCAAATTCAGGATCTCATGTTGCTGGTGTGTCTTGAGGTTTGGACGGCGTCCACCGATACGGCCTTATTTGCGCGCCGCATCCAGACCATTCAGTTCTTTTTCAGTAGATGCCGCTTCACGCCGCAACTCTTTATTGTTCTGGATCTGCTCTTTGGTGGACTGCCTCATGAAGAAATTTTCCCTTCGCATTCTTTTTACTTCCTCTCTGAATCGCCATCCGGCAACAGAATATCTCTTGTTCTGGCTTCATTGCGCCAGTTGTATAACGTCGACTCGCTGATACCATCTTCGCCGGCCAATTGGCTGATGGACCGGTTGTGCGGCGGCATCATCTTTTGCAACACAGCTCCTTTACGTTCGGGTGAATATCGCCTGCATAAACCTCCTACGCCCCTCTTATTAACGGGTATTAGTTCATGTGACATCTATTCTGACACAGGGGGGTTGCTAATTGAGCCAAACAGTTTCATCCTTGAGCTGGACCTCCAGTGTGCTTTGTCCATCTTCAGCCTGGTATATCCGGTCCACATATTCTTCACCCCGGTGATAGATCTTTTCCCCCGCCCATTCCCGCAGATTCTCAAAGGTGAGATCCTCAAATATTTTTGGTATCGTATTCATCGATGATTTCCCGTTCTATCCCACATCCTTCTGAACCAAATACATTCTCCATAGCCGGCAAGGTGCCTACCTTGGTACAACACGCTTCACTCAATCACTGCCTACATCGTTCTGGGCACCAGGTTTTAAGCATGAGGACATCAGCCCCTGCTCTATGCTCATAAAAGTTTGGAGATTTTCGCTACTATTTGAACAATTGCAAGTACTCATAATAAACGTACCTTTTGCCTCGTTTACCACCCGTGATCTCCTTCAGAATCCCGAATTGTTCCAAATCGGCAACGAGTTTATAGGCCGAAACCGGAGAAATATCCGCCACCTCTCCGGTCCTTGCGGCATCAATCATAGGATGCTGACACAAATAATACATAACCTTCTGGGCGTTTGCCGTTCTGCTGCCAAGGGTCTGAATCTGAGCTTCCACCAGCTTTTGGAGTTTGAGAATATTATCAAAGATCGTTATACCGTTTTTCGCCGTTTCGATAATGCCTACCAGAAAAAACTTGAACCATTGCAGTAAATCATTCTTTTCTCGGACTCGCATCAGATTATCGTAATAGTGACTGCGGTTGCGCTCGAAAAAATCCGACATGTACAGAACTGGCCGCTTCAAGATCCCTTTACTGATCAGATACAGAGTAATCAATAAGCGTCCAACCCGACCATTCCCGTCCAGAAACGGATGGATAGTCTCAAACTGATAGTGCACCAAGGCGATCTTTAAAAGCTCCGGGAAATACTGCGTTTCGTTATGCAAAAAAATTTCGATATCACCAATGAGTTCATTGATGGAAGTATGAACCGGCGGCACAAAAACCGCATCGTTGATTGTTGCACCACCAATCCAGTTTTGGCTGTGCCTAAAATCCCCAGGTTGCTTGTGCGTAACGCGCACGCCTTGCAGCAAAGTTTCATGGCCCTCTCGGATTAATCGTGAAGAAAAGGGTAAAGTCTGCAACGTGGCAATCGTCTCGTTCATCGCTGCTACATAGTTCTGCATCTCTTCCCAATCATCTCTTTTATCCAAAGCGACATCTTCCTTTTCCAGAAGCGCCTCTTCCATGTTGGTTTGCGTGCCTTCGTTCTTGCTTGATTGGGTAGCCTCCTTCAACACATGCATCTTGATGAACAGATTGATATTGGGAATATATTCCGAATACATATCCAGCCGCCCCAACTCCCGATCCACCTGCCCAAGCAACTGAATCAACTTCATATTGTCAAGTTTCCAGACACGATTGATCGTTGTAGGTTGAAAGATTTTTGAAATGATTACCGTTACCATTCATGCCATTTATGATACGTTTAGGACATACAAACGAATCATTGGATATGGCAAAACCGGGATTGGCCGAAGTTTACATTCAACGCAGACAAGCTCCTTTCAGACCTGGGAACCGCCTCACAATTCATTGGCGAACTGGAAGCAATAAGTCGTTCGATAAGCGGAGAAGAAAGGGAGACTGCGTTAGAACGTGTCTAGCCTATGACGTCATAGAAACTGCAGCCGTAGAAGGTGAAATTCTCCGTCGAAGCTCTGTCAGGAGTTCCATTCGAAAAAGAATGGCCTTACCAGTAGACCAGGAAGATTGGGATGCTCGCGCAGACGGCTTCATTGCCATGCTTTTTGATGCAAGAAATCAAAAGCCATCGCCACTTGTTCAACGACAATTATAATTGTCGCTGAGCATCAAATATATCAATGAAGTTTTCAGGAACCGGAACAGTCCTAAATTCTGGCTGTTTCACCCTTCCCTTTCCACCTATCTTTCTTTTCTTCAGGGAGCGAAAAACAATATCATTGATTCAATCATTCAATTGCTCAACATCAAGACCCATAGCCAATGCTATTTTCTCTAATGTTTTTTCCTGGGGTTTTGAGTCTGTTTTCTCAATCTGTGCTATTGCTGGTTGAGTCATACCAGTTTTGGCTGCAAGCTCTTTTTGAGTGATTTTTAAATGTTTTCTCCAGGCGGCAATGAGCGAAAGATCTTCCTTTAATTGATAGCCTACTACTTCATGAGGGATGTAAATATTTTCATCTTCGCTGCCGGTGAGTTCTAACCATTTATCATAGGGAACCACAGCAAAAGCTGGTTTTCCACCCTGCCGTATAATTTGAACATCAGTATGTACGTTCATCTCTTTTTTACCTCCTCAATGCTAACGATTTTTATAGTACTGTCATGGTTAAAGAACACTCTGTAGTTGCCTACCCTCAGCCTATAAGTGTGTTTATGATTCTTCAACTGTTTCACTTTTGGGCAATCTGGAAACTGTTTTAAATTGTCTACTTTATCGTAGATAACAACAGCATCTGGCCTCGATATTTTGAAAAGTTGCTTCTGTGCTTTTTAGGACCATGTTATCGTATTCATGTGAATATATATTACAGCATCAATATAAGTAAATAAACAGAACATAAGACTAAATATAAGTTATATTAATATTTTTTGATTCAAAAGAGCCTGGTTGACTTCTAGCACCGTTATTTTGTTTCATTGACTTTTGTTCTTAAAATCCCTGACGGATTGAAGGTCA
>CBDTUM010000106.1:0-15635 GCA_965363495.1 uncultured Desulfopila sp.
CCAGCCGTGGAATCAACAATCTTCAGATGCATAGAACTCTGCCGGAGTTTAGCGATGATTTGTTTTTCAAATTCCATTCCAACCGTAAAGTAGAGCTGCGCATGGGTAAGTGCCATCACCTGTCTTGGAGTTGGCTCGAAGGTATGCGGATCCTGACCTTTCTGAATCAGAACACCGGTAGTGATGTGTTCGCCGCCAATCCTGTCACTCAGCCATTTCTGGGGCGGAATGGAGACAAAGACCTCGACAGCAGCCTTTGCCTGTTGTGCAACAAAGAGCATACCTGCAAAGATCGTAAATAAAAGAGCCGTATTTTTAAAAGCTTTACCTAAGGATGTTGTCACGTTGTCTCCCATATATCATTTTTTGACACTCCTTTTACTCTTCTGTTACAAACTTGGAAACCATTTTCAAGCGATTTTTGTTATCATGAGGATAAAGATGATCCCGGCCTGATCAAATAGACAGTGAGATACTTCCTTTGTTGATTATGCATCTTTTATTGACAATGGGTCTAAGTATTGACATTTCTTAATAAATATTAAGGTACTATGATTTTATCAATAACGCTCTTTTATTAATTTCCAATCGACTCTGTGTACCGTATGTCCTGAAACGTGCATGTCAAAAGATTTTAAAACCATTTCAAATCAAAGAGGAAAGTACCAACGCATATCCACTTTAGAATAAACGTAAAGAGTTTTAATTGCTATCAACCGAAAGGAGTGTGAGAATGGGGAGGCTGATTCGTTGGATGGTAGCCCTGGCGGTTGTTGCCGGACTTGCTTTTTTTATCTGGCAGAAAACCCGACCCAAACCCGTTGAGGTGGTGGTCAAACCGGTGACCCGAGGAGTGATTGAAAAGACTGTCGCCAACACCCGGGCCGGAACCGTGAACGCCTGCCGCAGGGCCAAGCTCTCACCGAGTATTGGCGGGCAGATAGCACACCTGCCTGTCCATGAAGGAGACCAGGTAAAGGCCGGGGACCTGTTGCTGGAGATTTGGAACGATGATCTCAAAGCCCAGTTAATCTTGACTGAGCGCGAGACTGCGGTCGCCGAGGCACAGGCCAGAGCGGCATGTCTTGCGGCAGCGGAAGCAAACCGGCAGGCAAAAAGGGCTGAGCAACTCTTCCGCAGTAAGGTGAATTCAGTGGAGCAGACCGATAGTGCTGTCACCCAGGCCAAATCGCTTCAGGCCCAGTGCGAGGCCTCCCGTGCTACTGAACTCATGGGACGTGCCCGCGTTGATGTTGCCCGGGCAAATCTTTCCCGTACTCGTCTCGTGGCGCCTTTTGATGGCGTGGTTGCCAAAATAGAGGGGGAACTGAACGAGTATGTCACCCCGTCCCCCATCGGTATTCTGACTCCTCCGGCAGTCGATCTCATCGAAAATAATTGCTACTATATCTCCGCCCCTATCGACGAGGTGGACGCAGCGGCGGTCCGGGTTGGTATGGATACCCGAATTAGTCTTGATGCCTTTAAAGACAAAAAACTTACCGGGACTGTGCGGCGTATTTCCCCGTATGTCCTCGATGTCGAAAAACAGGCGCGGACTGTTGACGTCGAAACCTCTTTTGCCAAAAAAGATGATTTCAAGAATCTTCTGGCAGGTTACAGCGCCGATGTCGAGATTATCATTGCCAGTCGTGCCGACAAGCTAAAAATCCCGACTGAAGCTATTATTGACGGCAAAAAAGTCTTTGTTTTTATGGCTGATGAGAAGAAGGTTCATGAGGTGGACGTCACCCTGGGTCTTGCCAACTGGGCTTTTACCGAAATTGTTACGGGATTGAAAGAAGATCAACTGGTGGTGGTCAATATCGATAAACCCGGCTTAAAAGACGGTGCATCGGCGATAATTGCCAAGGAGTCACCGTGATCAACCTGAGCCAGATTAAAAGAGTTTTTACCGTCGGTGACGAAGAGGTGAACGCCCTGCGCGATGTTGACCTGAATATCGACAGCGGGGAGTATCTCTCGATCATGGGGCCTTCAGGTTCCGGTAAATCGACCTTATTGAACATGATAGGCCTGCTTGATCGGCCGGACAATGGTACATATTTCCTGGAAGGAGAGGACGTGACAGCGCTGGACGATAGCCAGCAGGCTGCCCTGCGTCGCCATAAGATCGGCTTTATTTTTCAATTTTTTCACCTGGTACCGAGGATGTCGGCTGCGGAAAATATCGAACTGCCCATGATGCTGGCTGGGTTGGCAGTCTCAGAGAGGAAAAAACGGGTACAGGAGGCTGTCGAGGCGTTTGGTCTCGCTGATCGCGCACGCCATCGCCCGGATCAACTCTCAGGAGGTCAACGGCAACGGGTGGCCATTGCCAGGGCGACCATCATGCAGCCACACATCCTGCTGGCTGACGAACCCACCGGTAACCTGGACCGGGTCTCGGGCAACGAGGTTATAGATATCCTGGAAAATCTCAATCGTCAGCAGATTACGCTGATCATGGTAACCCACGACCCGGCAATCGGCAGGCGGGCCAGACGACAGATCAATATGGTGGATGGACAGATCGAGTCGGATCGTTGTCTCTCTGTCGACCGGAATGGCCTGACAAAATCGGCATGAGAATTACGGCATGAAACTAACCGATATCATACGTTTTGCTTTTCGAGCATCGATCGGCTATCCGACCAGGACCCTGCTAATGCTCCTGGCCATGGCTATCGGTGTAGGGTCGGTGGTGGTCCTCTCGACGCTGGGCGATGGTGCACGCAACTATGTTATCGGCCAGTTTTCCTCTCTGGGAACAAATCTGCTTATCGTTCTGCCGGGCCGCTCCGAGACCGTCGGCGGACCACCGCCGCTTTTGGGGATCACCCCCCGGGACCTGACCTTGGAGGATGCCATGGCCCTGCTACGTTCATCACATATACGCTACGTCGCGCCGATTGCACTCGGCGCCGCTCCCGTTTCCAGAGGGGCATTGGAACGAGAGGTGACAATCCTGGGCTCGACCCCGCATCTTTTCCAGATCCGGCAGTTGGAAATGGGTGGGGGACGATTTCTGCCGGAGGGTGATACCAGCCGTGCTTCCTCCGTCTGCGTTCTTGGGTTTAAGATAAAGCAGGAACTTTTTGGCAACATCCCGGCCCTTGGGGAAACGGTTCGCATTGGTGACTGGCGTTTCCGGGTCGTCGGTGTTCTCGCGAAAAAGGGCCAGTCTGTTGGGATGGATATGAGTGATATTGTCATAATTCCTGTTGCCTCGGCTCAGGCTCTCTTTAACAGTGCATCGCTGTTCAGGATCATGATTGAGGCCATGGACCGGGATGCCATCTCCCGGGCCAAGGATACAGTGGTGAAAATCATCCGTGAACGGCATGATGGTGAGGATGATGTCACCGTTATCAGCCAGGATGCCGTGCTGGCAACTTTCGATCGCATCTTCACAACCCTGACCCTGACGGTAACCGGTATTGCTGCCATCAGTATTGCTGTGGCCGGCATTCTGATCATGAATGTCATGTTGATCGCCGTCTCGCAACGTCGTGCCGAAATTGGGCTGCTCAAGGCTATCGGTGCACCAAGGAACCAAATCATTGTCTTGTTTCTGGCCGAGTCGGCAATCCTGTCTATTGTTGGTGCGGCTCTGGGATTGCTGGTGGCCGTAGTCGGAATCTGGGGCATTGAGCAGGTATTCCCTGAATTTCCGCTTGATATGCCTTTATGGTCTCTTTGGGCGGCAGTAGCTGTGTCGGTTGTCACTGGTCTTGCTTTCGGTGTTTTACCGGCGATGCGAGCAGCGCGGCTTGACCCGGTACTTTCGCTTTCAAGGCGGTGAGATAGCATGCTTATAGGTGATATTGTCAGGTTTTCTCTTAGCTCCTTGATTAACCAGCGCCTGCGCAGTTTTCTCACGATTCTAGGCATCAGTGTCGGGATTGCTTCCGTGGTGCTGCTGACCTCGATCGGCGAGGGAATACAAAAATTTACGCTCGCTGAATTCACCCAGTTCGGTACCAACCTGATTGGCATAAATCCAGGCCGGTCGACCACTCTCGGCACATCGGGGGCAATTATCAACAATGTCCGTCCGCTCAGTATTGCCGACGAAGAAGCGCTTAAACGAATCCCCGGCGTGGTCGATACGGTGTCGGTGATTCAGGGCAATGGACCGGTAGAATTTGCCAAGCGTAGCCGCCGCACCACCATACTCGGAGCTGGTCCATCCGCCTCGAAAGTCTGGCAGATCAAGGTGGCAACAGGACGTTTTCTGCCGTCGGATGACAGCCGTGCGGCCCGATCTTTTGTTGTGCTTGGCAGCAAGGTAAAAAATGAGCTGTTTCGAGATGCCAACCCTCTTGGCCAGATAGTCAGGATTGCTGGCGAACGCTATCGGGTGGTCGGGGTGATGGAATCAAAGGGCCAAATGCTTGGGTTTGATCTAGATGATACTGTGTATATTCCCACGGTTCGGGCGATGAGTCTTTTTAACCAGCAAAGCCTGATGGAGATTGATCTTCTTTACCAGAACGATCTGCAATCGAAGACTATCGCCGAACGGGCCAAAAAACTGCTAAAAAGCAGACACGGAGCCGAGGATTTTACTATCACCACCCAGGAGGAGATGCTTGAGATCCTTGGTTCGGTGCTGGGGGTCCTGACCATGGCAGTCGGCGGACTGGGGGCCATATCTCTTTTGGTTGGCGGGGTAGGGGTAGTGACCATTATGACCATTGCCGTGAATGAACGAACGCCTGAAATCGGACTGTTGCGAGCTATTGGTGCCGACCGCAGGCAGATCCTCTGGCTTTTTATCGGCGAGGCGGCGGTGCTGGCGGGAATCGGGGGACTTGCAGGGCTCATTCTCGGTGCCGGGATTGCCTGGCTGTTAGGGGCATTGGTTCCGGCTTTGCCAACCCACACGCCATGGATCTATGCGGTGTATGCCGAGCTACTGGCCATTGCGATAGGTCTTCTGGCCGGCGTGCTCCCGGCTCGTCATGCTGCCGGCCTGAATCCTGTGGAAGCCTTGCGGGCGGAGTGAGAGAGGTCAACATTCTTGCACACATGACGGGGCACTCAGGACGTTAACCCGAATTTCTCATGAACATTTTGTACCTCAACTGGAAACCACCTCATTAAATAGTGTGGGCCACACCAGCATATTACAGATCAACCGTTACATTTAAAATTTTCAACCAGGAGTGTAGATTATAAAGGCACTTGTTGTTTATTCAAGTAAAAGTGGAAATATCAAGAAGCTGGCTGAAGCGCTCTATGGCGTACTGCAGTTCGACAAAGATTTACTCACTATTTCTTCACTTCTTTAATGAATTGAAGTTGCCCTGACTTCGATATGCGGGAAATAAGCCGGTATTCTGTTCAGTACCCTCTGACGGGGTGTTCTTTTTAATGCCTCTTGAGGGTACTGCATAGAGTTGCAGACTTTCAGGTGAAGGTACTACTTCAAAATAAACGGAGTAGAGTAGAGCCTGATTACAAAGTGATATTATCCAAAATAAGCAGGCTCAGTTTAAGACACTTGTGTCAAGAGATAAGTTTTTCCCGGAAGCTTCTCTTTAAAAACTCCACCGACGGTTTGGTCTAACCAGGTTATTAGGCGGTCCTGCATTTCAGGTGTAATCCTGTCGTAATGTTTCGGCCACTGCTCTCTGACAAAGTTGGTCAAAATGTTGATAGCGATAGTTGTTTAACTTTTGACAATGGCTATTTCCCGCTCATTCCCAAAGACCTCACCTTGATTCATCTGGGTCAATTTTCTTTAAGGGGTACCTTGAAAATTTTTTCCGCAGACATATGATTGTTATTGATACATTTGTTTACCTCCGAGGATAAAATTTCCATCAATACTGTTGCCGAAGCAAGTTCCTCTGACACAGAACAGCCCCACGGAGGTGAGAAATTATTTTAAACTTTTAAAATTATCTCACAAACTGAACGGATACGACAACAGGTGAATCTGGTCAAAAGACACATTTTTTCGATATTGCTTGATCTACCGAAATCAAGACTCAAAAGCAATAGTTCCATAAAATATGATTTCATTTGAGGTAACAATCACAGGACAGCAGTAAAACAGGGAGGAAAACCCATGCAAGCCAAAATAATGGTGTGCCTCAGCATCATGTTCATCTGTTTCGGAAACCTGGCTTTTGCAAATGAAGCCATCTGGATCCGATCAGTCCATGCATCTCAAACAGGCAACGTTTCTATCGTTGTCGATCTCCCGCCCGGCACCAAAGCCGAACCATCCCAATTGCGCCTCATCGAAGATAACAAGACTACAGCGACAGCGACCTCTATCTCGTCATTTTCTGATTCTGATTGGAAACTCACTATTGTATTTTGCATTGATAAGAGCGGCAGTATAGACGATAGAGAACTGGAAAAAACGAAGAACGCCCTCAAAAGTCTTTTGAGAAAACCATTGTTCAAGAAACAGGATCGTCTCGCCCTGGTATCTTTTGAAAATGAGCCGAGAATGATCCAGTGGTTCACGCAACCAAAAGAAATATATCAAAAAATAAATGAACTGGAGAACATGAAGGGACTGCACACGGTCCTGTATGACACACTTTACGACTCCTTGGGGCACGTTAACAGTGACAGTAAAGATGCCTCCTCTCCGGTACTGAAACGAATTTTAGTTATAACCGATGGGGAAAACGATGGTGGTTCGAGACAAAACACAACAGAGGTCAGAGCGCAAGCGCTTGAGACCGGTGTTGCGATAGATGTGGTGCTCTTGCATGCAAAACAAGAGAACGCTGACACGATGCAATCACTGGCTAATGATACCGGTGGTCAATTTGTCAATACCGACGCCAGTGGCATTGAAACCGCGCTTAATAAAATATTCGACGAAATCCTGGCCTCTTATGTGGTTTCTTTTGAAAGATCAATCGACACTACATCGCCCAAAACAGTTAGAGTCGGGGTGCAGTTTCAAGGTTCTGACAAGAAACTGATAACTAACAGTGTTCAAACAGCGATTTCTCAGTCGGCTATTGCACAGCCCAAACCACCGCTTCAAGAAGAAACAAAGGAAGAAAACATCGAAGAACCGATCAAAACAAATAAAGTGGTTGGAACCAGCAATACTTCGTTTTGGTGGTTTCTCGTCTTTCTGTTGTTAGCAGTTGCAGCAGCTTATGCAATTTGGCGATCAAAGCAGAAGACTCCCGGCGGGTTAACGGACAGAAAGTCTAAGGTCGAAGGTGATAAAAAAATATCTACACCAGCACCACCCTCTTCTATCCCACACCAGACACAGAGGAAAAAAACACTGGTTGGAACTTCTGTTTCTCCACAGCAAACAAAAACATGGCAAGCACCGGTCGAAAGCTCTCCTTCCTCACAGCAAACTCAAAGAAGGAAAACCATGGTTGGAAGCGCTTCTTCCATCGGTTCAGACCCGGATTCGCCCATTGCCATCCTTACCTGCCTGCGTGGGCCTCTAGAAGGTCAACACTATTCAATGGTAAAGCCCTTATTTAATATAGGTGCAAATCCGGATAACGACCTATGTATCACCCAGGATGAATACATTTCAGGAGATCATGCCTGTCTCCGATACGAAAACGGCAATCTGTTCCTGACTGATAAGGGATCCAGCAACGGGACTTTTGTCAATGATGTGCCAGTAACCGATACAGGTTTTATTCTCACCCCCGGTGAGATATTCCGTATAGGAATATCTGAATTCAAGGTTACAGCTTCAGATGGCTAAATATCAGTTTGGAAACTAAATAATTATTTTGCAACCACAGTAAGGATTTCCAAACAATCTTTCAAGATGTTCTCAATCATAAGACAAAGAACATAAACTGACAACAAGGAGATCATTATGGCACATCAAGAGACACCTGATCGAGAAACCAGGATAGGAACTACCACGCCATCACAACCTGAAGACCGGATGACCAGAACAATGCCGGTAAGTGGTGACTCCACCAATATTGGAGGCCATATGGGTAAGGAAGACACGCGGAAAATTGTGGGAGTTTTGATAACCTTTACCTGGCAGCCGCAGGGGCAGATGTTTCCGATCAGGGAAGGAAAAAATTTTATTGGCAGCGACAAAGTATATAGCGAATCCTCCCATCAAGACTGTGATATACAGATTAAACTGGACTTACGAATGTCCGGCGAACATGCACTGATCCTTTGTCGTAGTGGTAAATACGAACTTCTTGATAAAAACAGTAGTAACGGAACGTTTGTAAATGGAGAAATGCTTTCCGCATTGGGTGCCCAGGAACTGCAAAATTATTCCAAAGTCAAGGCGGGCTCGACGCTCTTCACCTTCATCAAAATAGAAGCACCAGCAGGTGAGGAGCATGTTAGTCTGCCTCCCAAGAAAAAGGAGGCAAAAAAGTCGGAGCCGGAAGACAATGACAAGAAGGATACAATTGTCAGATAACTCGACAGCGGGAACTCTCACTCACCTGCTTTTTTTAACAGAACCTTGTCAAACCAAGGCTGGCGTAAAGGAGTTGTGATATGAAAGAAATTTTACTGAAGGTACAAACAATAATTGATCCTTATGTCTGGTTATTGTTTGCCTTTGTTCTCATTATCTTTCTCGTCATTCTGTTCAAAGAGCAAATTAAAAAATTATTCCCCAGAATAAACGAGATAGGATTCGAATCACAAAACAAGAAATTTAAAGTTGTTTTTAACAAGGTCGTTAAAGAAGTACAGGCCCAGGCAAAGGACATTAAAAAGGATGTCGAAACCAGGGGAGTTATGCCAGAACATGAGCAATACCAAGATACAGATAACATCACTTCGCGAGATCTGGTTTTGGAGGCCTGGGGTGCTCTAAAGCAGACAATTTTTAACTCATGTTTTGCTCGCCAGGTAGCTATGACCCCCGCTACCACACTAGACATAGCGGTAGACAGACTTATTGATGCCAAGGCAATTAATGAAGACTTTGCTAATTCCATAAAGCAACTCAATAATCTCGGCCAGCAAATGGCGAACAATACACATCTCAGACCAACACTAGACAGTGCTCTCATTTATAAAATTCTTTCTGATAATCTGGTCGATTGGATGATGTTGTATGTTCTGGCTCCTTCACAGGGAAAACCAGCTGAGCCTAAGCCTAAACCATCAAGACGAGCGACGGTTGTTGGCAACTATCGTCCCGAGCCACAATCAGGTGAGGATGAGGCAACTCTTGAAAGCGTAGATGGCTCTCTGACTGGCAAAAGGTTCAAGATAACCAAGGATATTTTCAAAATCGGCAGGAATGAGGACAATGATATCTGTATTACAGAAGATGAGTTTGTCTCCGGTAACCATGCCTTTCTCAGTTACCAGGGTGGAAATCTTTTTCTCTCTGATCAAAACTCCCACAACGGTACCTATCTGAACGGGAAGAAGGTTGCGGTTCCCCTCATGGTCCACCAAAACGACAAAATCCGGGTGGGCAATTCCGTCTTTCTGGTAACGTAGGGTCCTGTCACTTTTCTCAGCTGGACTGGTCCTTTTTTCATTTTAACGAGTGGTAACGTTTATGAAACCACATATGCCGAAAATTGAAGTTGCCGCCCGTTCAGTGACCGGCAAGCGCAAGGAGAACCAGGACCGTATGAGTGGTCTAACAACACCTTTAGGTCAACTCTATATACTCGCAGATGGAATGGGTGGCCATAAGGGCGGTGAAATAGCTGCCGAAATGACAGTCCATGGACTGCACCATCACATTACCACAACGAAGGTTTCAGCTTCTATTTACGAGATTATTAGTGATGCATTCAAACATACCAACAAAACAGTGTACGATGAAGCTCATTCGGGTGATGCAACTATCGAAGGAATGGGCTCGACAGCTGTTTTGGTGTTGATCCATGGAGAAATCGCCAGCGTAGCACATGTTGGCGACAGCAGAGCATATCTTTTTAGAAATAACCGTCTAAAGCAGTTAACCAGGGATCATACTGTCGTACAGAGGATGGTCGAAGCCGGAATGTTGAAGCCTGAAGATGCTGCCCATCATCCTGATTCCAATATAATAGAACGTGCTATCGGCAATCAACCTGAGGTCGCAGTTGACATCCACGATGAACTTATTTTGCTGGATGGTGATGCCATTCTCCTCTGCTCCGATGGTTTATCGGGTTATGCTTCAAATCAAGAGATCGAATCGATACTACGACATTGCACAACGGTCCAGGAGGTACCAGACAAATTGATACAGCTTGCCCTTGAAGACAAGGGCAGTGACGATAATATAACCGTTCAGTTTATCCAATACGGTACATCAAAGATATTTAAAGCTCAACAGAAGAAGCTTGCAAAGGCCAATGCTTCTATTGATGAAAAAAAGTTCAGTCGTCTCAAGCTGATATCGCTCATTCTGGCTGCAGGAATATCAGCCGGTTTTGCTTTCTATTTTTGGGACCAGAAGTACTCCAACATAACAATGGACAGCATTCCGCCTGTTGGTAAGCAGGAGGTAAACTTACAACAGACCGAAGGCATTGATAACAAAAAGAAAGACATTCCCAGCACCAATAATACGGAGCAGGACTCTGATTTGAACAGCGCAAGGATAATTGATGACCAGAAGGCAGAGCAAGATAGCTCGCCTTTGCCTTCTGGAGCCGGCATATCTGACAATGCAGCTCAGTAAAGGCTCGCAAGAAGGTCTCAATGCAAGCGATTCATTTTAAGCCCAATTGGGACAGTTAAATGAGATGAGGAACGTTAAGGCGGGAGGGGAAAAATGAAAAAGTTTATTGTCCTATCAATTTTATTGATTTTCATTTCTGGGTGCGCAACCAAAAGTCAACAGACAAGGACCGAGGGCGCAGCCGCAGGAGCAGGGATCGGTGCCCTTGCTGGCGGTCTCATCGGCTTAGCTTTTGGCAATAAAAAAGGGGCAGCAATCGGAGCAGGGGTTGGTGCCATTCTAGGCGTAGCCGCGGGATATACCTATGCCGACAATATTGCAAACCGCCACGCCGAACTTGCCGGTCGTGAAAATGATCTAGATGCCCGCATCACCTTTGCAGAAGGAATCAACCAAGACACCCAGGAATTAAATCAACTATTAGAGCGAGATATTGCCACATTAACTCCTGAAATTAACATCATCAACACTCAAGCCCGGCAAGAAAAGATCACCCAAAAAGAGTTGAATGAGAAAAGAAAATCCATGAAACTAAAAGTAGAACAGACGGAAACCGCATTAGCAGCGGCGGAAAACGAACTCAAGAGTCTAAAAAAATTTCAGGATCGCACTCCTGAGCAATCAGATGAGCTTGATAGCGAGATTGCCAAATTGGAGAGCAATCTCGAACAATTAAAAAGAAATACCGATACCATTGCATCCTTGAGCCAAAGACTCTAACGGGATTTTTAACCGAGCAGCCCGCTGACTCTTCATCCTTTGGGACATTAAATAATTTCAAGCAGGAGGGCTCCGATGCAACACAAAATTATTCTCTTGTTCTACTGTTGTTTCCTCACTCTGGCTGGATGTCAGAGCGCCCTTTTGCAGATGCAAAATGAAAATTCCGAGAGGGAGCTGAGAATTACTCAAAAAGAACAACATGTCAGTGAATTGGAACTTCAAAACAGGTATTTACAAGAGGAAAAAATAAAGCTGCAAAAAGACCTTGAAACGACCAGGTTGAACCTTGATCAACTTGCAGGAAGACTTAAAGCAATACAGATAGAAAATGATCGAATCCAGGCAATCACTCCGAAACAACTCAATAAACAAAAACAAGATTCCCTCCGCCTTAAAAAATACAGGGATGAGATCGAATTATTGATGAGTGATGAACAATTTGCATTTGATGAACGCGGATCAAAAAGCGATAAACAAAAAAGGATTGATGAGCTCCGGGAAGAAATAAAGTTGTATCTGCAATTCGGTCTGGAGTGATGGACGGGTCATGTAAACTTCCCGCTTTAACATGAAAACGTCACTTCTCTATCTATTGCTCAGCTTACTGGTTCTGTCTCTTTTCTTGATCAATTATGACCTGGACCAGAGGCCGGAAACAACCAAACCCGATTACCCAGAGCCTCAAAAAGACGAGGTTATTCTTCTTTTTGCTGAGGCTGTTTCCCTGATCAATGATAACGCTCTTTTTGTGGGACCGGAAGATGCAACAGAGAAAATCGTCAATGAAAGCTTGAGGGACTACTTAAACAATCGTGATCCCTATTCTGACTATCTCACAAAAAACGAATACCAACAGTTTCGACAACTGCAAAACGAAAGATATGTCGGTATCGGCATGGACATAAAAAAAGATCACTCGGGTAGCTTACACTGTTTTCCTTACCCTGGAAGTCCCGCCGAAGAGGCTGGTATAAAGATCGGCGACCGCCTCATAAGAATGAACGGCATGAATGTTAACGGCAAAGCACTCCCTTCACTTGCGGCCCTGTCAGTCGGCAAAGCAGGGACAACGCTCCAGGTGACAGTTTCAACCAAGAACGATCTGGAAAGACAATTAAACGTAGTTCGTGCAAAATTGGTGGTTAAAAATGTTGTTACCACTTGGATGGATGGTTTGCCTGTTGTACAAATTATTGACTTCAGACAAGATACCAAAGAAAAGCTTCGACAAGCAGTCAACAAAATCAAATCCAAAAATCCTCTTGTCATAGACCTACGAGGAAACTCCGGAGGGGATCTTATTGCTGCAATCAGTTCGGCCAGACTGTTTTTGAAAAAAGAAGAAAGAATTGTCAGTATCAACACCAGAAAAGGAGAAAAAATTATTTCCGGCAGCGCCGGTTCGCTGAATGTTCCCACACCAATATACCTCTGGCAAGATGGGGGCACAGCCAGCGCCGCCGAAATCTTCATCGCGGCTCTTACTGAAAACAATAAGGCTATCTCTGTGGGCCATCGAACATTTGGTAAAGGTACGCAACAGGATTTCATCCCCTTAAGCGATGGTTCGGCCCTGGTTTTGACTACAGGTAAAATGCTGACGCCAGGCGGATTGGATTATCAGGGCCTCGGGTTGAATCCGACCCATGAGCTGCAAGAAAAAGCCTCTTCAACGGAAGATTATCTTTTAATAACAAAAAAACTTCTCGATCATTGACACGACACAGATAACAGTATCAGCTTAGTTAAATAGGAGAAAGAGATGATTGGCCAAACCCTCGGCAACCTTAAAATCATATCCGAACTAGGCAAGGGAGGTATGGGCGTCGTCTATCTCGCCGAACATTTAACACTTAAAAAGAAGTTCGCGATTAAATGCCTTTCCTTAACATTAACGAACGACCCTCAGTTTCGCAAACGGTTTTACGAGGAAGCCCGTAACCAGGCTCAGCTGGGGCATCCAAATATCGTTCAGGCGACTGATTTCTTTGAATTCGAGAATCAGTTCTTTTTTGTTATGGAGTATATCGACGGCCAGGATCTCGGGGCAATCATTAAGGACAGAGGTGCCTTACCTGAGAAAGAGGCTTTAGCCATTTTCGAGGATGTCCTCGAGGCACTGAACTATGCTCATAACAAGAATCTCATTCATCGTGATGTAAAACCCCCGAACATTCTGATTGATGAAAGCGGCAGGGCAAGACTTATGGATTTCGGCATCGCCATAATGTTTGGTAGAGAGCGGCTTACGGCAACAGGAACCGCGGTCGGTTCACCATGGTACATGAGCCCTGAACAGATTATCAGCCCACAGGATCTCGACAAGCGCAGCGATGTGTATGCCGCCGGCATTGTCCTTTATGAAATGCTTACCGGCGACGTACCTTTTGATGGGGAATCGGATTTCGCTGTCAAAGAACAGCAGGTTCACAGTCGGCCTCAAGACCCACATCAGCGCAATCCTAAAATCAATGACGAACTTTCCAGCATCATTCTCAAGGCTATGGATAAAAATCCTGATAACCGCTTTCAGGGATGCGATGAATTTCTACAGAGTATCAAGAATTACCAGGCAAAGAAGACATTACTACCCGAGAGCCCCTTTAAAAAACTACTTTGGTTGTTTGTGATCATTGCAATAGTGAGTGCTGGTATTTCAATCTACGTCATAAAGAATCAGGAAAAAGTCGTTGTCTTTGAAAAAATTCAGGACCCCACAGTCCAGTTTGAAAAAGCAAGGATCTGGATTAATAGCGCCATGGATAAAGCCGCCTTTGTTTGCAGAGAATCCCAGAATGTAGCTTTAAAACGAGAGAATATGAGACTGGCAATAGATTCCGGCGCCACCGACATGGCACATAAATATGAAAAAAATATTAGTGAAATAGCACAAAATATCGAAGACGCAACAAGCCAATATAGTGACTTTATAAAAAACCTTGGGGGGCTGGAAAACCTGGTGGTAGAGGAAGAATTTGGAAAACTCGTCAAGCTCTCTAAAAGCCAGAAAGCTCAAGCCAACATTGACAGACTAAAAATAATACATGGACACTATAGCGATTACCTGAAGAAAGGTATGCCTCCAGATGCAACAATAGTTCAACAACTATGCGAGTGAATGAATTCAGGCCTTCTAAACGAAAATCAGGTCAACCGATAAAAAAAGTAGAGGCTTGTTACTGGTATTTAATTGCCTCATTCCAGTGTCACACCTAATCTTCGTAAGTGGAAGCTTCACTGCCAGAATGAATTGACATAGTGACGTTTTCTCTTTTGACCGTGGGGGTATCTCCTTATGTTACACTAAATTCAGGGATTGCGCGAAAAACGGTGCAGTCGTATCTGCACAGAACAAAAAATAGAGTTCCGATTTCTCAACAACCATTTGGCTGATCAACTCAGTGCTGAAATACCCCCATTATTTCGCAATGCCCCAAGGGTAATGAGGGCCTATCTGCCCACCGTAAGGAAATAAAGGTGGTCTCTCTGGAGCGGTTGAAAGATATATGTTTGAGGAGAAGGATCCGTTTATGCTGTTGCATTTGAAACTGCTAAGAATGCGGCGGCCTCGCTGGCGTTAATTGAAGATACAATTCTACAATTCGACCAGGTAATAAAGACAATCCAGCTACCCACGTATTCTGATGATTCCGGTGGTGGTGCTGCAATGGACACACAGATCGGCCAGTTTGTCTCCCACCTCATCGAGCTGCAAGGGTACAAAATAGTACTAGAAAAGGAGCGCAAACAATGGTCTGATCGACGAACCGCAGCACGTAAAGGATTGAGGATTACTGTTGTCAGTACCACGTATTAGTCACTTCATTCTCAGATCTTGTGCAGAAAGGTAAAAAAACATCTTGGTCAAGTCGTTCTTTTAGCAATGGCCAACTTTCTTTATAATGATAGGTCTGTATCGGTTCGTTAATGATTCGGGGTCGAACCAAGCCAACCTCATGACATAAAGCGTAAAATGATTAAAGATGACCATAATGAGTTCTTAGCCGGCAGTTATGAGGCTAAAAACGACGTTTTTAGCGTATTTTCGAAAATGACATGAGCAAACCGACATTTCATTGCAGGGCATGTCTGGCACCTGACTCACCGATGTCATAAGCGGGAGTTTCTCCTGAAGTTTTCAATAGACCGTGCGCGCTAGATGGAACTCCTGTTTGAAGCTAAAAAGCGTTTCGAGTTGTCCAATCTAAATTTCATCGTCACCTGCAACTACCTTATTGTTTCTGCCAATAGTTGCAGTGAATCCATAACGCATAGATAG
>CBDTUM010000107.1:0-15558 GCA_965363495.1 uncultured Desulfopila sp.
GGTTGAACCAGAGTCTTTTCAGAAAATAAACAAAGCACCTGAACCAATATCGTCACAGGAAGAAAAACCGTTAAAAATAATTAAACAATCCGACCTCCCGAAACAGGCGGAAAAAAAGAAAAAGTCGTTATTTTCACGTCTCACTGAAAAACTTGGCAAAACGAGAGAGACCTTTACCTACCAGATGGACGCCCTCTTTCTCGGCAAGAAAGAGATCGATACAGAAATGCTCGATGACCTGGAAGAGATACTCATTTCTGCAGATTTGGGAGTGGGCACTACCCGGGAGTTACTCGAAACCGCCAGACGCAAGGTCAAGAGAAAAGAGATGTACGATCCCAAATCTCTCAAAGAGACTTTGAAGGTCCAGATCAAAAAGCTCATTATCGAAAACGATCAGGATGCCAGCCTGGTGATGCCCGCCAAAGGGCCCTTTGTTATTATGGTCATCGGCGTAAACGGTGTCGGCAAAACGACAACTATAGGAAAAATTGCCAAGAAATTTAAACAGTCCGGTAATTCAGTGATGCTGGTGGCCGCAGATACCTTTCGTGCCGCGGCAGTCTCCCAGTTGAAGATATGGGGCGAACGAAGCAATGTTCCGGTTATTGCCCACAAAGAAGGTGCGGACCCCTCCTCGGTTGTCTTCGATGCACTGGGTATTGCTCAAGCCGAAAATATCGATGTGGTTCTCGTCGATACCGCCGGCAGAATGCACACCAAAGAGAACCTGATGGAAGAGTTGAAAAAGATCAAAAGAGTAATGGGCAAAAAGCTAAAAGGTGCTCCCCATGAAATCATGCTGGTCATCGACGCAACAACCGGCCAAAATGGTATCTCCCAAGCGCGACTCTTCGATGATGCGGTTGGCGTCACCGGCCTAGCCCTTACCAAACTTGACGGCACCTCCAAGGGTGGTATCGTCGCCAACATCTGCAAAGAAATGAAAATCCCCATCCGCTTTATCGGAATCGGCGAGAAGACGTCCGATCTCCGGGATTTCGATGCGACTGAGTTCGTCGATGCGCTTTTTCATAGCAGCAGCAACCAGCAATAACAATAAATTAACCCACTTTCTTTCATGCAATATCAACGACAGCAACAACCCGGTTGTGGCGGATGTCTGCTTATAGCCCTCCTCATTGTTTTCATATCCGGAGGGGCTCCCGCCCTCATTTCATTTCTCGGCACCATACTCTACACAGGCCTTGCCGGAATCCTGCTTTCGATCGCCCTTTTTTTCGGCTTTTCCTACTGGATACAAAAAAAGGTCGCAACCTATGAACAGTCTCAGTCGGAGAGCCATAACCGTTTTGTCTGGCTCCTGGTCCAGACTCTTATCCACACCGCTAAGATTGACGGCCAAATAACCAGAAACGAGATCCAGACCATTCACCGGTTCTTCCAATACAACCTGCGCTATAGCCAGACGCAGATGAACTGGGTCAAGGAACTGATAAAAGAAGCGATTAACTCGACGCAGTCCCTTGATGCTTTGCTCCAGGAATTTAAGTCGACCTTTGCCTATGAGCCGAGGATTATCCTGCTCGAGCTTGTCTATCAAATACTCTACACCAAGACGACGGTACCCGAAAACGAGCTGAAAGTTGCCCGCTATATCGCTGCGTATCTCGATATTTCCGATTACGACCAACGTACGATTGAGGGTAAATACCGGTATAAACAACAATATGGCGCCGCAACTTCGCAGGATATGTCCGGACAGCATTATGCTACGCTAGGACTTGAGAAAGGCGCGAGTGCGGAAGAAATAAAGAAGGCCTATCGCACTCTCAGCATGCAATATCACCCGGATAAGGTTGCTCACCTCGGCGATGAGTTCCGGGCTGTCGCTGAGGAAAAAATGAAGGAAATCAACGCGGCGTATGACTTTTTCAAAAAACAATAGACTTTCTGCAGCAAGCACTTGTCGCTAAGAATGAAACATTGCACCGTGCTAATATTTTAATGTAATTTTAAGGAGATACAATGGCTATTTCAGATAAAATGCGTTTATTTGCCGAAAAATCTTCCTGGATAAGGAAAATGTTCGAGGAGGGAGCAAGGATGAAGGCAGCCCATGGTGCCGACAACGTATGCGACTTCAGTCTCGGCAATCCTGATGCCCCGCCACCGCCACAATTTAACAAGGTTATTCAGGAAATTGTGCAGGATGACAGCCCCGGAGTACATGCCTATATGCCGAATGGCGGCTACCCCTGGGTCCGGCAAGCCCTGGCTGCGCGGATGTCAATTGAGCAGAAGATAACCATTGACAAGGGTGACACACTCATGACCTGCGGTGCGGCAGGTGGCTTGAATGTGGTCATGAAAACACTGCTCAACCCAGGGGAGGAAGTCATTATTCTCGCCCCTTATTTTGTCGAATACGGATTTTATATCGACAACCATGGCGGTGTCAGCAAGACGGTTAAAACCGATGACGATTTCAACCTCGATCTTGGCGCTATTGAAGCAGCCATTTCAAATAAAACCAAAGCAATTATCATCAACTCGCCCAATAATCCCTGCGGCCAGATTTATTCTGAAGATTCGCTGGCGGCGCTTGGCGCACTTCTCGAAACCGCTTCCAACAGTCTGGGGACCACTATCTACCTGATCTCCGATGAACCATATCGCAAGATTGTCTTTGATGGTCATGAGGTGCCAAGTATTTTCACCGCGTATACCAACAGTATCGTTGTCTCATCCTACTCAAAAGATCTCTCCTTGCCCGGCGAACGCATTGGCTACCTGGCGGTCCATCCGAATATCGAAGATAAGCACAATCTTCTCGATGGTCTCACCCTGGCCAATAGAATTCTTGGATTCGTCAACGCTCCGGCCCTTATGCAGCGTGTAGTAGCAGAGCTCCAGGACGTGACTGTGGACACCACAATATATGGCCGTAGAAAAGAGATTATCTGCTCCGTCTTGCGTGATGCCGGTTTTACCTTCACCGAACCGAAAGGTGCTTTTTATGTCTTCCCAAGGACACCTCTAGCCGACGATGTCAAATTTGTCGCGCTTTTACAGGAGCAAAAAATTCTGGCCGTTCCTGGTGTCGGCTTTGGTTCGCCGGGACATATGCGGATTGCTTTTTGTGTGCCCGATGAGGTAATCGTCCGCTCGGCGGAAGGTTTTAAACGTGCTGTCGACAAGGCCAGCTCTTTATAAGTGGGCTGCCAGCAGAAAGGACCTGAAGATTCTGGTCTTCAGGTTCGAGATTCAAGCCGTCAGTCTCTTGTGTCACATTGCTCCTTTTGAAACAAAGAAGGCTACGAATAAAAATGAAAAAAATCACCATCGGCATTACTGGAGCCAGCGGCGCTATCTACGGTATTCGTGCCGTGGAAATGCTCAACAGTGCCGGCGTGGAAACCCATCTGGTTGTGAGTGAGGCGGCGGGCATTACCATGGCTCTTGAAACTGATTACGATATCGATACGGTTCGTAAATCAGCCCACACATGCCATGACAATAAGGATATCGGCGCATCAATTGCTTCAGGATCATTCGGTATGGATGGTATGGTTATAGCCCCCTGCTCTATGCGGACCCTTGGAGCTGTTGCCAATTCACTCGGTGATAACCTTATTGTACGAGCTGCCGATGTTACCCTCAAGGAAGGCAAGCCGCTGATTCTCGTCGTCCGAGAAACCCCCCTCCATCGCGGCCATATCCGTTTGCTCGACCTCGTCGCCAGGGCTGGCGGCATCATCTTCCCACCGGTCCCGGCACTGTACAGCAGACCTCAATCCATCGAAGAAATGATCGATGGGACCGTGGGTCGTTTCCTGCACCGCCTGGGAGTTGACACCCCCCATTACCATCGCTGGCAGGGGATAGAGGCAGAATGACAAACAGGAAAGCATCAATAAAAATACCTGCATAAGACACAATTATATGGTCCAGGCCCCAATGTTTTTTCACATAGAACAGGATGGCTTTAAAATCGAGGCATGCTGTACAAAAATGGGGGTTGATTACTTACTGTCCATCTGGGGTGGTACCCCTCATATCGGGGCCGTGGCTATGGCCCAACCTCGGGTCAGTCTGCAGGACCCCGCCCGTCGTTCAGCAACCGCTTCGGTTTTTTGCTATGTCGGCCATAAGGAAGATCAAGTAGTCAAAGAGGTGTCGGAGCGGATGGCCAGAGAGCTCGATGCAAAGGTCGTAGTGGCAGCGGGTCTGCATTGGGATCATCTCACAGCAACAGGGGCGGCGCAGGTGATGCATAACGTCGACGTCCTCATTCTGGAGATAATCCGGGAAATGAGAGAGATCTAAATGAAAACCAATTAATTACCCCCCTGTTTTGGTGTCAAAAAATGCAATTCCTACAGTTTTAAATAAACCCTGAACAACGCCCTCAGATCTTCTCCACATTCTACAGAAGGTATTTTCTCAAAACGATAGCCCTGATATTGAGAGGGCATGCTGGTATAAGAAATTCAATAAGGTAATGTGATGGAATTTTCGGGTCTTAGCTCAGAAGTGTTGACTCTTTTATTTTTAGCGGCTTTTGTGGCTGGATTTATAGATACTTTGGCCGGTGGTGGCGGGCTGATCGTCCTTCCTGCTCTGATGATGAGCGGGATACCGCCGCTCACCGCTTTAGGCACCAATAAGCTGCAAGGGACCATGGGTACCGCAACGGCAACCTATATGATGCTGAAAAATAGAAGAGTGCGTTGGCATGATATCAAATTTCTCATGCTCTCTGCTTTTATTGGGGCAATATTGGGTACCATTGCTGTTCAATTTGTTAACACACAGCTTTTAACCCTGGTGATACCTGCTGTCCTGCTGGTGATTGCCATATATTTTATAGTAGCTCCACAACCTCAGGCGGAATTGGCCAGACCACGGATATCCAAAGGCAAATATCAGAGATTTATTGTACCCATAATAGGCTGGTATGATGGTATGTTTGGTCCGGGGACGGGTTCGTTCTTTGCCCTTGCAGGGGTGTCATTGAGAGGCCATGGACTGATTGAGGCGACAGCTGTTGCCAAAACTCTCAATTTCTCTACGAATATAGCCTCGTTACTCGTCTTCTTACTGGCAGGAAAAGTGGTATGGTTTGTAGGTATGGTAATGATGATTGGACAGTTTGTGGGAGCATGGGGTGGTTCGAAGTGCTTATTCAGCATACATCCCAAGTATCTACGCTTGATAGTTGTGGCCATGTGTTTAGGAATGCTGACGAAGTATGCATTTTCCACGGGATGGTTTGCATAGTTCCGGGCGTTACCAGGATGTAAACTAAATTTGATTACCACCGAAACTCAGCTTGCTTGAGTCTACTCGACTGCGCTTTAGTGGTAATCAAATCCGTAAAGGAGCCATGATCTTGTTACTTTTTCTCTCCTCTCTGCTCCGATTTATCCTTGAAAAAAAGTTTAATAGCGACTTTGTCCAGGCCAAGTCCTTCGCGGAAACGGTTGGTCAGATAGCGCTCGTAGGAAAAGTGCACTCCTTTATAACTGTTGGTCATAACTACAAATTTAGGCGGACAGGTGCCAACCTGAGAGGAGTAGTAGAACTTAAGCCGTTTATTCTTGTAGATTGGTGGAGAGTGGAGCTCAACCGCCTCGCGTAACAGTCTATTGATGGCCGAAGTGGGAAAAGTGGCCGAGTATTGCCGGTACACGGAACCAATAACCGGGAAGAGACGTTTAATGCCATAGCCGGTCAAGGCGGAGACATTCAAAATCGGTGCGTAGCCGACAAAGGGCAGCGCTCTACCAACTTCCGACATAACCGCTTCCTGCCGTTTTTTATCATTTTGCAGAAGGTCCCATTTATTTACCAGAACAATAAGCCCCCTGCCCTCTTCCAGCACATAGCCGATAACCTTGGTGTCCTGTTCGGTAATGCCCTCATCGGCATCAATAAGCACCACCGCAATATCACATTTGGCCATGGCGGCCAGAGATTTCAAAATACTGAATTTTTCCAGTTTTTCTGTGGTCTTACCCTTGCGGCGGATTCCGGCGGTATCAATAAACAAATAGCTGTATTTGCCATGTGTTACTATGGTATCAACGCTGTCCCGGGTGGTACCCGAAATCTCAGATACGACCATCCGATCTTCGCCGAGAATAGTGTTTATGATAGAGGATTTACCAACATTGGGTCGACCAAAAAAAGCCACCTTCACTGTTCCTTCAGGAAGCTCAATATCGGCCTGGTCGCTTTTTATAGAGTCACACAGCCCTTCCATCAACGTTCTAAAACCGTAACTATGCTCGGCGGAAACCGACCATAGCATATCAACGCCCAGTTCATAAAACTGGGCAAGCAGCTCCGTCTCAACTTCCGGGCCGTCAATTTTATTGACCAGATGGAAGACCGGTTTTTTGGTCCTCCTAAGGATGTCAACGACCTCCCAATCGGCGGGCGTTAGTCCTTGTTTACCATCCATCAGAAACAAAACAATATCGGCCTCATCAATCGCCAACATGGCCTGCGCGCGAATATGCTGCACCAGGACATCTTCCGGGTTGTCGTCTATGCCTCCTGTATCGACCAGGATAAAGGCTTTGTCTTCCCAGACTACCCTCTCGTAATGACGGTCGCGGGTAACCCCTGGAGTCGGGTCGACCAGGGCCTTGCGCGACTTTGTAATCCTGTTGAAAAGTGTCGATTTGCCAACATTAGGGCGCCCGACAAGCGCGACAATGGGTAGATTGCTGGTTGATACCATAACTATTAAGTGTCCTGAGAAGGCTCTATCTGCTCGAAACAAGATAAAGCTGATTATGAAATGTGGGATGGCAAAACAGCTCTGCCATGTATTGCCTCCTGTTTCAAGCAGGCGTCAATTCTTTTTTCCCCCTGTTGACCATGGAGCGAAGAAGGGGATACCCCTTAAAGAGCGGGTCCTCCAGCCGGTTGCTGAGTGATACCAGGGACGGTGCTATAAAATCCAGGAAAAACGTTTTTTGTCTTACCTTATATAAAAACGAAAATGCACCGACTATCTGCATGTTTCGCTGCAGGGCTAGCAAGGTATACTGTTTATTAAATTCAACCGCATCGATCGTAAGAAAGCGATTGATGGTTTTGAGATAAAATGCCACCAGCTCATCTTGAACCCAAAGGGGCAGAGAAATATAGGGATCAATAAGCAGTGAAGCCAGGTCATAACCCAGAGGCCCCAGGCGGCCTCCCTGAAAATCAATAAACCGGACAGCACCCTCCTGCACCATGATATTTCGCGATTGAAAATCCCTGTGCAGAAAAAAATCTGCGGGTGCCTCACCGGCAAGTCGGGCAATCTCCCGTAATTCTTCTTCAACACCTTGATCAAACTCGTTGCCGAGAAGACCCTGCCAGAAAGCGCGTAAAAAATATCCAGATTCCTTTTCGACCATCAACTGAGTATCGTATCGTGGGCTATCCCAACACCACGATTGGTCAAAATCGACGGCTCCCCGATACTGCATGGCGGCAAGATGCTCCAGGACTGTCTGGTACCAGGCAAGCACCACATTATCAGGTGGTCTCTGCATCGAGTTTTCTTTTATCACGATATCGTACAGACGAGTATCGCCAAGATCCTCAAAGAGCAAAACGCCGGAACTGCTGTCCCAGTCAAACAGTTCTGGAACCGGCACACCGTGTTGAAAGAGGTGCCTGCCGATATGCCAGGCAGAACGCGACTCAGCCAGCTCAACAGGGCTTGTTCCGGCGGGCGCCGCGATGAGACAACAAGGACCACCATTTTTACTCAGTCGCCAGAATCTCCTGGTCGAACCGTCACTGTCAATTTTAGTGCATCGATCACTCGTCACCAAGGCCTCTGCCTCGGCCATCGAGAGCAGTCCACAAGCAACGAGCATTTTCTTAGCGCACTGCAACAGCGCAATATCCGGAAGTTTATCGGTCGTCAATGAAATCTCAATTTTAAAAATCGTGAGAGGACACAATCATGTCCCCCAATCTTCGCCCACAAGGAATGCAAACATTATCCCATACCACGACCCGTTCAAGATGGGTGCCGTTTTCGATATGGGCTTCCCCGATACAGACCCAGTCTTTCAATTCGAAGTGTGCTGGCAGTTTGGCTCTTTTAGCGATATAATAGGGTTTTCTGACTGGTCCAATCTCCTGCCAACAGGGTATTGTATCAGTGAGCAATCCCTGATGTAAGGCCAGATAATCATTTATGCTGCCCATATCCGTCCAAAAACAATCATCGACTCGATAGCAATCGATCTCCTGGCCGTCTTGCAATATTTTTCGGTATCGATCGATGATGCATGAATACTCGTTGTTTTTAATGTCCTGCAACACTGATGGTTCGATTACATGCAAACCGATAAACGCCAGACTGGCTTTCTTGTCCGGATGATCAAAACTTGTGATTTTGCCGTTTTCCACCAGCACCTTATTAAAACGAGGATCATTGCGCAGCGCCAAAGTGACCAGGTTTTGGTGTGCGACATGATACTGGTAGAAGCGACGAAGATTCACCGTATGGTAAATATCACCATTACTGACAAGCAACGGTTCATCACGCACATACTTGAGAGCCTTTCGCAAACCACCCCCGGTACCAAGTATAATCTCTTCCTCCTGAACAACGACCCCTTTCATTCCAGCCAGAGCATCGATGATCTGCTGCTTGAGATGGTGACAGTTGACAATGATATGATCAAAGCCAAACATTCGCAGCCTTTTTATTGTAAGAAAGAGAAGTGGTTGGTTGAGGATGGGGAAAAGAGGTTTTGGACGGATCAACGTGTGCGGCAGTAGCCTGGTGCCGAAACCGGCGGCCAAAATCATTGCTTGCATAGTACCTCTTCCGTTATGTTGATATTAAAACGAAATCTCACCGGTAACGAGCGTACAACTTGAAATTCACCTCATCTGTTTCATTTATTCCATTACCAGCGACCCATCCTTACGCTCAGAGACTCCCACGACAACTATACCTGCTTTATTGGCCTCTTCAATCATTAACTCTTTATCAAAGAGTAAAGATTGACCCGCTTCTACAGCAAGAACCGCTCCCCTAACGCTGCACAGACTCCTGATTGTATTGAGTCCTGTGGCCGGCAGGTCAAAACGAAAATCCTGCCCCGGCTTGCGTACTTTAACAACAACAGCCTTCTCCTTGGCCAGGGCTCCACCTCTCAGGATTGTTGCGTCGGTTCCTTCAATTGCCTCTACGGCCAGAACCGTACAGTTCCTGATCACTACGCATTGGCCAATATCCAGTTTTCCGATCGCCCTGGCGTTATGCCAGCCGAATTCAATATCCTGTCGCTGTTTTTTCGTTGGCTTTTTCTTGGTAAGAACCCCAGCGGGAAAGAGCAGATGACGAAGGTACAATGTCGATTCAAGTACCCTAATCCCATCGGCCTCGAGAGTATCGGCGATTGCCCGCAAGATTGCATCATCTTGCTTTCGATCAATTTTATTCCACAGAGAAAGACCTTTCAGATCCGGAAGAATATCTCGAAATATCTGGGTCTTTGTGATGGTACCCAAGAAGACCGTTTCTCCGACGCCTTCTGCTTTAAAAAAAGATATCAACTTGCCGAGTTGGCCCAGCTTCACCCAGCAGACAGTATCAGCCGCCTGGACCACTTTCTCATCGGTTTCCCCCTTGTGGGCCACCACCACCACCCGCCTTCCGGCCTTATGGGCGGCCTCGATGAACAATAAGGGGAATTGGCCGCCACCGGCAATAATACCGATATTATTTCTATTGATACCTTTTCGCAAGCGACTCTAATCCTCAATCGTCTGCTTGACGACACCACGCTTTGAGTCCTGAAAAAATTTAACAAGGGTTTGTACCTCCTGGCAATCAGAAAATTCCTTCTGGGCCAGTTCAATAGCATCCTTCATCAAAAGATTGGGCGACCTGAAGATAATCCGATATGCTTTGTCGAGCGTTTTAATTGTCTCTCGACTGAAACCATTACGCTTTAAGCCCACCTTATTGATACCGGAAATTCTGGTACGATTCCTGGTTCCGGCAATTATTACATAGGGAGGTACATCAAGCGAAATCCCGGAAACACCACCGATATAACTAAAGGTCCCTATTCGACAAAACTGGTGCACGGCGACCAGGCCGCCAATGGAGGCCCGATCACCAACCTCGACATGTCCGGCCAGCGTAGCAACGTTGGCCATAATGACATGGTTACCGATCGTGCAGTCGTGGGCAACATGCGTATAGGCCATAAGCAAATTATGGTTGCCGATAACCGTTTTCTTGTGACCAGAGGGGGTTCCCCTGTGTATAGATGCATACTCGCGGATCTGGTTATCGGAGCCGATAATAAGCTCGGTCGGTTCCCCTTTATAGCCAAGATCTTGAGGAGCACCACCAATCACGGCGAAGGAACCGATCAAGTTCCTCTCGCCGATGGTCGTCGGTCCGGAAACAACTGCATGGGGGAGAATTTGCGTGTCGGCGCCTATCCGAACTCCGGCTTCAATTACAGCATATGGGCCTACATACACAGAAGAATCAAGTTCTGCTGTGGGGTCCACGACGGCGGTAGGATGTATGGACATTTTATTTTACAATGTAATTGGTAGAATAATTTCTAGATACTTCGTGATAACTTCATTTCGCGGGATCGTGAAGGGTGTTTTGAATACCCGCTCCCTGCAACAATTGCAATAAAATTTGCCATAAGGGCTTTACCGGCAAAGAGTGACAGCCGGTTTTCTGCATTGCCTCATTCGATCATGAAAATGAAGCCATTAGTTCAGCTTCCGCGACCACCACATCATCCACCGTGGCTTTTGCCGACATGATCATAAGCGAATGTTTTTGCTTTACAAGTTCAAGAGTAAAAAGTAACTGATCGCCCGGTACAACCGGTTTTCTAAATCTGGCCTTATCAATACCTGCAAAAAAGAGCAGCTTCTTGCCGATAGCCTCGGGATGGGCATAATAGGCCATTATCCCACCGACCTGAGCCATCCCCTCCAGAATCAACACGCCCGGCATTACCGGTCTGTCGGGAAAATGGCCCTGAAAAAACTGCTCATTTATGGTTACATTTTTAAAGCCGACAATCTGCTTGCCAATCTCCATGGAGAGAATTCGGTCGACCATCACAAACGGGTATCTGTGGGGAAGAACCTTTAAAATCTCCATTATATCAATATTTTCCGGAATAACCACCTGACTCATCTCAACATCTCCTCGTTCAGAAATTCTCTTTCTCGCTGTCGGGCATTTTGCTGAGCTCTGCAATAGCCTTACTGTTTTTTCTCACTGCACTCTGCAACTCCGGGAGTTTGGCAAAAACAGCGCAAGACTTGGCCCATTGACGAACAGGAATCGCCGGGGTGCCGCCAACGACGGAACCTGCGGCATGATCGCTGTGTACCGCACCGCGTGCTGCGACCATCACCTGATCGCCAAGGGTAAGATGCCCGGCAGAAGCAGCCTGCCCACCCATTACCACGTTTTTGCCTAAGGTCGTCGAACCGGCAAGCCCTACTTGCGCCACCAGCAGGCTATTCTCACCGACAATGACATTGTGGGCCACCTGCACAAGATTGTCTATTTTTACGCCGGACTTGATCCAGGTAACCCCGTAAGCGGCACGATCAACGCACGAATTGGCACCAATTTCCACATCATCGTCAATCTGGACAATGCCGACCTGCGGTCTCTTAATATGCTCACCCCGCTCATTGGCCGAGTAACCAAAACCGTCGCTGCCGATTACCACACCGGAATGGATGGTTACCCGTCTGCCAATTTTACAGCCGTTATAAACGGTAACGTTGGCCTTGATCGTGGTATCGTCCCCAAGCTCAACATCATCACCAATGACTGCTCCGGCCTCAACACTGACACGTTCTCCTGTTTTGACCCTGTCGCCAAGAACCGCCAGAGGTGCGATAGAAATTTCTTTTCCCAGCAGACAGTTCTCGCCGATATAGGCCCGAGGATGGATTCCTTTGGCCGTAAAAGGAGTGGCTACAAAATAACTGTGGATAATGGCGACTGCCAGATAGGGATCTTTTACCCTGATAACCGGCAGAAGGCCAACCTGCTCGACCCCGGGAGGAACAAGCACTGCACCGGCGGTCGTCGTTGCAAGTAAACCGGCCATTTTTGCCTTGGCCAAAAAAGTGATATCTCCGGGACCTGCTGTATCTAAAGGAGCAAAACCACGAATTACGATAGTTTTATCTCCAAACACCTGCCCTTTGACCATTTCAGCCAGCTCGGCAACGGATATTTTTTTTCCAGTCATGATTTTATCTATTTATCAAAAATAAGTTCAAAAAAAACTACAATACCGGATGGCTAAATAAAAAGCTTGATATGCAAGGCGTAGTGTTTTTAACTGGTTCTCAACTATACAAGTAGTATGTTGGGAACCAGTTAAAAACACTATAACGATGGAGATCGAGCTTTTTATGACGCCATCAATAAAGAAAATATTTTTTTCTGAGACGATCAAAGCATTGCAGATCATCCCGCCAGCTCTCTTCAATCTCCGTAATCGGTCGACCTTTCTCCAGCTGGAGCCGCACCTGTTGATCACCGAGGATAAGATCCATCGGCAGTCGTTCGAATTCATACTCATAGGGCGGTTTTTTATACTGAAAATGCTCCGGATAAAGGAGCAATGCTGCCTGCAAAAGAGCAAGACTGGTCCGATAGGGCAAAAAATTCAAGGGACTAGTTACGTGGATCTGAAAGCCTGTACACTGTTTCTCCGCCCACTTACCGGAGGTCGGTTCAAAGACTGTTGGCCGCAAATAACAGCCGGGCAATGCAGTCTTCTCCAGCTGCTGCAGTATATCTGCGTGGCACCAATACGGCGCACCGACAAACTCAAAAGGCAGGGTCGTTCCCCTGCCTTCGGAGACGTTGGTCCCTTCCCAGATAACCTGACCTGGATAGACGAGGGCCGTCTCGGGGGTTGGCATATTTGGCGAGGGAGAGAGCCAGGGAAAGCCAGTATCTCGAAAGAGCATCGAGCGCTGCCATCCTTGTAGTTTCACTACCTCCAGCTCAGCACCTATAGCAAATTCCTGATTGATAAAAAGTGCCAGTTCGCCAAAGCTCAGACCATGGCGCATCGGCAAGGGATACAACCCAACGAAAGAGCGACAGTTCGTCTGCAGCAGGTTGCCCTCGATCTGTTCGCCTCCAATCGGGTTCGGGCGATCAAGCACCACGATTTTTTTGCCAAGTTGCGCCGCCATCTCCAGGCAATACGCCATAGTATATAAAAAGGTGTATACTCTGGTACCAACATCAATGAGATCGATGAGCAGCACATCAAGCTGGGCAAACATCTCGGGAGTTGGTCGACGATGCTCCCCGTACAGACTATATACCGGCAGGCCTGTGACGGCGTCAACCACATGATCGGATTCGATCATATTATCCTGCTTTTCAGAAAAAAAGCCGTGCTGAGGAGAAAAAAGACAGGTGAGTCTTTCGCCATATTTCTGTTGCAGGAGGACCCTACCATGGATGAAGTCTCGGTTCGTTGAGGCCTGATTGGACAAATAACCGATCCTCTGTCCAGCAGAGAACTTCAATTCATCATGCACTAATACCTCAAGTCCAACCTGCATCATAGTTACCCGGCCACGAAAAAATTAACGAAAATTGAATATGACAAAGTGCTATCTTAATGGGGGGAGCGCAAAAAGTCAAAAAGTAGATGGGCCTAAACGAACAACAATGAGAGAATTTTTCAGTTGGTCGCAAGCAAACAGAGCTCCCTCTGGTTCATGGGAGCTCTGAAAATAGCCAAGCTATTTCCCTGATCGGCTGAAGCGATCATAGTGGACAAATTCACTGAGAGGCCTTCGAGGTGGTGCCGAAGGGGCGTGATCTGGATAACCAATTGGGATAAGCGCAACAAGTTCAAGGCCTGCGGGAATCTGGAGCAGCTCCTCAGCATCTTTATGACCAAAGGAGCCGACAATGACCGATCCCAGGCCGAGTTCGAAGGCCTTCAGACAGATGTTCTGGCTGAGGAGTCCCAAGTCATACAAAAACCAATGCTGGTAACGGGTTACCTGCTGCCCGTTATAATACCCAGATTTTAATGGATTGCCGCATACTCCGATGACGACAGGGGCCAACTCCATACATTTTGTTGCCGGGTTTTTCTTTGAGAGAAGACCGGCAAGCGTTTTTTTGTCTTCTGCAGCCTGCACTACAACAAGCTCCCAGCACTGCATATTTCCCCAGGACGGCGCCATCCGTGCCGCTGCAAAAAGATCCGTCAAGACCTCAGGCGCCACAGGTTTATCCTGAAATCGTCTGATACTTCTACGTTTATGAAATATATCTTCCATTTTTTGTCCCTCATTTTAGTACCTTACAGATTATTATCTTATTCAGTTACAAGAAAACAATCTGTAGCTGCTTAGGCCGCCTTTCTAAACGTTTACCGGTTTTCAGGGCTGGAACTCTCCGCCTACTACATGACCTGGTCAACTGAATTCATGCAAAATTTCCCTGGCAATAATCAGTCGTTGAATCTCACTGGTCCCTTCATAGATTGTGGTAATTCGAGCGTCCCGGGTGTACCGTTCAATGGGAAAATCTTGAGTGTAGCCATAGCCGCCAAAGATCTGCATCGCCTCATAACAGGCCTTATTGGCTGCCTCTGTGGCAAACAGCTTGGCCATCGAGGCCGCTTTCGCAAAGGTACGACCCTGTTCTTTTTTATAGGCAGCGTTCATGAGCAGTAAGCGCGATGCCTCAAGAGCCGTATACATATCGGCAATTTTCCATTGCGTTGCCTGAAATGCACTGATTTTCTGGCCAAACTGCGACCTTTCCAGGGAATATCGGGTGGCTTTATCCATTGCCGAAAGACCGATGCCGAGCGCGAGCGAACCGATGCCGATCCGTCCTCCGGCAAGCTCTGTTACCGCCGCCCGGAAACCGTCGTTCAGCTCTCCCATCAGCGCGTCGGCCGGAATGCGACAATCCTGGAAAAGCAGTTCATTGGTGGGGGAACCATGCTGACCCATCTTCTGTTCCTTTTTACCGATGATAAGCCCTTCGGTGCCAGCTTCGACCAGAAAGAGGCTGATCCCTTTACCTTTTTTTGCGGCCTGGTCAGTTACCGCCCAGACCACAAAAACCCCGGCGAAAGAACCGCTGGTAATAAATATTTTCGAGCCGTTCAAAACCCACTCATTACCATCTTTTACTGCTGTAGTGGTCATAGCGGCCGGGTCGGAGCCAGCTCCCGGCTCAGTCAAGGCAAAGGCTCCCGCCAGATACTCACCACTGCAGATTTTCGCAACATAACGGTTTTTTTGTTCCTCACTCCCCAGCGTCTGGATAACTTCATTGACCATATTATTGACCGATACCGTCACTGCTGTTGCGGCGCAGACCCTGCCAATTTCGGTCATAGCGAGACTGAAAGCGATAACCCCGGCCTCTGTTCCCCCATATTGGTCTTTAATATTGAGACCCATGAAGCCGAGTTCAGCGAGTTTTTTAAGATTATCATAAAAACTGCCGTCATTACCCCGGTCAAGTTCAGCGGCTACCGGTTCCAACTCCGATGTAGC
>CBDTUM010000108.1:0-15385 GCA_965363495.1 uncultured Desulfopila sp.
CGATGAAGCGTTTCAAACGTCTGTAAAGTGGTGTGGGAAAAGTTTTGAAAAGCCGCGGCAATTTTCTCCGGGTCATTTTCGAGGACATCTACATCGACAATCCTTTTCGTGAGCAATTCAGTATGCGTGTATGCCAGCTCCAGGCAGGCCTGATTATTGGCGGCAATGATTTTCCCTAACATGTCGGCTATGTAGATAGGGTCGGCAACATTCTGGAATACTTCCCGGAATTTCAGCTCACTGGATCGTGCTGCTGCTTCTGCTGCAGTATGCTCAACTACCTCTTTTTCTAGAGCGCTGGTGCGCTCGTTGACGAGAGCTTCAAGGTGGCGGGTCAATTTTCTAAGGGCGGTTTCTGCTTTTTGTCGTTCCCCGAGTTCCTGTTGCAACGAAGCCGTGCGGCCACGAACCACCTTCCGCAGGGCATAATTCCAATATATAACGAGCAGTAGCAGGACTCCGAACAAAGATGCCACGACTCCAGCGATAAACGTTTTGGATGGACGCCACCCGATGCCTTCAATATAAATGTAGCGTTCGATGGACTGGTGACGTTCTTGCTGAGTGATCGATGATAGTGCCTTGTTGGTAATGCTTTGCAGTTCCGGCCAGTCTTGCCGAACGCCGATGGCCCAGTGGTACATAAAATCGGTCGTGCCCGCAAGCCGAAGGTTGGTGATACCAGTTTCCCGGCAATAAAAGGTGGCATTTGCCATGTTTTCGACATAAGCATCAACCATGCCAAGTGATGCCTTGGCCAATCCCGTAGACACATCGGGGACGACATCCAGGATGATTTCCGGATAATTTTTTTTAAGGACATCATGGGCTGTGTAGTTTGAAACTACGGCAACTTTTTTACCTTTGAGCTCATTGAGGGTGAGAGTAAATAGATTGTCGCTGCGAGTGAAAATTCCACCGGGGACTGAAACAATGGTGTCGGTAAAAAGGGTGAACTTCTCGCGATTGGGAGTTTTTACCACTGCCCCCAAGAGATCAACTTCACGTTTTTTGAACTGTATTATGACCTCATCCCAATTATTCAGGTGGGCTATGGTTATGGTAATACCAAGTTTTTTTTCCAGGATCTTGATGATGTCTGCAGCGGCTCCCTGGTAGTTACCCGCTTGGTCGAAATACTCAATCGGTTTAAAGTCAGGGTCGGGGGCAAGGGTGATCACGGGGTGATCGTGCAACCAGCTCCGTTCAGCGGTGGTGAGCGCTAGGGGAGTTGTTGGGTTTTCGGCGGCATAAACGTTCAACCCATGAGTGGTCATTTGCAAGATACAAAGGACAGTGAGCAGACAAGACCAGTTTATGGGTACAAACATTTATCCTTCCAAGGCTGGAGTGGCAGTCGCAAATAATCAACGCCAAATTGATGGGACTTCCAGAGGTTGTCGTTATAATGCTGGGCAAAATTACCAGGTGTAAAAGAGGTCTCTTGTTTAAAACCATCCCCAGTGGTGATGCAGGTACGCAGATCGGGGTTTCTTCAGCTGCAAGTACTTTCTGCTAGAATTATAAATAATTTTGTCTTGATTTGTCTAGGGTAAAACCCACGATACCTAAAAACCGTAAGTTTTTGGGGTTGTTTTAGGCCTGAGAAAAATTGGAAAAAAATCATATACAAAACTCAGATGGTCATATTATGCCCTCGTGTTGACGATATAGGAGAAGCCCCTGCTTCAATGCCGCCCTTTTATATGCTGGTGTTGGAACCAGTTTTTACTCGTCATTACAGTACTTTTGTCAGGTAAAGTCATGTTCTGGAATGGAAGCCGCTACGATGTTGGTTCTCCTCTATTGACTACGATCTCCCTGGCTCTATAGTGTTGCCAAATAGTCCGAAGCTTACACATGTCAAGGAAATGTCACATTGTTTTCATCTCGATTGCTAGCAATCTTGACGATGCAACAATCTTTTCACAAAGGAGACAACAGAATGCTCCCTGCGTTTCAGATAGACGACTGGCGTCACTCGCATGTTTTTGATCAGGGCAACCCGTTAGCTGAAAGAAATACTCTTTGGGCGGTCATACTGACAACGGTTATGATGGTTGCTGAAATTTGTAGTGGATATATTTTCAATTCAATGGCTCTGCTGGCAGATGGCTGGCATATGAGTTCCCATGCTATGGCGCTTGGTCTGTCGGTACTTGCTTACGCAGCCGCCCGCCGTTTTTCCCATGACACAAGATTTACTTTCGGTACCTGGAAAATTGAGATACTGGGCGGCTATACAAGTGCGTTACTGCTTGTGGCAGTAGCAGGGCTGATGTTGTTCCAATCCATCGAGCGCCTCATGGCTCCAACGCTGATCCATTACAATCAGGCCATCAGTATTGCCATACTAGGCCTTGTTGTTAATCTTGCCTGCGCCTGGCTCCTTAAGGGCGGACATAAGCATGCTCATCACGACCATCACACTCATGACACTCACGACCACCACCATGATTTGAATTTACGTTCTGCATATATTCATGTCATCACTGATGCAGCTACTTCAGTGCTGGCCATTTTTGCACTTACCGCAGGAAAATTCTGGGGAGCAGCCTGGCTCGACCCGGTTATGGGTATTGTTGGCGCTGGTTTAGTCGCTATCTGGGCTTATGGGTTACTGCGTGATACCGGACGGGTTCTTCTCGACGCTGAAATGGATACACCTGTTGTGGGTGAGATTAGAGAAGTAATCAGAGTCAGTCCTGTCGATGCAGAAATCTGTGACCTCCATGTGTGGCGAGTGGGCAAAGGTAAATTTGCCTGTATTCTCTCGCTCGTTACCAACGAATCAGTTGAATCTGATTACTTCAAGAAGCAATTAAGTATCCATGAAGAGCTCGTGCACATCTCAGTGGAAGTGAATCATACCTCGACGAGAGAGCGTGAAGACTGACAGACGGAAATCGACTCTGTGAAACTTGGCTCAGCCTGCAACGCTTCCATCCAGGACGTGGCATCTCCACAATGACAATTAAAAGTTGAATTGCATCGCAAGAATTAGAGTGTTCCTGTGTCCAAATGTTTTATGCTAATGCTCGATCTCGACAGGTTAACAAGACATGATCATGGGTGTTTCTATGGAATACAATTCAGATGACAGGCGCTGGCATGCCGTTGCCAATAGAGAGCAGGCGGCTGACGGCTCTTTTTATTACGGTGTCATTACAACAGGTGTTTTCTGCCGCCCTGGCTGCTCCTCCAGGCTGCCGAACCGTGAGAACGTAGAATACTTTACCAGCAGCAATGAAGCTCTGTCAGCAGGATATCGACCCTGTAGGAAATGCAATCCCAATAGCAATGGCAAAGATGAACAAAGAGAGCAGAAGATAATTCGTGCATGCAGGAGCATAGAACACAGCAATCCTCCACCAAAACTCAAGGATCTCGCAGAAGCAGCCGGCATGAGCCCGTATCACTTCCATCGGCTGTTCAAGAATCTGGTTGGAGTCACTCCCAAAAAGTACGCATCAAATCACCAGGCTTATCGCTTTAAGGAGAGCCTGAAATCAAGTGTATCCATAACCGATGCAATTTATGATGCCGGGTTTTCATCGAGCAGTGGTGCGTATACGAAGAAACGGGATCATCTGGCAATGAAGCCAACGGATTATCGGGCTGGAGGGGCTGGTATTACTATTCATTATGGGCTTGCCGAGTGCGAACTTGGTTGGCTTATTGTTGCAGCCACAGACCGTGGGGTGTGTGTAATAGAATTTGGTGATGATCCGGCAGTATTACCTCAACAGGTCCAAAATAGATTTCCTGAAGCCAATCTTCAGAAAGCAGGGCCTGGTTTTGTAATTTTAATCCAGCAAATTGTGGGGTTGATCAAAACACCACATAACAGATATAATATTCCACTTGATATTCAAGGAACCGCTTTTCAGCAGCGAGTCTGGGACGTTCTCCGACAAATTAACCCCGGTGAAACCCTCAGCTACACCGAAGTAGCTGAGAGGATTGGTAACCCGAAGGCGGTGCGCGCTGTAGCTTCCGCCTGCTCCGCAAACAAGCTTGCCGTTGTGATTCCATGTCATAGAGTCGTATCTAAAAATGGGAAAATGAGTGGCTATCGTTGGGGGGTTGAAAGGAAAAGGAAATTGCTTGAGAAAGAGAGAGCAGGAACGGTTGATCTGGAATAATTTTGAGTAGAGAGTCTCGGGAAATAAGGGCCAATATTCCACCTTTTCTGTCACAGAGCCATGTCTTAAGGGTTGCACGAGTGAGACTGTAAAGGGTCACATGGAGTCGCACTACTGCAACTCTGTCGCCAAATGATCGATAACCTAATGTCGTTCTCTTCACAATATGATATACTATTTCAATAAGATAAAAGACATCAGCAGCAGGTGTTTTCTCCTGGCATCGTATTTGCTTAAGTAAATCGTGAAATAGAAGTATGTTGTGGAAACAGTTGCAGTGACCATCTGGGATCATCGGATGTCGCGGGTGTTCAATTCAGGGTGTGTTGCCCTGCTGAGAGTAAAGATAAAGGATAAAGCTTTAGGGAATACCTGCTAGAGGATCCTTGACCTTGGCCGTCAGTTAGAATTGTTTCCAACATAACTCGATGTAATTTTTCAAGAGGCGTAAAAACGTTTCGCCTTTCATAAAACTAAGGAGATACATTGTGGAATCAAAGAAAATAGTTGTTATCGGCGGCTCTGCCGCAGGTGCCAAGGCTGCTGCCAAAGCCAGAAGACTTGATGAGTTTGCTGAGATCACCATTATCCAAAAAGCGCCCGATCTTTCCATGGCTTCGTGTGGGTATCCATATTATGTCGGCGGCGTTTTTAATGACCGCAATCTCTTGCTCTGCACCCCAACCGGTGTTCCGCGTGACCCAACCTTCTTCGACAAGGCGAAGGCCATTAAGGCATTAGTGGAAACAGAGGTTCTGACAATTGATCGCAAAGAAAAACAGGTGGTTTGCCGCAATGTCAAAACCGGCATTGAGCAGATCCTTTCGTACGACAAGCTGATAATCAGCACCGGGGCGAAACCCAACATGCCGCCAATCCCGGGCATAGATCTTGACGGTATCAGCACCCTCCAGAGCATGGCGGATACCGATTACCTGCGTCGAATCCGTGACGATAAAAAAATCCACCAGGCTGTGGTCATCGGCGGTGGTTTGATTGGCGTTGAGACCTGCGAGGCACTGCAGCTCTCAGGTATCAAGGTCACGGTTGTTGAAACACTTGACCAGGTGCTGACTTTCCTCGACTGGGATCTGGCCCATCTGGTTGAAAATCATATGCGCAGCAAAGGGGCGCAGGTTTTAACCTCAAATGGGGTCAGTGAATTTATCGGTAAAGATGGTAAACTCGCCGGTGTTAAACTCGCGGACGGGACGGTTATTGACTGCGAACTTGCCGTCATGGCTATCGGTGTGCGCCCCAACAGTGAGCTGGCCAAAAATGCCGGTCTTTTAACCGGTAAATTCGGCGGCATTACAGTCAACCAGTACATGCAGACCTCTGACCCCGATATCTATGCAGCAGGAGACTGTGTCGAAATCCCCAGTCTTATCAGTGGTGAGCCGGTCTTTGCCCCGATGGGCGATCTTGCCAACCTCGAAGGTCGGGTAGCTGGAGAAAATGTCGTTAATGGCGATTGTGTTACCTTTCCGGGCACTATTCATACAGGTATCTGCAAAATTTTTGATTTCTCTGCCGGTTCAACCGGCCTTTCGATCAAAGCTGCCGAACGTATGGGCCTGACCGAGTACCAGACGGTGGTCAATGCCAGTCCGGATAAACCAGGGTTTATGGGCGCGAAACTTCTCGTCTCGAAAATGCTGGTCAGCACCAAGGACCAGCGCCTGCTTGGCTATCAGTGCGTGGGAGCGGGTGATGTCAGTAAACAGATTGCCACCGCTGCCATAGCCATCAAGGGTAAGTTAACGGTAGAAGACCTGGTCAATGTCGACCTGCCTTATGCACCGCCGTTTTCCCTGGCTATCGACCACTTTATTGCTTCGGCCCATATCATGCAGAACAAACTTAAGGGCCGAATGACGGGTATTTCAGCTACAGCGGTATGGGATAGAATTCAGCGCGGGGAGAAACCATACTTTTTGGATGGTCGAAGTCCGGTGGAATTCGAAGAGATGCAACTCGGCATCGGTGAGCATCTCATTCCCATTGGTGCCTTGCGTTCTCGTCTGGCCGAGCTCCCGTCAGACAAGAATGCAGAGATTATCTGTTTCTGCAAGGTATCGCTTCGCGGCTATGAGGCAGAACTCATCCTCCGGGCCCACGGTTACACAAATGTCCAGGTCATGGAGGGCGGTATCATGGCGTGGCCGTATCCGCGTAAAAAATGAGAAATTGAACAGGAAAAGGATCCAAGCAGAGATAGAGAAGACAGTACCTCTCATTCGATCTTTGCGTGTTTGTCTATTGCATCCTGGTTCCTGTTCTATAGGAGTCCCTCTCCGGGCCTGACTCCTTATTTCATCCGCTGTTCTGTCATCTCAGGGCGGAAATAAATGTGGTGGCACGGTTCAGGCCCGGGCCGATGTCAAGCTTATGCGCCGAGAAAATCAACATGAATGCAGAAAGAACAAGAATTACAATTCTGGTCGATAATAAAGCCGGCTCAGGGCTGGTTGCCGAGCATGGCTTTTCCTTGTGGATAGAAACTGCCGGCAAGCATCTTCTTTTTGATACAGGACAAGGGGCGGCTATTGCAAAAAACGCTGCCACCCTGGAAATTGATTTGGGGGCAACCGATATCCTCGTCCTGAGTCATGGTCATTACGATCACACCGGAGGTGTACCCACGTGTCTACGCACGACCGGCACAGTTGAATTATATTGTCATCCCGGGGCGGTTATTCCCCGTTACAGTGTGAGAAGCGGCATATCAAAGTCTATTCAAATGCCCCATGACGTTATGCAAGTCATCGATAAACTGCCGGCGAAACGGGTACATTGGGTTCAACACTCCTTATTGTTGACTGATAATATCGGTCTGACTGGGCCTATCCCCCATCAAACCGATGACGAGTATACCAAAGAGCCATTTTTTCTTGATCCCAAAGGCCAGCGTCCGGATCCCATAGATGACGATATGGCTTTGTGGATCAAAACGAAAACTGGATTGATAATCTGTGTTGGTTGTGCCCATGCCGGCTTGGAAAACACCTTGCGCTACGTGCAAGAACTCAATAAAGGTATGCGGATACGGGCAGTAATTGGCGGTTTTCATCTCATGAATGCCGGAGAGCAGCAATTGACGCACACCGTCGCTGCGCTGCGACTGTTGGCGCCGGAGCAGATTATACCCTGCCATTGTACTGGAGAGCCCGCCACTGAACAACTCAGCGCCGCCTTTACCGAAGCCTGCTGCCCGGGCGCGGCTGGCATGGTTTTCGATTTCTCATCTTGATTATATCCATGAGACTATGATCTCTTTAACTGAGGCCCATAGGTGCATCAGCATGCTGGAGCCGCTTCGTCCTGTTGCGGTTCCTCTTGATAAAGCTCTTGGTTTGGTTTGCGCTGTCGATGCGTATGCCGTCAACAATTGCCCGACGGTTGATTCCTCGTTAAAAGACGGCTTTGCCGTAGTTTCATCTGATATTGCCGATGCGTCGCCGTCTCATCCAGTGACCCTTGCCGTAACCGGTTCCCTCGCTGCAGGTGATGAGCAAGCGGGATTTCACGTCACAGCTGGCACAGCGGTGCGAATCATGACAGGGGCAGCTGTTCCGCGGGGGGCAACGTCGGTACTGGCCTCTGAGTTTGCCGACGTTACTGGGGATTTGGTGACAATCAAGGCTGACGCCCGCGTCGGGTTGAATATTCTCCGCAAGGGAAGTGATATTGTCCAGCAGCAAAGGGTTCTGGCTCAAGGAGATGTACTTGGCCCGGCTCATCTTGGCCTGCTGGCAGCAGCCGGCTGCAGGGACGTTATCTGTTACCCGTTACCAAAGGTTGCCATTGCCGCAACGGGCAGTGAACTTGTCTGGCCCGGTGCCCCTCTGACCGAGGGGAAAGTGGCAGCAAGCAACATGGTGACAGCGGCTGCTGAACTGCAGGCCTTGGGAATAAAGGCATCGACTGTACTCGTACATGACGATCTTACTCATCTGCACGATCATTTTCGAACCATTGTCCAAGAGGTTGACATGCTGATAACCTGCGGTGGTGTGCTGGATGGGGATAAAGATCTCACTCTGCGGGCGATGGAGCAGATAGGTATGGTGAAGATCTTCCATCGTGTTCGAATTGGTCCGGGTAAAGGTGCCTGTTTGGGACGGGTTGGCAAGACCATAGTTTTTAATCTGCCGGGCGGGCCGCCATCAAACCATGTCGCTCTGTTTCTGCTCGCCCTGTCCGGAGTTCGGCGACTCATGGGGTTTATGGATTGCCTGCCTCAAAAAAGACAGGTCTTTGTTACGAAAGAACTTACCGGGCAAAAAGACTGGACCCAGTTGGTGTACAGCACCGTGAAATATGTTGAGGGTTCGCTTTATGCTGTTCCTCTTGATAATATGACGAGATTTGCAGCCATGGCGAAAGCCAACGCCCTAATCGAAATACCCGAGGGCTGTGCCGGTATTAAAGAAGGCTCTCTGGCAAAGGCGTGGTTTTTCAACGCAAGGTACCTGTCGCAAAATTAAGCCAGCCAGGATTTTTCTTCAAGATTGAGCAATACCAGTACCTTATCTGTGCCACTGGAGCAGATTGGTTGCGGCAGCCTGTTGTAAGGCGCTTAAGGTTTTAGGATCGTTGAATAATTTTTTACATAAGCTACATTTACGATACGTCACAATATCTCTTGATTGCATCCCGGCATACGAGGCGATGGGAGTGATACCCATGGTACGGATACAGTTATAGAGACTATTGTTTTCACTCTTGGTCAGTAGCTGGTCCACCGACCAGTCGTTCAGGCTGCCGAGTCGGAAAAAGTTGGTGGAACTGAAATGGCTGCCCGCATCACAGCAGGCATACATGGTCAGGTCCGGGGCCAGGTAAGGGTTCATCTGGCAGCAATTATCCTGGTAATCGGTGAAAAGAGGCCGGTGGATGAAGTCCTCAGCCCGTCCTGCGTAGATAACCGGTTCTGGAAAAAACTTGACGCTGTTGTCCCGCAGGTACTGTTCGAAAGATTCGTCCAGCTCGCTAAAATCAGTCACAAAAGAGACAAAAGAATCAACCCCTGCCTCCTGACAGGCTTTTGCTGCATAGAGCACCTGCTGCTTCGGCACATGCTGCTGATGCCATCTGCTGTAGCTCAGGCGCAGCTGGCAAAGGCCGCATTGCTTGAGCAAGTGCAGTTTTTCTCTGGCCTGTTCGGGTGTTTTGGCCCAGTAGCTGTTGGTTACCACCCGGGTATATATCTTTTTTTCAGAACAGAGATCGATCAGTTCCAGGAGGTCTTCCAGGTAGATAAAGGGCTCTCCTGCGGTAAAACTGATTCCTTTTACCTCTGCCATGGCCATCTCGCGAATAATGTCTTTGGCCAGAGCCAGTTCCATTTTGCTGGTAACGGGGGTCTCTCCTGCTGCAACGCAGTGGGCGCAGCGGATGTTGCAGCGGGTTGAGTAGCCGAAGGCGATTTTTCTCATCATTTTTCCGGTCGTTTCATGGTTTTTTTGGTTCGTCTGGTGGCAACGGCTGTCAGGGGATCGTCCGGCCAAAAATGTTTGGGGTACCTTCCCTTGAGCTCTTTTTTTACTTCCGGGTATGTTCGCTGCCAAAAACCGGCCAGATCATGAGTTACCTGGATGGGGCGCTGGGCGGGGGAGAGGAGGTGCAGCAGGACGGGGATCTTGCCGACACATATAACCGGTGTTTCCTGCATGCCAAACATCTCCTGAATGCGAACAGCAAGCAGGGGCGGTTCATCCTGCTGGTAGCGAAGCCGAATTCTGGAACCGCTGGCCACAGTAAGGGTGGTGGGGGCAAGGCGTTCCAGTTGTTGCTGCTTTGCCCATCCCAGCATGGTCATAAATATTTCCCGCAGGTTCAGCTGTTTGAGCTGCTCTGCTTTGCTGATACCTGTCAGGTAAGGGCTAAGCCAGGAAAGATCACTGGCCAGGTGGCTGTCGCTGAGATCAGGCCACGATTCATTGGGCTGCCATGAGTGGAGACAGTTTATCCTGGCCTGGAGTTGACGTGTTTCCTGGTCCCAGGGAAGGCAGTTTATACTCATGTTGCTGATACCGGTCAAGAGGGCTTGGGTGATCTGGTCCGGGGATGCCTTTTGTGCTGGTTGTTCTTCCACTACAATGGCACCCAGGCAGAGGCGATCTGCGGCAATGACTCGTGCCGTATCCTCATCCCAGTACACGGTAGTCGTCTTGGTAAACAGGCTGCTCTGCTGTTTGCGAAGTTCTGTAAGCGACAATGATGCGGCAAGAAAGATTCTTCCCTGTGTGCTGCCGGCGTCCAGATGGGGAGCGACAATGTATTCACTTATCGATAGTGGGTCAAATGCAGGGAGCATTGCACCACGGCCGGATGCCATAAGGTAATTTGCCTGCTGGCCATGACGGCGGCGGGCAACCCTGTCCGGATAGGCAAAGGCCAGCAGGATGCCCGCCGTGTCCGGATCACAGGGTTTTCGTTGTTCGTGCATGCGCTGCAGCCAGATGCGGGCATTTTTATCGACCCGGCTGCATGCCCCTGGATCACCCCCCTTATTAATTACGGCAGCAGTTTTTTTTTGGCGCCACAGGGAGAGCAGGTGCAGCCTGTTCTGCAGATCAGCGGTTGCAGCGTCAGCGTCGTGTGTCTGGATATCCCGTTCAGAGAGGAGTGCTGCCAGGTCACAGGCCAGTGATGCCTGGCCTCTTTCTTTGCCTTGAAGCAGCATGTGGCCAAGCCGGGGATGTACACCAAGGCCAGCCAGTTGTCTGCCGGTTGCAGTTATCCTGCCGGCGTTGGTTACAGCATCAAGGGAATAGAGGAGTTTTCTTGCCTGCTGGTAAGCGCCCTGCCGAGGCGGGGTGAGCCAGAGTAACTCGTCTGGATCCTGGACGCCCCATAAGGCCAGTTCAAGCGCCAGTTGCGCGAGATCAGTGTCTACTATCTCCGGCGGGTGAAAGGGTGTCAGACAGTAGTGCTCTTCTTTGGTCCAGAGTCGCAGGCAGTGACCTGGGCCCAGCCGTCCTGCCCTGCCGGCACGTTGTTCTGCCACGGCTTTAGATACGCGAACAGTGGTCAGCCGGGACAGACCGCTGCCCGGGTGGAATTGAGGCCGTCGTGACCAGCCGCTGTCAACAACGCAACGAATACCTTCAATGGTAAGACTGGTTTCAGCGATGGAAGTAGAGAGGATGATGCGTCTGCGTCCGGAAGGATCAGGAGTGATAGCCTGGTCTTGTTCTTTTTGGGAAAGGTTGCCGTAGAGCGGCGCAATGACGGCGTTGTCGAGTGGAGGGTCATTGTTGAGTTGCCTGGCGACGTCTTTAATTTCACCTGCACCGGGCAGAAAGGCGAGGATGTCGCCTGGCTGTTCCCGCAATATACGCCGTATGCCTGCTGTTGTTATGTCGGCTACTCTTCCGGTGGCCTGCTGCGCTAAATAGTCAATACTGACCGGATGGCTCCTGCCTTCTCCTGTAACAACCGGTACCTTGCCCAATAGCTCGGCAATGGGTCCGGTATCCAGGGTGGCAGACATCACCAGGACCCGCAGATCTTCCCGAAGTTGGCAAAGATCCAGACAAAGGGCAAGGGACAGGTCTGCGTGGACAGAGCGTTCGTGGAACTCATCAAAAATGACAAGCCCTATGTCGTGCAGCTCATTATCCTCCTGGATTCGCCTGGTCAGTATTCCTTCGGTAACTACTTCAATCCGGGTAGCCGGGGATACTTGCCGGTCAAAGCGGATCTGGTAGCCAATGGTCCGGCCGACCGGTTCTGCTAAAAGGGCCGCCATCCTGGCAGCTGCAGCCCGGGTTGCCAGCCGTCTTGGCTCGAGGATGAGTATCTTTTTGTCCTTGATCCATGGTTCTGCAAGAAGGACCAGGGGGACAATAGTGGTCTTGCCGGAACCAGGCGGTGCCGCCAGTACGGCTGATCCGCTGCGGAGCGCATTCCTCAACTCAGGAATAATGGTGTGAATAGGTAATTGTGGCAGATGCATTACAACACAAAGGAGGTAAGGGCTCGTTTATCTTGAGTGATAATTCTCTCATCCCAAAAAGATTCTCTGTGAAGTGTCTTTTTTTTAAAATCATAAAAAATAACGCTCGGGTACAGACGACGAGACTCCACAACGCTTTCTTGTCGCATGTTTATGCAAAGTAGCTCACTGTCAGTGATACGCTTCAATAAACAATTCCCGGTGTATCTGGATATTCAATCAAATTTATCTCCCCGTCAAACTTTTCAACCAAGAGATTTGCTACATTGATAGATGGAAAACCATCTTCTGGTGCAGAACCTACTTGTTCGTAAAGGTCACTTGTAATTTTATTTAATTCTGGGAAAGCTGTTTCTTTGTCATCCCCCAGCTTGACACGACCATAAGGTGGGATGTTAAGAATGACGATTGCCGTACCTGGAGAAAGCTTATTGTTCGTTACACGTTTCATAGTTCAAGCCTCTTGTAGGCATCTTTAATTATATTCGCCTAAAGGCAGAGATAATCAAATGTGTGTTGGTTACTAAAAAAGAGATAGAAGTTCCAAGTTGTACCCGTTGATGGTGTCACAATGTTTTATTGAGGGTGTGAGAACCGTATTTGTCTTTCAGGTTAAACCAACTGTACCAACTTTTTGCTAGGGATTGAAAGATGGTACTGACAGGATTCCATCTACTCCCCGCGAGCAAAACAAGGATGTCTTGTTATATTGTATTCGCTAATTGCCAATAATGCTTGGGTGGTTTTTTCAGTACTTATGTTCAATGTGATTTTGCGAGCATTACCTGAACCTTGTGTTCTGATTTAAATCACTAGCCCTCAAGGAAGATAAACGCTTTTTCGCTGCTTTCCCTGAATATGCTGGAATTATCAATAATCTAGAGTGCTCCAGTTACCGCTGGTTTTCAGGGCATATTTTTAGGCATGATCAGGTGCGAACTGATCAGGAAACATCTCAACTATTGGTGTATCAACCAGAGATAAGGTTGGCAAAGAAAATATCTGTAGCGACCCGTTGGCTTATGCCAGATGGATAATAATATTATTAAGGATGCCAAACGAAATTGCAATGAGTTAGGTCGTTTTTCTGTTCAAAAAATCAAAGCGGTAACAAATCGGTTGCCTCGTCAACCAGGAGGTGCACCATGATAAAAGCAATCCCAGAAGGATATCAAAGCCTAACGCCAATGTTCATATTCAAGGACGCCGGAAAGGCCATAGATTTTTACAAAAGGGCTTTTGGCGCGGAAGAACGGTTCGTCCTGCCAGGGCCGGACGGAAAGGGTGTGATGCATGCTGAGGTCCGGATCGGAACCTCAATTATTATGATGGGTGAAGAAAATCCTGATTGTCCAAGTAAGAGTGCCGAGACTATAGGGGGTTGCCCGGTCAGTTTTTACATTTATCTCGAAAATGTTGATGAGGCTTTTCGGATAGCTGTTGAGGCAGGATCCAAGATCCAGATGCCTGTCGAGGACATGTTCTGGGGGGAACCGAATGGGTACAGTAATTGACCCATTCGGATACTCCTGGAGTCTTGCCAGTCATACCAGGGATCTGACGCCGGAGGAAATCCAGACGGGCGCACAGGCCATGTTTGCTTAGATGGCAAAGAAGTAGGAATCTTGGGGGCTAAGCACTCTCGTTAGCAGGGGCAGGTCATAGCGATCAAGGGGTGCTTACATGGGAAAGATCGATCACCAGTCACGAATAACTGTAGCGGCTTGCAAACAACAACGGCCAGGCTCGCAAACAGAATGCCAACGGGCTCACGTTATTGATCGGCACAGGTGCATTATTGTTATCGAAAGCTTAATAAGGTATTTCGGAGAGCGACCATAATTACAGATCATACCTTCCAATTAGGGCAACTCGACCATCTCAAGCCAGTATTGCCCCAGCAGCCTCATTGCCTTGACCAGCCCTTCGTAGGTGATTGGCTTAACAATATACGAATTTGCGCCAATTGCGTAACATTGGGAGATGTCTTCCTGGGCGTCCGAGGTGGTCATTACCACCACGGGGATTTTGCGTAGATCAACATGGGCTAGAATCTCCTGCAATGCTTCCCGGCCGTCTTTCCTCGGCATATTGAGATCGAGCAAAATGAGAGAAGGGAGAGGTGCCTCTTCCCTTGAAGGATATTTGCCCTTAAGAAGCAGATATTCCATAAGCTCCTCCCCATCTTTCACACGGTACACAGGGTTTGATATCCGCGCCTCATGGAAGGCCTCTACGGTCAGCATGTAATCCTCATCGTCATCATCGGCCATAAGTATAGTCAACGGTTTGCTTTTTTTATGCATGGTAAGATATCCTTTTAAACATTTTGCAGATGATAGAGTTTATACTTTTTCTGTTGTCGGCAGCGTAATGATAAATGAACTTCCGATACCGGGCTGGCTCTTGGCCGTGATTGTCCCTCCGTGTCTCTGGACGATTTTCTGGCTGATGGCCAGGCCAATGCCGGTACCTGCATATTCATCCCGCGTGTGGAGACGTTGAAACGGGATGAAGATGCGGTCAAGATATTTTTCGTTGAAACCGATGCCGTTGTCCGTAATCTTGATCTCAGCAAGCCTACCGGTAAGTTTGTGGCCTGAAATGACTATTTTGGGGGGGAGATCCGCTTGATGATACTTTAAAGCGTTCGCCAGGAGGTTCTGGATGAGCTGCTGGAGCTGAGACCGGTCGCCATGCACTACCGGCAGTTTTCCTTCGATTTCGATCTTCCCGCCGGTCTCGGCGATACGAAGTTCAAGGAGCGCTATTGTCTCTTCGATCAGTTTCTCGAGGCTCACAACCTCAAACGGATTGGCTTGGGTCGTGACTCGAGAATAATTCAACAGATCTTCGATAAGTTGTTTCATCCGGCTGGCGGCGGATTGCATCCGCTTCAGGTAATCTTTGCTTTTTTCATCCAGTGTCTCACCAGCATGAGCCACCAGACGATCTCCAAAGGCGGTTATTTTTCGCAGCGGCTCCTGCAAGTCATGAGAGGCAATATAGGAAAACTGTTGGAGTTCCCGGTTGCTGGCCTCAAGTTTGTTGGTTCTCAAGGCAAGCTCCATTTCGAAATTATCGATGGCCTTTTGTTGTTTTTCGACAAAGGAATTTAAGGTGTGATGCAAAATGATAAATTCAACCGCACCCTTGTCTGCAGGCAGTCGTACCGAAAGGTCGCCCTCCTCCATTCTTTTTGCAGTTTGTATCAGACGAGTCAGGGGAGAAATGATTTCTCTCAGTGAAATCCATAAAATAAAGCCTATTGAAA
>CBDTUM010000109.1:0-15043 GCA_965363495.1 uncultured Desulfopila sp.
AAGCGGCAGATCTCTGCCGCTTTTTTTATAGCCTTCCCCTCTTTTATGAGCAATTATCATGAGTGAAGAAAACCAAACCCTCGCCCAGCGTAGAGAAAAAGCAGAATCCCTAGCTGCACTTGGCGTCAAGTTATACAGCAATACTTTCAAGCCGGCCAATGCAATACAAGAACTCCTCCCAAAAGCTGCCAACCTGGAACCACAACAGGCAGAGCCTGGCGAAGCGAGCTATTCTATCGCCGGACGGATCATGGCCATGCGAAAATTCGGCAAGGCGGCCTTCTGTACGCTCAGCGATAAGACCGGCCAGATTCAGCTCTACATTAAAAAAGATATTCTTGGTGATGAAGTCTTCGAAACCTTTAAAAAATGGGATCTTGGCGATATCATCGGAGTCGAAGGCACCCTGTTCAAAACCAAGGTGGGAGAACTGTCTGTGCAGGCCCGGCAGATAACCATGATTTCCAAATCTCTGCGTCCCCTGCCGGATAAATGGCATGGTCTTTCTGACGTTGAGACCCGCTACCGTCAGCGGTATGTTGACCTCATCGTCAATCCCGACTCCCGGGCAATCTTCCAAAAGCGGGTAGAAATAATCCGGCTGGTCCGCAATTATCTGAACGACCTGGATTTTATGGAAGTTGAAACACCGATGATGCATTCCATCCCCGGCGGGGCCACGGCCAAACCCTTTAAAACGTACCATAACGCTCTCAATATGGATCTCTATCTCCGAATTGCCCCGGAATTGTTTCTCAAACGATTGCTGGTGGGTGGTTTTGAGCGTGTTTTTGAAATTAACCGGAATTTTCGCAACGAAGGGTTGTCTACCCGTCATAACCCCGAATTCACCATGCTTGAGTTTTATCAGGCCTACGCTACCTTTGAAGATTTAATCACACTGACCGAAAAGATGGTCTCCTCCATCTGCGAGAAAGTGAACGGCACCATGAAAATCAGTTATCAGGGGACAGAAGTCGATCTTACTCCCCCCTGGAAAACACTGACCATGGACCAGGCCTTGATAGAGGTCGCCGGAATCGATGCAAAGATCCTGGCCGACACCGCCAGTGTTTTAGCGCTTGCCAAAGAAAAAGGCATAGATCTCGAAGAACATGCCGGCGCCGGCAAGGCCAAGACTGAACTGTTTGAGCTGCTGGTTGAAGAAAAATTGATCAATCCAACTTTCATCACCTCCTATCCAACCGAAGTGTCGCCGCTTGCCAGAAAAAACGAATTGGATCCGGCAGTAACCGATCGGTTTGAGCTCTTTATCACCGGCCGGGAACTGGCCAACGGGTTCAGTGAATTAAACGACCCTGTCGATCAACTCGGACGTTTTGAACAGCAGATTGCCGAGCGCGGTGATGACGATGAAGTTTATCCCGAGCTGGACGCCGACTATATCCGCGCTCTGGAATACGGCATGCCCTCGGCTGCCGGCGAAGGTATCGGAATTGACCGGCTGGTGATGCTTTTAACCGACGCACCGTCTATCCGCGATGTCATCTTGTTTCCGCACCTTAAACCCGAAAAAAAGAAACAGGAAAAAGAGGATGAACCTCGAACCCCGGTATATGGGAAATAAGCAGGGATTCTTTTCAAGACCCCCCTTGAGGGGTATAAGTACCTTCACCTAAATTCTTCCTAGTGAAAAGCCAAGGAAGGATTTCATAAGGTGCTTACAACACAGTCCAACCCAACTCTAGTGTACATATGTTTGAATGGTTTGTCGGCCTGAGATATCTCAGGGCAAAACATAAGCATGGCTTTATCTCACTCATCTCGTTTATCTCTGTTGCAGGGATCACGGTGGGGGTCATAGCTCTCATTGTGGTTCTGGCTGTCTACTCCGGCTTTACTGATGGTATGCGTGATCAGATACTGGGGGTCAATTCGCATATTATTGTTCAGCAGCTCAGTGGATCCATCAGTAACTATCAGCTGGCCAGGGAACGAATTCTGACTGTCAAAGATGTCACAGGAGCCACACCCTACCTCTATGCCCAGACCCTGCTGAGCGGGGCATCTGGCGGCAATGGCGTTGTCCTGCGTGGAATGGATCCGGTGACTGCTAAAAACGTCGTCGGCCTTGCAAAACAGATGATAAAAGGGTCAATCAAAGACCTGGATCAAGACAAGGATGTGCGAGTGCCCAATATTATCCTGGGTAAAAATCTGGCCGCTGATCTCCGGGTTGGAGTCGATGACCGGGTACGGCTTATTTCGCCCTCCGGCCCTCTGACCCCCATGGGCATTATCCCCAAGGTGAAGACCTGCCGAGTATCTGGAATATTTGAGACCGGCATGATGGAATACGATTCAACACTCGCCTATATGGCTCTTGCCACCACCCAGAATTTTCTTGGCCTGGGCGATGTGGCCCATGGTATAGAAGTCTCGGTTAAAAAAAGTGCCCTGGGCAATGCCGATCAGATTGCCAGCCAGATTGCCGAGAAACTCGGCTCCGGATTTATAGCCAAAGACTGGATGATGATGAACCGCAACCTTTTTGCCGCTTTCAAGCTGGAAAAAATCGGCATGTTCATAGCCATGGCCCTGATCATCCTGGTGGCAGCGCTGAATATCATCAGTGCCCTGGTTATGGTGGTTATGGAAAAAAGCAAGGATATTGCCATTCTTAAATCCATGGGGGCAACTTCTAGCTCTATAATGAAGATCTTTTTCCTGCAGGGAATGGTCATTGCCATTGCCGGTACGGCTATTGGCGTTACCGGTGGACTCGGCTTATGCGAACTGCTGTCGCATTATCAGTTTATCGAGTTGCCGTCCAACGTCTACCCGATGACCACCCTGCCCATCAAGGTGTTGCCACTGGATGTTACAATAGTCGCTGTCAGTTCCATAGTCATCACCCTGCTGGCGACTTTGTATCCATCATGGAAAGCCTCTACCGTCAATCCGGCCGAGGTGCTCTCATAATGGCTCTTTTTCGTGCAGCACATATCACCAAAATCTATGGCAGCGGCGAAACCGCATTGACCGTTTTAAAAGATGTCAGTCTCTCGGTCGAGCCAGGCGAGATGACCGCTATCATTGGCGCTTCCGGGTCCGGAAAAACTACTCTGTTGCAGATACTCGGAACTCTCGATCAGCCCTCCGGGGGAGAACTTTTCTATCGTGAAAAACCGCTGCTGAAAAAAAGTTCCAAAGAGCTGGCCGGATTTCGCAATGCATCCGTTGGCTTTATCTTTCAGTTTCATCATCTGCTGCCCGACTTCACAACCCTGGAAAATGTGATGATGCCGGCACTGATTCATGGCCGAAACAAAAAAGACGTAATCGAACCGGCCCGGCAACTTCTCGAGCGAGTCGAACTTGGTCATCGGCTCCATCATAAGGTCGGCAATCTCTCTGGCGGAGAACAGCAGAGAGCTGCACTGGCCAGGGCGCTCGTTATGAACCCCTCACTTTTACTGGCCGATGAACCAACCGGCAATCTGGATTCCAGAGCCGGAGAGCTGGTCTTCGAGTTGCTGCATGATCTGTGTCGTGACCGCCGGCTCTCAACCATAATGGTCACCCACAACATCAATCTCGCCAAGCGTATGGATCATTGCCTTACCCTGCAGGACGGCGTTCTGAACCGTACCGCATAAGCCTTTCTCTTTTTTGCCGCTCGTTTTTTGACAGATTGCCGAATCATCTCTACTTTTTATGCTAAAAGAAAAAGATCTGCAGTTCTCTATCCGCATCCCATACATCGGCAGTAATAAAAATTACAGGAGGTATATTCATGCAAGCCCATGCCCAATCAATGGTCCTCGCTTCTTTTACAGCAGATTCTTTTGCTCTTGGAACCCATTGGATATATGATACAACAAAAATAGATCAACAATTCGGCCGGATTACCGACCTCTTATCGCCCCAGGAAGGAACGTATCACTCAACAAAAAAAATGGGCGATTTCACCCATTACGGGGATCAGAGTTTGCACTTGCTCGAATATCTTGCAGCCCACGTGGGCCGTTTCGAGAAAAAAGAATATGGCGAGGCCTGGCAGTCTTTTATCACCGGCTATCAAGGGTATAAAGATCATGCCATGAAACAGACGCTGCAGAACCTTACCGACGGCAGCACACTTTCGAACTGCGGCTCCGACTCCACCGATCTTGGTGGTCCGGCAATAATTGCTCCCCTTATCTACTGTCATAGAGAAAATTTAGAGGCGCTGCTTCAAGACGTCACAGCTCTTACGTCATATACCCATCGTGGCCCCGGGGTGCTCGGCGGTGCCTTATTCTTAGCCAGAAGCTGTTACTCTATTTTACATGGTGCCACTCCGAGAGAAGCCATTACCCAGGCACTCACCGAGTCGACCGAAAGCCCGGAGCTGGATCTTCGACTGCAGCAATGTCTTGAATCAGCAGCTATCAATACTCGCCAGCAAATCAAGGACTTTGGTCAGATGTGTTCAATCACGGCCGCTCTTCCCGGGGCTGTATACACAGTTTTGCGAAATGAAGATAATCTTGAAGACGCACTTCTCGAAACGGTCATGGCGGGTGGTGACTCTGCGGCCCGGGGAATGGTCGTGGGTATGCTCCTTGGAGCGTATCATGGGCTGGATAAACTGCCTGCACGCTGGCTTCTAAAACTGAACAGATATGACCAGATCCAAACCGCATTGGATACATTGCCATAGCAGGGGCAAAGAGGAAAGAGCTGCAGACTATTGTCTGCGCTGTGCGGATTACGACTATCGGTTTTACATTACATTTCAGAAATACAAGTTCTATTTATGTATTAAACGAATCGGCCTCTTTAAGAGGCGGGCTCTTATTTTCAGTAACTATCTGAAATAATGTTGAATTTGGAATAAAAGGAATATATTTATCATTGGCACGACGCTTGCTTGTTAAATTGTGTTCACAAAAGAACACAAACAAGCCCCCCCAATCGGGTAGAATTTACGTAGTTTGTATTTTCTACCCGATTTTTTTTCCTTAATACGCCACCAGTTCCTGCGGCACCACTACAAGCTCACTGCGCAGGGATTGCACCACCTTTTTACTTTCCAGAAGACGATAGTTTTTTTTCGACTGCACAATGTAAAGATTCCTCACTTAAGAGGGTAGTAAAGCATTTGTTACAGGAAATACAAGAGGCCTTTTTCCTGTCGCCATGCTCCCATCTTTGAATCAGGTGCGGCTCCCTGATAAGTGGTCTACAAAGTGCCACATAGTCGGCAATCCCTGAAGTGACGACATTCTCTGCACTGCTAAACGATAGAAAACCGCCTACGAGAAGAAGAGGTATGGTGATTTCTTGTTTAAAGGTGCGAGCAGCCTTTTGATAATACACCTCCTTTTCTTTTGAGGTGGAGGTACCTATTCTCGATGGGAGGAAGGGACCCGATGCAAAGGTGCCGCCACTCATCTCTACAGCATCCAGGCCAAGCTCTTCAAGCAAGTGGGCAACTTTGATCATCTCCTCGACTGTGAACCCGTTTTCAAGAAAATCCTCTGAGTTGATTTTAACCATGATCGGATACGACATACCTACTCTCAGCCTAATTTCCTGGTACACTTCGAGAAGCAGCCTGGCCCGGTTTTCCAACATGCCACCGTATTCGTCCGACCGCTTATTGGTGCAGGGAGCAAGGAACTGGCTCAGTAAATAGCCGTGAGCGGCATGGATCTGGATCGCATCAAAGCCCGAGGTAACCGCTCTTTCAGCCGCATCGCCAAAAGCATTGATGGTTCTTATGATATCGTCTTTGGTCATGGCCGAAACTTTTTTAACACCTTCTTCAAAGATGTCGCAGGGCCCCAGAGCAGCATATTGCCCTGTTCCTATGCCCCGCAATCCAGCATGCGCGACCTGCACGGCAACAATGCCGCCATTTTCGTGCACAGTCGCAGTCAACCGTGTCAACCCTTCGATCAAGGCGTCGGCATAGATCCCCATCTGCCTGGGGCCGGCCTGTCCTTCGCGTATCACATGGCTGTGGCCGGTAATAATTAACCCCACGCCCCCGCGCACAAGCTCAGCCATAGTGGTCAGCAGTTGGTCTTTCACCGTTCCGTCAAAATCGGCCATTGCCTCGTAGGTTGCCGATCGTACAAAACGATTCTTTATTTTCATGCCGTTAATCTCGGTGGATTCAAACAATACAGACATTTTTCTCCTTTTTTTTTAATGACGCCCTAACAATCTTATATCAAGATGGCTGAGCCTATTCTTTTGTTGAGCTCTGCCTTTCAGTCTTCCTAAAAAGTCGCAGGAGGGCTGGTAACATAAAAAGCAGCAGAATGATCCGAAAGAGATGATGGGTGGCGACAAAGGCCGAGTCATAGCCGAGAGACAGAGCCATCGCCGCCATTGCCTCTACCCCGCCCGGCGCATAAGAAACCCACAATTGGCCAAAAGGCAGGCCAAGCAATTTAGCGGCAAGCGCGGCAAACATCGCAGCGACGCCACTGGACACGACGACCACTGCCAGGGCGCCACCGACGAGGCGTTTTATATCGGCAAGGGGAATAGTGGTAAATCTGGCCCCGATGACCGAGCCGGTGATAACAAAGCCGATCAGTAAAAATCCACTTTGCGGTCGGCCCGAAACATATCCAAGATAATGCAACACCCCGCTCACCAAGACCCCGGCAATAAGATAGGCAGCAGGGAGTCGCCGCCGGTCGAGCAGGAAACCAAACGACAAAGTAAGCAGGAACAGACCAGCTGTTGCAAAAAGAGTGATGCTCCTCTGACCACTCGTACCACCACTGCCGTGCTGAAGATCCATCAGGTCGAGCACCAGGGGTAAACCAGTGGTAATCGATAACAGCCGAATGCTCTGAATGACGATGATCGCCCTGGCATCCCCTACTCCGGTTGCAGCAATAGCCAGAGAATAACTCAATGCCCCGGGAGAAGCGGCAAGGATTGCCGTTATTTTTGACTGGCCAAAAAAAGCAGTCAGAACCCAGCTGCTCAGAAAGAGTATGGCCCCCATCACCAGCACCAGACCGCTCAAGCTAAGAGGCCACTTAACCGCAAGCTCAAGAAAATGAGTGTTCACCCCGGAGGCAAGTGAACAGCCAATGGCCGCAAACGCCATATTGCGTAACCATGTTGGCACGCGAGTTGGCAACCGACAAAACGACACGGTGGAAACAGCAAGAGTCGAACCGATCAGGGCTGCGGCCGGAAGCCCTGCCAAGTGGGCGACGAATGCCCCACAAGTGCCTATTGCCAGGGTAACCACCACCTGCAATACACTATTGTCCAGCACCCCGGCTCTTATTGTTTTTTCAGTCATGGTACGTATCATCCATCCTGCTCTTGCAAGCCAAAATGACCGGGAGGTACTATTCTACGTTGTTTGCCGTTTTAGCCATTCTGTGTCTCTTTATCCTGCTGTAGAGAGGTGGCAGAAAAAGGATCAGCACAGTGAGAATGTAGATTACAACACTACTTCCAGACTGAACAAGAACACTCCAGTCACCTCCGGAAATGGACAGGGCCCGGCGAAGATTGTCTTCAAACAGACCACCTAAAACCACCCCGAGAATAACCGGAGCAAGAGAAAAACCCATTTTCTTGAGCAACCAGCCAAAAAGACCAAGGCCAATAATCATATAGAGATCAAAAGGGTTGCTCACCACCGAGTAGACCCCGATAAAGGCAAGAACGGCGATCAGTGGGGTGAGATATTTCTGTGGGAGGGTCAGGAGCCGTGCGAAAAATCCGACCAGAGGCAGGTTGATAACGAGCAAGGCAATATTACCAATATACATTGAGGCAATCAAGCCCCAGGCAATTTCCGGACGTTGTTGAAACATCAAGGGTCCAGGAGTAATATTAAAGAGCAGCAGAGCACCGAGGAGAATGGCGGTCGTGCCGGAACCGGGAATTCCCAAAGTCAGCATGGGCACCATAGCGCCACCAGCCGAGGCGTTATTGGCTGCTTCCGGGGCGGCAAGACCGCGGATATCTCCTTTCCCAAAATCACCACTTTTTCCGGCTATTCGTTTCTCAGTTCCATAGGCGACGGCCGAGGCCACAGAAGCTCCGGTTCCCGGCAGGACTCCGATAAAAAATCCGAGCAGCGAACAGCGCAGAACGGTCCATTTGACTACCACCAAATCCTTCATTGAGACAAAGCTCTTACCAACCGGCAGGACTTGCAACTTGCCGGTTATCTGATGTTCCACCAGGGTAATCAATTCCCCCATACCAAAAAGACCGATAACGATGACCAGAAAATCAACCCCGGCCAGGATGTCAGGGATACCGAAGGTGAACCTGGCAACACCTGTATTGGCATCAATACCAATGGAAGCGATCATCAAGCCCATGATCGCCGCGAGCAGGGTTTTAACAGGATTCTTGCCCACAAGAGAGGCCAGACAGGTAAAAGCGAAAACCATCAGGGCGACATAATCCGATGGATTAAAGTGAATTGCCACAGAGGCCAGCATTGGCCCGAAAAGGCTCATAAGGATGACGGCAATTGTCCCGCCGACAAAGGAAGCGACTGCCGACAGGGACAGAGCCCGACCCGCCTCCCCTTTTTTGGCCATGGGGTTGCCGTCAAGGGTGGTGAAGACGGCGCCTGCATCGCCTGGAACATTGAGCAGGATGGACGAAATTCGGCCTCCGTATTCAGCCCCGTAATAAATCCCGGCAAGAAGAATGAGGGCCGACTCCGGCGGCAGGCCCAGGCTGTAGGCGATGGGCAAGAGAATCGCCACACCGTTGATGGGACCGATTCCCGGCAGAGCCCCAATGAGCGTTCCAGAGAAACAACCGACAATGACATAGAGAAGGTTCATCGGATCAAGGGCTACGCCAAAACCCGTGTAAAGACCAGAAAGTACTTCGTTCATGACAGTCCTCGCAATAGTTTTAGAACCATCCCTTCCGGCAGATTCAGATCTAATATTACGGCGCAAAGAAGGTAGCCAAAGCCGCCCGTGGCCACACCGAACAGACCCGCCTGCAGGGCAGTTGCTCCCAATATTCTCGAGAGCACCGCGCAAAACAAGGTGGTAGACACGATAAAGCCCAGCGGTTCATAGAGATAGGCGTAGGCCGACAGTAAGGCGAGAAGGATAGCGATACGAGTCAGGGTCGTTCCCAGGATTCTGAGTCTGGTTCCGTCCGGAAGGATGATTATGTACACGCAACAGAGACAGGCTGCAATTGAGAGTATCTGCGGCCAGGTCTCAGGACCAAGCGGGTCATACTGAAACGGTGCTTCAATTATGGTAAAGGCGATAAAGCCATAACCGAAAACAATGGCCAGGGCTATACAGCCAAAAATTCTATCCGCCATTTTTTCCTCCGAATGCCCCGGTCTCAGGGGGAGACCGGAGGTATGTTATTATCAGAATTTATTTTATCAAGCCAGCTTCCCTGGCGATTCCACGCATTATTTCAACACGATTCTTGACGTCGGCGTCAAACTCCTTACCTGCTAAATTGAGAGGAAGAAGACCTTTTTCTTTTTGAATTTTGGTAAATTCTTCGGTAGCATAGGCTGCTTTAAAGGCGTCTACCCAGGCGTCATACGCCTCATCAGAGACATTCTTCCCCATATAGTAGCCGCGCATGATGGTCCATTCGGCATCATAGCCAAGTTCTTTGGTGGTTGGATATTTATCAAAGGGCGCCGACAGACGGTCGGGGGACATGACTGCGAGAATTCGCAGACTGCCGTCCATATGCGAAGCCATCTCGCCGACATCACCCGTATAGACCTCAATGCTACCGCCAAGAAGCCCGGCAAGGGCATCACCGCCTCCGTCGTAGGCAACATAGCGCATCTTTCTGGGATCTTTGCCAACGGCCTTAAGCAGCAGCGCAGCCTTCATCCAATCCTGGGAACCCACTGAACCGCCTGCACCGATGACAACACTATGTTCAGCTTTCTTCAGCTGGTCCATCAAGTTACCCAGGGTCTTGAGCTTGGAATCGTTCTTGACAATAACCGCGCCGAAATCAGCCCCTGCAGAGGCGAGCCAACGGACATCATTTTCGGTCCACTTACCGTATTTGCCGGTAGCAATATTTAACAGAGAACCGGAAGAAAAAGCGACGATGGCATTAGGATCATCGGTTCGGGTGGAATTAAACAGGTTGATGGCCACCGCCCCGATCCCACCCGGCATAAAGGTCACCTGCATAAGAGCTGGAATCTCGCTTTTCAGACCCAACATGGCAACACGACAGGTCAAATCAAAACCTCCACCCGGTTTGGCAGGAGCAATACACTCAGGTTTTTCAATTTCAAAACCATAGGCCGAACCGGCCACAAGAGACGTACAGAGGAGAGCTGTTGCTGCCAATTTCATCAATTTCATAATGTGCTCCTTTTTTGACTGCTTTTTGGGTTCAGGTCGCAGTGGAGATCAACCTCGCTGCTTACAACACAGGCATTATTTGGTATGTCTACCGACGAAATATGCATAGAGTATTGCAAGAACGCGAGATATGGATTTCCAAGATGCTTTTTTGTGTTGTACGATACTTGCGTAACTTTGCGCTGGTCTGATCTGCCTTATAATACCTGTTCCGGTAACACCACAACACCATCCCGATCGGCATAAAGCCACTCTTCCGGCCGAAAGACGACACCCGCAAATTCTACTGGAATACCAGCTTCTCCTGCTCCTTTTTTGATACTTTTCCGCGGATTGGAAGCAAGAGCAAGAACCCCAAGCTCCATCCTGCTGATATCGTCTCTATCTCGAATGCAACCGAACATCAGAACACCGACCCACCCGTTATCAACCGCTTTTTGCGCTAATTGATCTCCCAGCATGGCACAACGTAGAGAGCCTCCGGCATCGACCACCAGGACTCGTCCCTCGCCCGGTTGGGCCAGGGACTTGCTGACCAGGGAGTTGTCTTCAAAACATTTCAGGGTTGCTATCCGACCATGAAACGAATGATGTCCACCAAAATGGTGGAACACAGGTGCACAAACCTGGAGCTTTTCTTCGTATTTATCATAGAGATCGGCAGTTTTGGTCATGATATTCATATCTGATCCTGTGATGTGGGACTGTAAGTGTGTCAGGAAACTTTCTCAACCATAGCAAGTGAGTCAGGTTTTTGCTCCGGCAATCTTCAATCGAACGTTTAAATTTCTACAGGGCGATCCCTCAGTTATTTCTCATTTACCCACCTTGAACATGATAGTTGCCAGTGGCGGCAAAACAAGTGATAAAGACTGTGGATGCCCATGCATCGCTATCGAATCGGTGACTTGTTCACCATTATTGCCAACGTTACTTCCCATATAGTAGTCAGAATCACTGTTGAAAATTTCATGATAACAACCGGGCTCAGGTACGCCAATCCGGTGACCATGTCGAGGGATTGGTGTAAAGTTGGAGATGATAACAATGAAATCATCGCTGGATTTGGCTTTGCGGATAAACGACAAGACGTTGTTGTCTCTGTCGCTGGCATCAATCCACTCGAAACCATTCGCGTCAAAATCATTTTCATACAGGGCCGGTTCGTTCTGATAGAGTCGGTTCAAATCATGGACAGATCTTTGCAAACCCTTGTGATTGGGTGCCTCAAGTGCAGCCCATTCCAGACTGGTGTCGAAATTCCACTCCTGCCACTGGCCAAACTCACACCCCATGAACAGAAGCTTTTTACCGGGATGAGCCCACATAAAACCATAGTAAGCCCGTAAGTTGGCAAATTTCTGCCATTCGTCCCCTGGCATTCTGGTGAGCAGCGTCCCCTTGCCGTGCACCACTTCGTCGTGAGATAAGGGTAAGATGAAGTTTTCACTGAACGCATAGAGCAGGCCAAAGGTCATATCATTTTGATGATATTTGCGATGGATTGGATCTTTACTCATATATCCGAGGGTATCGTGCATCCAACCCATATTCCATTTGAGGCTAAAGCCGAGCCCCCCTGTGTAGGTGGGCCTGGAAACCATAGGCCACGAGGTCGACTCCTCTGCCATGGTCAGCACCCCGGGAAAGACCCCGTGGACGACTTCGTTCATTTTGCGCAAAAAACTAATGGCTTCGAGGTTCTCCCGTCCCCCGTACTTGTTAGGCAGCCACTGCCCATCTTCACGCGAATAATCCAGATAAAGCATCGAGGCCACCGCATCAACGCGCAGGCCGTCAAAATGGTATTTATCAATCCAAAATAAAGCGTTAGAAATGAGGAAAGCCCGAACCTCGTTGCGGCCATAATTAAAGATCATGGTCCCCCAATCCTGATGTTCTCCCTGTCTTGGATCCGTATGGGCGTAGAGATGCGTGCCGTCAAAAAAATTGAGACCTGCGCCATCTTTTGGAAAGTGGGCAGGAACCCAATCCAGGATAACGGCCAACTGGTGCTCGTGGCATCTGTCAATGAAATACATCAGATCTTCCGGAGTACCAAAACGACTAGTGGGGGCATAAAAGCCCATCACCTGATAGCCCCAGGAAGCATCAAAAGGATACTCGGCAATAGGCAGCAACTCAAGATGCGTGAAACCCATCTCCACTGCGTAGGGAATCAGTTCATCAGCTAATTCACGGTAGGTCAGATAACGAGAACCCCACTTCTCATCCGGCACCCTGCGCCAGGAACTTAAGTGTACTTCGTAAATGGAGATGGGTCTGTCCAGACCCTGCCGCTTACCCCGTTCATTGACCCAGTCCCCGTCAGTCCATTGATAGTGATCCAAATCAGTCACAACAGAGGCGGTTCGAGGGCGTTGCTCCATGGCAAAACCATAAGGATCAGCCTTTTCAAAACTTTCTCCGGACTGACTCACTACCAAGTATTTATACACCGAATTTTCAAGCAATCCCGGCACAAACAGGGTCCAGATGCCGCTGTCGCTGGAGTTGAGCGGGTGGCTTTCACCATGCCACTTATTAAAATCACCCATGAGGTAGACCTGGCGGGCATTGGGAGCCCAGACGGCAAAATGCACCCCTTTTTCGCCGTTCAATTCGACCAGATGTGCCCCCATCTTCTCGTAGGTTCGTTCGTGACTTCCCTCGCCCATGAGGTATTGATCAAAATCAGTCAAAATGGTTGTAGTATTCAAGGCTGTCTCCCTTCTGTCCAACAAGGACTCTGTCTGTAACTTAACATCATGCTCTCTCCTGCACAAATATCCCATCTTGATACGCGTTGTGCAGAGCCATCAGTTCGTCAATACGGTGCTGAATTTCTTGACCTCTATCACTATTTTTGATGCGAATACGGTGACTCTGGTTTTCGATGATTTCAGTCGTACAGTCAATATCGTGAATGTTCATGTCGGCAGAGGGAATTGCCTCATTTTGCAGGTGCGTAGCCAGCAGTAATCCCCATGAATTGAAAACCAGGGTGTAGCCGGCGATTCCCGTCTTTTTCTGATAGGCCCGCGAAAAACCGCCGTCGATGACAATCAGTTTGCCGCCCGCTTTCACTGGACGTTCTTTTTTTTTGACGATCACCGGTACATGCCCGTTTACAACATGCCCTGCATCGGGATTAAGAGCAAATGCCTCGAGGATTCGTCGGACCGTCGCTTCGTCGTCCCGCAGGGTGTAATAAATATTACGCGGCTCTTGGTGAGTTGCTTTATCTGCAATAAAATATTGTTCGAAGGTCGCCATCTTTTCCTTGCCAAAAAGAGGCGAACAGGGCCCGCACCATAAGTACCACATGGCGTCCAACCCCTCTTGTTTTTTCCTGGGATCGTCTGTGGTAAAAAAACCCTGCCGGGCCAGGCGATGCATTTTTTCCATCAAATCCTTTCCAGCATATTTCTCATTGTTCAGCTGCAGTGACTTAAAAGAACCGTCATTATTCATGGGAATGCAACCATGGTAGAGCAAATTCCCATTGTAGGTTTTATAAATACTGCCCTTGGCAAAAAGAAAGCGTGTATGCTTCTGTAATTTGTCACTGTTTAAAAATGCAACTTTTAACCGATCGACCACATGTTGTTCTGCAAGTGTCAGGGTGTAAGGATCTTCCGGGCTAACGGTCTGAAACCTTTTGTCAAGCAATGGATGGACACGATTCTCTATCTGAATGGTTCCCTGATCAAAATCAATTTTATCATACAATAAACGATCACGAAGACCGTACTCCGACCGGCGCTTGAGGATCTGGGCTTCCAGCTTGAACTGTATAATGGTGATGGCTTTGTGCATTTGTGCCATCAACCTCCGCTCACCCTCCGAATCGTCCAGCTGATTGAAGATCTGGGATGCAAAAACTTCACAGGGGTCATCACCGTAGGTTTCGATGGCAAAGGAAGCCAGAGGCAAAAGACTCACCGCATAGCCGTTTTCCAAAGTCTCCATATTGGCATGACGCAGGGAAATCCGGATGACATTAGCGATACAGGCCTCACTGCCGCTTGCTGCCCCCATCCACAGGATATCATGATTACCCCATTGAATATCGGCGCTGTGGTACTCCATCAAACGATTCATGATGAGATGGGCAGCAGGGCCGCGATCGTAAATATCACCCACAATATGCAGGTGATCGATGGCCAGGCACTGGATGGCTTTGGCCATGACGACAATAAATGCTTTACTGTGACCGGTAGCAACAATCGTCTTAATCAAACCATGATAATAATCGCTTTTATCCGTCAGCAGTTCATTTTCGTAAAGCAGTTCTTCAACGAGGCCCTCGAATCGACCCTTGATCAGCCGCCGAACCTTAGATCGTGGATATTTCGAAGAAACTGCCCGTAATACAAGAATCAGGCGCAACAAGGTCTCCTGATACCACTGCTTCTGTTCATCAGCAACGGGCAACAAGATCCCCAGCATCGTTTCGGGCGTATAAATAAGGGCACCCAGCTCAATTTTCTCTTTATCGGACAGGGTGTGCTTAAATATTTCCGCAACCTTGCGCTTGATTGCGCCGGAGGCATGGCTCACCACCTTGCAAAAAGCATCGAATTCACCATGAATATCCGAGATGAAATGTTCGGTACCCTTGGGCAACTCAAGTTGGGCCTGCAGGTTAATAATAGCCTCGGCAACAGCTTCCTGGGACGGGTACTCTTTTTTCAGGTAGCTCAGGTGGCGCA
>CBDTUM010000110.1:0-15011 GCA_965363495.1 uncultured Desulfopila sp.
TGCCGATAATCAGGCATCGCTTCTCATGCATACCTTCGGGCGTGATGAGCTGCTGGTGGTGATGCCCCCGGATGATCGCCTCATGCGCGATATCCTGATGTACAAACGGACAGAAAAGTATATCCGCCAGAATATTTCCACGACTCAGCAGGAAGCAGTTAAAAGGATACTAACCGATAAAGGCTTTCAGAATAGAGAGCGTTACGCTGACTTGCAATTGCTTGTCCATCGTTTATTGGGCAAAGCCAGGCTCTATGTTGCCGGCACGGAAATCGAACTTGCCGGCGAAGATCCACAAAGCCGTATCAATCGTGGATTTTCTGAATTGGTCATGCGGGTCTATCCCAATCTGCGGATGCTGCAGGGGATCAGCTACAAGGAAGACCAGATCAAGAATATTCTGCGCGACCGGCAGGGGACACTTGAGGGCATGGGGGTTACCACCCTCATGGAATCCGAGCAGGAGATGCTCGCCTACATCCAAAGCAACAACCGCGGTGGCGTTCGGACCACCCTGAAGACCTTGCTCGAAAAGATGGAGCGCAAACCCTACGGTTGGTATTATGCCGCCATCCTGTGCATTCTCGCAAAACTCTGCGCCCGTGGCAAGGTGGAGGTGCGAACCGATGGCAACATCCTGGAAGACGACGATCTCGAACGCGCTTTGCGCAATACTCACGGCCATGGCAATGTCGTCCTCGAGCCACAGGTTGATTTTACTGCCTCGCAGGTGCGCAGTCTCAAGGAATTTCATGCGGACTTTTTCGATTCTCCACCCCATGCCAATGAAGCAAAGGCACTTGGCAAGGAAACCGGTGTTGCCCTGCAGGCGCTCTTGCATCAGCTCACCCCTCTTGCCGCTCAGGCGATCCAGTATCCCTTTTTGGTAGCATTGAATCCGGTGATTGATACGCTAAAGGAGATCATCGGCAAACCTTACACCTGGTATTTGACCGAGTTGCTTCGCCAGGAGGACGCCCTCCTTGACCTGAAGGAAAAGGTTATTGATCCGATCCGCAAGTTCATGGGTGGTCCATTGAAGGATATCTTCAATGAGGCCCGAAAATTTGTCCAGGTGCAAGAGCCCAATTTTTCCTACCTTGCGGGTGATGAAAGTGCGCAGGTTATCACATTCCTGACCGATCCCGAGTGCTTTAAGGGCAACCGGATGCAGCAGGTAAAGTCCTTGGTCAGCACCCTGCAGGAAAGGATTAAAATTCATATCGTCACAGAGACGACCAAGGCCAAGGAGGAGGTGACCGAGCTTCACGAAAGCATTTGCGCTATGCCCGAATTCGCGGGTCTTGCTCCAGCACAACAAGAACAGATCTCCAAACCTTTTGCTGATGTTGTAAAGCATATGGAGAAACAAACATTGATCGCCGTGATTCGCGATACGCCACGGCGTTTTAAAGAGAAAGAATACCAGCAGCTCCGATCACAGATAGTTGCTTGGTCGCAGGCGGGAGCAAAACCAGTCACGACCGGTACCGGCGATCTTAAATCCTCGCCCATCCCGGTTTCGACAACAATAGCTGAACCCAGCATTGAGTACATCACTAGCCAGTCGGTCCGGGTTGTCTTTGATAAAGAGTGCCTTATCGATGAAGCGGATGTAGAACGCTACCTCAACTCTATGCGACAAGCGCTGCTTGCAGAGATCAAAAGAGGGAAAAGGATACAAATATGATCACTCGACTCGAGCTTAAGAATTTTACTGTTTTTAATAGTTTGAACATCGATTTTTCGCCAAAAATCAATGTGATTATCGGCGAAAATGGCACTGGTAAAACCCATCTTCTCAAGGCTGCCTATGGCCTCTGTTCTGGCAGCAATATATTCAGAAACAAACCCGATATAGACAAGGATGAGTTAGAGACGACACTCACCTCCAAGTTGCTGCGAATATTTATGCCGCTGGATGATAAACTCGGCAAATTGCGTCGTCACGGCGAATCCGAAAATGCCCAGATGGAGGCTCATTTCGCTTTAGATAAAGAGGTGGTTGTGACTTTCCACACCAACTCCAAGTCGCTTGCCATTCAAGAAAGCAAAAATTATGAGCAATACAAAGCTGCACCCGTCTTTATCCCGACCAAGGAAGTCCTTTCATTCATGAAGGGGTTCAACAGCCTGTACGAGAAATACGGGCTCTCCTTTGACCAGACCTACCAAGATATCTGTCTGCTGCTGGATCTCCCCGAGGTTCGTCCGGAAACCCTGCATGAAAAATCCAAATGGGCCATGACGGAGATCGAAGGCATCTGCGGGGGCCGCTTCGTTTTTTATGGCGGCGGCAAGGTAACCTTCAAGACTGAGACTGCCGAATACTCCGCCAACTCCATGGCTGAAGGCTTCCGTAAAGCAGGCATGCTCTCGCGCCTACTGGAAACAGGCGCAATCCAGCCAGGTGTCAGCGGCCCGCTGTTCTGGGACGAACCCGAATCCAACCTGAACCCCAAGTTGATGGAACTGCTTGTGCAAATCCTTCTTGAACTATCGCGTAACGGCCAGCAGATTATTTTGGCAACCCATGACTATGTGCTACTCAAATGGTTCGACCTGCTCAAGGAAAAAGGAAAGGATGACCACGTACGATTTCACGCTCTGTATCGGGATATCCAATCAGGAGAGGTCAAAATTGACAGCACTGACGATTATCGTGAGATTGAAAGAAATCCAATAACTGAGGCGTTCAATCACTTAACAATAGCGCATGCGAAATCACGTCTTAAGGGGGCCGTAAGTGAATAAGCTTCAAGAAAATGGCCTTCAAATTGATTTCGTTGGTGCTCAGTACGCGATGAAATTTGATCAAAATGACCCTGCCCACCCCGAATATCATGACCTTCAGAACATGCCCAGAGTGGACTTCATAGTTGAAATGGAAGACGCAATCTATTTCGTTGAAGTAAAAGACCCAGGTAGGCCTGATGCAGTAGATATTGGCGGCACAAAACTTCTCAAGAAGATTGTTGATGGCACTCTCGAAGCCTCGCTGATTGAAAAATATCTTTTTTCCTTTTTCTTTCGTTGGGCCGAGCGTCGTTTAGAAAAATCAGTTCACTACGTCTCGCTTATCACTCTGGAAAGCCCAATGTTACAGACCATCATTGATGGTCTCGAAAGGCAACTCATCAAATTTTCGAAAAAATCTGCTCGATGGGATCGTGAGCCATTATCGAGCTGCCAAGTTCATAACATCGAAACATGGCAAGCAGTGTTCCCCAATTGGCCGGTGACGCGTCTGGCCATTGCTACAGCTGGGGAGAATAAATAGATGGAAACAACCAAACTCAAAAAATTCGCTCAGTTTGCTCGGCGCAGCTTGATGGAGCAAGTATCCGCCAAGCTCAAGTTGGTCCTGGCCGAGAACAGCGCCGCTCGGCGGGAATGCACCGAGGCCATCAAGAAACTCGAAGAGGCGATCAAGAGCCACGGCAAGGAACAGGTCCTCGAGCGGGTGGCCTATATCTGGTTCAACCGTTTCTGCGCCCTGCGCTTTATGGACGTGAACCGCTACACCCGCATCGGCGTAATTTCGCCCGCCGAAGGACAGTTCCAGCCCGAGACCCTGGCTGAAGCCAAGATGGGGCACATCGACGAAGAGATGGTGCCTGAAAAAGTGCGGCAGCGGATCTTCGCCCTGCTCGACGGCAAAGCGCCCAGCCGAGACCCACAGGGTGAGGCCTACCGCCTGCTGGTGGTGGCCGTCTGCAACTTCTGGAACAAGGCCATGCCGTTTCTGTTTCAGCGCATCGACGATTATACCGAACTGCTGATGCCGGACGATCTGTTGTCGGGCAACTCCATCCTCGCCTATACCCGCGAGGCGATGACACCGGATGCCTGCGAGGATGTCGAGGTGATCGGCTGGCTCTATCAATTTTACATCTCTGAGAAAAAGGACGAGGTGTTCGACGGGTTGAAGAAGAACGTGAAGATCACGCCCAAAAACATCCCCGCCGCCACCCAGCTCTTTACCCCGCACTGGATCGTCCGCTACCTTGTGGAAAACTCCCTCGGCCGTCTGTGGCTGCTCAACCGCCCCGGCTCGAAGCTCGCTCTGCAGATGGACTACTATATCAAGCCTGAACAGGCCGAGAGGGACTTTTTGCGCATTGGCAAACCGGAAGAGATCAAGATCTGCGACCCCGCCTGCGGCTCCGGCCATATGCTCACCTACGCCTTCGACCTGCTTTACACCATCTACGAGGAGGAAGGTTACGAGCCTGCCGAGATTCCGGAGAAGATCCTCACTCATAACCTCTATGGCATTGAGATAGACGAACGCGCCGGGGAGCTGGCCGCCTTCGCCTTGACCATGAAGGCCCGGGCCAAGCAGCGTCGGTTCTTCAACAAAGGGGTCAAGCCGAACATCTGCGTACTGGAGAATGTCCAGTTCGATGAGAGTGAGCTGAAAAATTACATGGACTTTGTCGGGCGCGACTTGTTCACCGCACCGCTGCAAACAACGCTACGCCAGTTCGAAGAGGCTGACAACTTCGGCTCTCTCATCTGTCCGGATGTCACCGATGTGGACGGAATGCTCAGAATATTGGAGTCAAAGAAAGTCTCCGGTCATCTGTTCCTCAGCCTGACGCATCAGAAGGTGATGCAAGCCCTGCGGCAGGCCGATTACCTAAGCCCCAAATATCATGTGGTGCTTGCCAATCCACCGTATATGGGAAATAGAAGCATGACGGGGCGCTTGCAGGCATTCGCGAAAGATAGTTATCCGAACAGCAAATCGGACCTATTTGCCATGTTTATAGAGCGCAATTTGAATCTGGCTAATAAGCGAGGTTCAGTTGCAATGATAACTATGCAAAGTTGGATGTTTCTATCCTCGTTTGAGACCTTGCGCACCGAGATATTCCGCAAGTCCACCATTGTTTCTATGGCTCATTTAGGGGCTAGAGCTTTTGACAGCATCGGCGGAGAGGTTGTTTCAACAACTGCCTTTGTACTATCCAACTCAAAGGATACCGAATTCAAAGGATCTTTTTTGAAACTTACTGATGGCAGAAGTGAAGCAGAAAAAGATGCGATGCTTAAAGAGAGGCGCTTAAATCCTTTTTTAGCCTCAACAGAAAATTACAAAATAATACCTGGCAGCCCTATTGCCTACTGGGTAAGCGATACTATTCGCAATGTTTTCACCTATGCTCCATTATTTGGAGAAGTCGTTAAACCCAGAGTCGGCTTACAAACGGGGTCAAATGACACCTTTATGAGAGCATGGCATGAAATCTCTCTGAAAAAGATTGGCTTTGGTCTCGCATCACGTGATGCGGCAGTTGAAACAGGATTAAAATGGTTCCCGTACAACAAGGGCGGCGATTGGCGTAAATGGTACGGCAATTGTGAATATGTTGTCGATTGGGAAGATGATGGCATCCGCATCCGCAACTTTAAGGATGAGAATGGCAAAGTACGTTCCAGACCTCAAAATACAGAATACTACTTCAAAGAGGGAATTACATGGGCTGACATAACGACGAACTCATTTGCTGCGAGACACGCACCTAATGGTTTTATTTTTGACGTTAAAGGTTCTTCCGGTTTCCCCGCCCGAAGTATGCTGAAACAAGTAATTGGATTGATGAATAGCAAACTAATGCTTGGCTTTATGCAAATTCTCAACCCCACCACAACGTTTCAGGTTGGGGATATGGCACGTGTTCCGTTTCAACCCCCAGAAGATAACAAACAGAACTTAGATATCAATGTTAAGCGATTAATAACCCTTGGCAAACACGACTGGGACTCCTACGAAACCTCATGGGACTTCACCGGACTACCATTGCTGGACCCCGACTACCGCCAGCCCACCCTGAAGGCCACCTACCAAGAGCTCCGCGCCCACTGGCGGGAGATGACGCTGGAGATGCAGCGGTTGGAGGAAGAGAACAACCGCATCTTCATCGAGGCTTACGGTCTACAGAACGAGTTAAAATCCGAGGTGTCGGTCAACGAAATAACCCTAACCTGTAACCCGAACTATCGCTATCCAAGGGTGAATACTGATGAGGAGAGAGACAAAGAATTGCTGGCCAATACCATCCGCGAATTGGTCTCCTACTCCGTGGGCTGCATGTTTGGCCGCTATGCGGTGGAGAAGCCGGGTCTAATCCTGGCCAACCAGGGTGAGACCATCGAGGACTATCTGAAGCAAGTTCCGGAGCCGAGCTTCCCGGCGGATGACGACAACGTCATCCCCATACTCGACGGTGACTGGTTCACTGACGATATAGCCGAGCGCTTCCGCAAATTCCTCCGCTTGGCTTTTGGCGAGGAGGACTACGAGGCCAACCTTAAGTTCGTCGAAAAGGCGCTGGGTAAGGATATCCGCAAGTATTTTCTCAAGGATTTTTATAATGACCACGTGAGACGCTACAAAAAACGACCCATCTACTGGCTGTTTACGAGTCCCAAGGGCAGTTTTAATGCCTTGATCTGCCTGCACCGTTATCGTCCGGATACTGTCAGCGTGGTCTTAAATGGCTATCTGCGAGAATTCCGCACCAAACTTACTTCCCACCGAGAAAACCAGGAACAAATCAGCATCAGCACCTCGGCTTCACCAGGGGAAAAGACTAAGGCTATCAAAAAAATTGAGCAGGTCAAAAAGATAATCACTGAGCTGGAAGACTACGAGCGCGACGTACTCTACCCGCTGGCCACCAAGCAATTGCCAATCGACCTCGACGACGGCGTAAAGGTAAACTACCCGAAATTCGGCGCGGCCTTGAAGAAGATCCCCGGCCTGGATGCCAAGGAAGAGTGAATCTGAAAATGACTACCAAGAGCATTATATCGACTGTTTTGAATTTCGGGCAACTGGTCGGCGTGATCCGCCAGGTCAATGACACTCTTGCAGCCCAGGCCAACCGGGCTGTTAATGCCAGCCTCACCTTGCGCAATTGGTTGATCGGTCTTCATGTGGAAGAATACGAGCGCGGGGGGATGGATCGAGCCGAGTACGGTGACAAGCTGATGGACAGGCTGGCCGAGACTTTAACGAAGCACGGCGTGTCCCGTTGTGATCGGCGGGAAATTTATCGCTATCGCCAGCTGTATCTTACCTATCCGCAGATTGTGGAGACAGTGACTCCACAATTAGAGCCTTTGGTCGGGAAGACGGTCCTGACCGATCTCCATGTACCACCTAATGCTGCTGCGACTGAGATTGTGGAGGCGACTCCACAAATCAGGATTGACGGCAAGACGCTGATCTCCAGACTCTCATTTACCCATATTGTGGAACTGCTTAATCTGGAAAATGCGACTAAACGGACATTTTACGAGGTGGAGTGCATCCAGGGTAACTGGTCGGTGCGTGAGTTGAAGCGGCAGATCCACAGTCTTTACTATGAACGCTGCGGCCTCTCGATTGATAAGAAAAAGCTCTCCGAGCTGACCCGACAAAACGCAGAAAAGACATTACCTGCCTTGTCGGTGCGCGATCCGTATGTATTCGAGTTTCTGGGACTTACGCCTCGGGAGGTGATGAGCGAATCGCATCTTGAAGACCAGCTTATCAGCAAGATTGAAGAATTCCTGCTCGAACTTGGTCATGGTTTTTGCTTTGAGGCCAGACAGCAGCGAATATTGATCGGGGATGAGCACTACTTTATCGATCTGGTTTTCTATCACCGTATCCTCAAGTGCCATGTGCTGGTGGAGTTGAAACTGGCCGAATTCAACCATGAAAACATTGGCCAGCTAAACACCTATGTAAGCTGGTACAAGGAAAACATGATGCTTGAGGGCGACAGTCCGCCTATCGGTATCCTGCTTTGCTCCCACAAGAAGCACTCACTGGTCAAGTTTGCATTGGCAGGTATGGACAATCAGTTGTTTGTCTCCAAGTACCAGTTGGAGCTGCCCAAGCGGGAGGAAATAGAACGGTTTCTTGCCGAAAAACTTAAGGAGGCAGGTGTCGCTGATGAGTGAAGATAAGATTGTTCTGGCGCTCAATCGGTTGTTTGAAAAACACCGCATAGTCTTCTGGTATGACACGAAAAAAGAACTGCGGGCTGACTTTGAGGCACTGCATTTAACCGGTATTGAGAAGATAGAACTTGCCAACAATGAGTTTGGGATAAAACATCGAATTTTGCGGGAACTACCGGAGCAAAAATTTCTTCTCTATCGCGAAGGTCCACAGCCTGCCGACCTGGACAACTGGCTGCTGGATGTGCAGTTGGGCCATGGCGAATTCCGCACCGACCAGGCGGCCATCTGGCTCTCCGAGTTAGAACTGGGGCTCGATTTTGTCGAGGTCGTGGAATCCCATGCCGATTTTTTTCAAGCCGTCAAACGCAAAGAGTCGTTGAAGCGTCTGCTCAAGCCCGGCGATACCTCCGGCGTGATCCGCTTGAAAATGATGGCGGTCTGTGCTGGTTCCGAGCCCCGGATGGATTCGGTAATCGAAAATCTGCTGGCGGAGATGGCCCTTGGCCGGGATGATAAAATTAAACAGATTGGTCGCTGCAGCCTGGATGGATTTTTATGGAGCCAGATGGGGCGAGTCTATGGATACGAATCCTTGGAACCTGGCATCAAAGATTTCTTTATTCAGCTTTTCAAATACTGCTATTTCCAGAATTTTACTGCTCAGATCCCACAACCAGCCGCCCTCTTATCTTCCGACGCCTTGGTATTCTTGAAACGATGGAAGGACAGCCGTCAGTTTGAGGCGTGCTTTGAGGCGATTTCCAGTGAGTGCGCCGAGATCCTTGGAATTGAACAAGATCTTGCAAAACGCGATTTTCGAGATTTGATTGAATTGGATTACTTTCGCCGGATTGACTTGCAGATCATCGAAGACCTGGTTCGTGGTATCGCCAAGCGAACACTGTCAAGTGGTGATGTGGCGCTCTGGGTGCGCCAACGGCGGCAAGGTCACTGGTACCAAGAATTTCGTCATCTCTATGAAGCAGTCGATTTTGCGGCCCAGTTTTTTCACACCCTGGATGAAGCCACACTGACCATGGAGTCAATGGCGGATGGGGTCCAGCGATATTGCCATTTTTGGTTCCGTCTGGATCAGATGTACCGAAAATTTACTTTTCATGTCCGATGCTCCGGCGAGACCTCCCTGATGGGAACGCTGACGGAGCAGATCGAGAATCTCTACTCCAACAACTATCTGCTGAAGGTAAGTAACAACTGGCAATCCTTTGTGGACGATGCCGGTAAATGGGACGCAACTCCCATAATGCTGCAGAAGAATTTCTTTGAACGTCATGTGCAGCCCTTTCTACAGAAGGATAAAAAAATTTATGTGATTATTTCCGATGCATTCCGCTACGAGATCGGCGATGAATTTTTGAGTCTCATCCGCCAGGAAGACCGTTACGAGGCGACTTTGGAGCCTGCGTTGGCCATGCTGCCAAGTTACACCCAGTTGGGTATGGCGGCACTCTTGCCGAACACAGAATTGGCGTTGCAGGATAATGATTCGGGAACGGTTCTGGTAGGTGGAGTGAGTTCTCAGGGCATTGCAAACCGTCGCAAAATTCTCGAACAAGCGATTTCCAAGCGGGCGACAGCCCTCAAGGCTGAAGAACTGATGGCGCTGAATAAGGAGGATTGCCGGGCATTTTTGCGGGATCACGATGTCATCTACATCTACCACAACCGTATCGACACGACCGGTGACAAACGGGAATCGGAAGAACGAGTTTTTGAAGCAGTCGAGGAAACGCTCCAGGAACTGATCCGATTGGTAAAGAAACTGACCGGGGCCAATGCCAGCAATATGCTGGTGACTGCGGATCATGGCTTTATCTACCAGAACCGCGCTATTTTGGAGAGCGATTTTACCGGCAGCGATGCGGTAGGTGAGCAGATTCTCTTCCGCGATAGACGCTTTGTGCTGGGCAAGGGTCTGCAGGAGGTTTCGAGCTTGCGGAAATTTCAATCCTCCGAGCTGGGGCTTGCAGGCGTTGTGGAGGTGCAGATTCCCAAGTCGATCAATCGTCTTCGGCTCAAGGGCTCAGGGAGCCGCTTTGTCCATGGGGGAGCATCGCTCCAGGAAGTGGTCATCCCCATCATTAAGATCAATAAGAAGCGGCAAAGCGACATCTCAGCGGTTGAGGTCGATATCTTGCGCGGTTCAAGTATGGTGATCACCTCCGGGCAACTGGCGGTGGCCTTCTATCAGGCACAACCTGTGACAGACAAGGTCCAGCCGAGAAAACTTCGGGCAGGTATTTACACCCAGGCGGGAGAGCTGATCTCTGATTGCCATGAATTGACCTTTGACCTGACCTCGGAGAACCCAAGAGAACGGGAGCTGCAGGTGCGGTTTGTGCTCACCCGCAAGGCGGATGATGCCAATAACCAGGAGGTCATCCTGCTATTGGATGAAAAACTGACGGGAACATCGCATTACAAGGAATACAAGTCTCTTCGGTATCTGATGCGGCGGTCATTTACCAGTGATTTTGATTTTTAGTACCTTACAGCTTATTTTCTTGTTTTTTTGCAAGAAAATAAGCTGTCCAAAGTTACTTATACCCCCTTGTGGGGTGCTAGGAGGAGAGTATGAGCGTACTCGATGATAAGATAAATGTGCATTTTCAGGGCCTGGTTGTTCGTAAAGACTTGGTCAAGATCGTAAAGGGAAATGCCATCGTTCCTTCCTATGTCCTTGAATATCTCCTTGGGCAATATTGTGCCACCGCAGATGAGAAAAGTATCAAAAGCGGTATTGATACGGTCAAGGAGATCCTTAGTAAACATTATGTACACCGTAATGAAGCGGGTTTGACCAAATCGGTCATCCGTGAGAAGGGCAGGCATAAGGTTATTGATAAGATTGGTGTGCAACTCAACGACAAAGATGATGTCTATGAGGCCACCTTCAGCAACCTTGGTGTGTCAAAAGTTCTGGTTGATACGGATACAATAAAGAAGCATCCAAAACTTCTGGTTGGCGGGGTTTGGTGTATCTCTGATCTTGAATATGAACCCTCTGAGGATAAACGTATTTGTCCTTGGCTCATGCAGAGCCTGAAACCGATCCAACTTTCACATTTCGATTATGATGCCTATATCGCTGCCCGGAAAAACTTCACTACAGAGGAATGGATCGACCTTTTGCTCCAGTCGATTGGCTTCAACCCGGAGATGTTTAGCGCCAGGAGCAAACTCTTGCAATTGGTCCGGCTTATTCCTTTTTGCGAACGGAATTACAACCTGATCGAACTCGGACCCAAAGGAACTGGTAAATCACATATCTATTCCGAGTTTTCACCGCATGGCATTTTGATATCAGGCGGCGAGGTTACGGTTCCGAAGCTGTTTGTGAACAACTCAAACGGCAAGCTGGGGCTGGTTGGATATTGGGATGCGGTTGCCTTCGATGAGTTTGCCGGTCATGATAAAAAACCGAACAAGGCCCTGGTTGATATCATGAAGAATTATATGGCCAATAAGACCTTTTCCCGTGGTGTTGAGACGTTGGGTGCTGAAGCTTCTATGGTCTTTGTCGGCAATACGCAACATAATGTGCCGTACATGCTCAAGCATGCCGATCTCTTTGATGAGTTGCCGCCGGCATATCATGATTCAGCCTTTCTCGACCGACTGCATTTTTATATTCCAGGCTGGGAAATTGATATTATCCGTGGGGAAATGTTCTCGGATGGCTATGGTTTTGTTGTCGATTATCTGGCAGAGATCCTGAAGAACCAGCGCAATCACGACTTTTCTCAGGCCTATACTGAACACTTCCAGCTGCTGAGCGATATTTCCACTAGAGACCGAGATGCGATACAAAAGACCTTCTCAGGTTTCATGAAGGTCCTCTTCCCGCATGGAGAGGCGAGCAGGGACGAGATTGAGGTTTTATTGCAGTTTGCCATCGAAGGCCGCAAAAGAGTGAAGGATCAACTCATGCGTATTGACTCCACTTATACAGCAGTGCAATTCGGATACACGACAGTTGATACGGGTAAGAAAAAGTTGGTGAAGACACTGGAAGAAAAGCAGTTTCCCCAGCATTATTATCCTCACGGTACTCCTGCGACTGAAGAAGCTGGTGCTGAGGCAGAACAATCAGAGACATCTACTTCCTCTGTGACTGAGGATGAACTAAAGGATACAATTCTCAAGGAACAGCACCTGGTCATTGAAGAAAACCAGAAAGGGATCTCCTTTGATGAATTGTTCGGACCCTATCTCAAAGGGGCATCCAGATTAACCATAACTGATGCCTATCTTCGGAAATTCCACCAACTGCGAAATCTGATGGAGTTGCTTGAAACTGTTACCCGTTTAAAATCCGATGATGAGGAGGTTGAAGTCCATCTCATTACTGTTGAAGACGACTTTAACGGCGAGCAACAGAAAGGCTATCTCATGAGTATCCAAGAAAACATCTGGAGTGGTGGCATCCGGTTTTCTTGGGAATTCGTCCCTGATAAATCCATTCATGCTCGCCATATTGTGACGGATAAGGGCTGGAAAATCCTCCTTGATAGGGGATTGGATGTGTTCCTGGCGTTTGATGGGAAGGATGCTTTCTCACTTTCAAGCAGGTTACAGAAGTATCGATCTTGCAGGGGATTTGAAGTGACATTTGTCATGGAAAAATAATTCTAACCGCGAGTTGATGCGAGGATTACGGGTAGTTTAACATACAAAAGCGGCCCGTTGGATGTCAAACCCCTCCTTAGAGACAATTATGGAACAAAACAGGATTGCAATTTTCATTGATGCTGAAAACTTGGCAAATTGGCTGAAAAAAGGTGGCGCGGAATTATTGCTTGAAGAACTTGGAACAGTAGGGCAAACGGTCGTGCGTAAAGCGTATGGGATATGGACTAATTTAACTGCATATCAAGCCGGGCTAAACCGTCTAGGCTTTGAACTTATTCACAGCTTTCATCCGGTTAAGGGAAAAAATTCAACTGATATTCAGATGACGGTTGATATTATGGAATACGTCTGGAGAGTAGAAAACATTAATTGGTTTGTTCTTGCTACAGGTGATTCCGATTTCAGCCCCCTATTTAGAAGACTTCGGGAAATGGGGAAAGATGTAATAGGCGTTGGACCTCGATCCGCTCTTAGTGAAAGCGTAAAAAGTTCATGTACCCGATTTATATATACAAATACAATCATTCTTCCGGCTAATGACACGATGGGGGTGGCGGCAAAAGATGAGAAAATTCAAGCGGCTTTTGACGATGCGGCTGATTTAGTAGAAAAAGTTCTGCATACCGCTGACAATCCTATTCATTGCTCCCTTTTAAAGAACCGAATGCAGAATCTTGACAGTGCTTTCGACGAAAAAACTATTGGTTTCCCATCTTTTACTGCTTTTCTCCAATCTCTTGATGGTATCAAGGTATATTATGATAACGCCATAAAGGCTTGGTTCGTTACTATGATTGATGAAAGCAAATCAAAGCACAAACAGGAGAAAATTTCGGCCTCAAAATCTCCAAATTCTCCGGTAATCACAAAACCCATCCCTCTTGATGATGTATACAGGCAACTTTTACGAAAAAAGGGATGGACTAGCATTCCCAAAGATGATCTTTGGGCGATCTATGATCGATGCGCCTCACTTGAAGCGTTGCCTAAACGTGATATTGTCGAAAAAGTACTCGAATACTTTGAAGATGATATCACGTCAGCAGATATCAAGAAAGCGATTGCTTTGTTTTATAAGGCCAGACTCTTTTCGATTGGGAAAGAAGCCGATGAGGAAGATGCTTTATACAAACTCAGTGTGGTTGCAAAAAACGTTTTATTTTTAGAAATTGATAAGGCGATGATATTTAGGCTCATTCGAGCTTGTGAGGAAAAAAGTATCCAACTTGACGTCAAAATAGCAAAGAAGTTACTGTTATCTTCTGGCAATGAAGAAGTAATTGATAGATGTATTAAAGAGGTTCAAGTGGCTGAACCGTAGAGGAAAGAAAAGTTTCGAGGAGAATTCAATGAAATACTGGAGCGATTTCCAATGCCGAAACCATCAATTACGGTCAGTATGTTCATATTACCTGCGAATATTATGTAAGGAGCCGTGTGCGGCAAGGTGTCAATAGAAGACTCGCTATGTATGTGCCGTTTTATTAAAAGCCTTTGAAAGAAACAAAAAGTGCAAAATTTCATGGTTACGCCAAAATTTAAAGATTTAAGTCCAAATCCTAAGAGTGGTTTATATAGCGCGGAGCATGTTATTTCCGGCATTCCTATTCCAAAAACCAAACGGATAGAGCTTTTTTCTGCTGATCAATGGGAGGAGTTCACTGAAGAATGGGCTACCTCTCTCGCAAGCTCCTATCATAAAATTAAACGCTTTGCTGGGGCAGGAGATCAAGGGCTTGATGTTGTGGGATTTATTAGCAATAGCACTTTTGAAGGTGGTTGGGATAATTATCAGTGCAAATACTACGATCATTCTCTTTACCCCAGCGATGTTTGGGTTGAGTTCGGTAAGATTATTTACTATTCTTTTCGTGGCGATTACCCGCCTCCCCAAAAATATTATTTCGTTGCTCCTAAACAAGTTGGTACTACGTTAGGTAAGTTGATAGCAACTCCCCAAAGCTTAAAGGCGGAATTACGAACAAATTGGGTGACGCATTGTCAGGATAAAATTTCGACTACAAATTCGGTAGTTTTGGAGGGTAATCTTCACGAGTATTTTGATAAGTTTGATTTCACTATATTCGATTCTACTTCACTCGTGGATATGGTTACTGGTCACGCGACTACGCCCTTTCATGCAGTCAGATTTGGGGGTGGTTTGGGTATCCGACCAACGCCAGAGATCCCCGCTGAAAACACTGTTACTATAGATCGCCGATATGTGCGGCAGTTACTTGCTGCATACGTCGAGGCTAGTGGTGATAATACTGTTCCGTTGACACTAGCAATTTTAGATAAAAACGATAAGCATAAGACTAGTTTCCATCGTCAAAGGGAGCGTTTTTATCATGCTGAATCATTGCGAAATTTCTCCCGTGATACTGTTCCAGAAG
>CBDTUM010000111.1:0-14738 GCA_965363495.1 uncultured Desulfopila sp.
TTAGCCATTCAGAACGCCTCCATGTTCCTGCAACTGGAAAAAGACAAGAAATCACTGGAAGAGGATGTTTGGAGCCATCGTTCGTGGTTTTAGTGAATTAGAAAAACTTTTCTTGTGCTTTTTACAAGAAAAGTTTTTCGTGAATGAACTTATCCCGCAAAGCTTTTGGGCGGGATTAATGACGTACTACGGAAAGTCCCGCAAAGCTTTTGGGCGGGATTAATGACGTACTACGGAAAGTCCCGCAAAGCTTTTGGGCGGGATTACCACCGTACGCATGAAAGTCCCGCAAAGCCTTTGGGCGGGATTAATGACGTAAGCATGAAAACCTGTCCCTCTTTACAGCACACCCCGCAAGGGGGTACTAAAAAAGCACTCGTCAAGCGAGTACTAGAAAGAGCACCCGACAAACGAGTATTAAAAAGAATCCCGCATATCGGGTTAGATAAGTCCCCAACATATCGGAGTTAAATTCTAAACCCCATGCAAACATAGCTCTATTTTAATCGGGTCTTGTAGTGAAATTGCGATTCTATAACAATTTCTCACGAATCTTTACGACCCTCCACTTTAAATAGGAAACTCATTCCCCTCTCACCTCTCTTAAGAAAAAGATAATGGATCTCTTTGAGCAGACCGCTCTTATGCAGGCATTTGGCAACTCCACTGAGGAGCAGTTAGGCAGACAACTTGATCTGCTGGTGCAATCGATGGGCGAAAAAACATTTTGTCAAAAGGCCGCTTCCCTTCTGATATCGCTGGTCCGCCCTGAAGACGCAGTACCCGGCAGCCTTGCTCGCTTTGTACCTCTGGTTCGTGACGGCATCGAATTATTTCTCTCACGCATCTCCTATCCCAGGCTTCGCAGAGTAATACTCAATCAGTCCACCCTTAAGGCCGGCAGTGTCCCCGGAGAGCGGCTGCTGAACCTGGCCCTCCACTTTCCAACCCTGCACAAACTTGGTCAGGTTATTGCCCGAAATCCACAACTCGATCCAGAACTGAAAAGGTGGCTTATTCGTTTGGAACAGGGGGCCTACGGTACCGATCCAGATGATCAAGTGCACTTTATTCGAACACAGTTGGCAGGGCTCCATTCGCGTTGCCAAATCACGCTGTCTCCCCACATCATCGCTGAAGCCAGTGTTGCCACCGTCCTTCCCTATAGCTGGCAAAACCCTGGCGGTAGTCAAACAAACAAAGGGGTTTTTAAGGTGCTTAAACCTCAGATCGAAATCCATCTCCAGGAAGAACTGCGAATTTTGGAAAGCGTGATGGCAAGTCTTGAACAGAATCGAAAATACTATGCCCTGCAAGAAATGAAGCTTGCCAGTCTCTTCCAAGAAATTCGCGGGGATCTTGCCAGGGAGATTGACTTGAGTGCCGAACAGGAGCACCTTAATGCAGCCTCAAAAATCTATGATCGCGTGGCTGGGGTGCGGGTTCCGAAACTGACACCTTTCTGTACACGGGCCATGACCTCTATGGAATATATTGACGGTATTAAGATTACCGACATGAAGGGGGGCAAGAACCAGCAAGAGGAACTGGCGGCCCTGGTTTTTGAGGCAATCATCTGCATTCCGCTTTTTGCGAAAGAAAACTTGTCGTTGTTTCATGGAGATCCCCATGCCGGGAATATCCTGGCCATTCCCGGCAATGGTCCGGACAGTTTTGAGGTGGCGTTGCTTGATTGGACGCTTGCCGGACACCTGTCGAAAAAGCAGCGGATACAGATCATGGAGCTGCTGCTTGGCATCATGAAAAGTGATAGCTGGACTCTCGCCGGGCTCATAGAAGGCATGGCTTTAAGATCAGATATAGCTGAAAAAAAGGACAGGAAGGCTCTTGCCGAAACGATCGAAAAACTCTTAACATCAGAGGAATATGTCGATTGTGATCCTCTAAAAAAGGCCTTCCGCCTGCTGGAAAAAATGACCATGAAGGGGGTTGTTTTTCCTTCGGAACTGGTCCTTTATCGCAAATCTTTTTTCACCTTGGAGGGGGTCCTCCACGATATTTCACCGGATTTTATAATGGGAGAAGCGATGGAAAGATATCTTGCCACGCTGCTGCTGCAGGAGTTGCCGATGCGCTGTGGCATGTGGATGACTCCTTCGGCGGATAAGCCCGAATACTATCGCACTCTTCTCTCCAATCAATCGCTGCTGGAACTCTCACTGCATCAAAGCATTACAATCTGGCAGCAGACTCTGCAGGAGAGTTCTTCCCTAATCGAGGCACAGCTCAAACTTTCGACTGCTTTATTTATGTATATTACAGGTTGCCGCTATTGGGTAACCGAGAAATAGGGAGATGGGTCATCTCGCATAAAGGTACGAAACGCGACACAATGTAATTGCACTCCTATTGGCGCAATCTTTTTTTGGGCAGGATGGCGAATTTTCGATGAGAGGGACGTATATATGACAGTAAAACTGGCTCAAGTTCTCGAGAGCATTCACCAACAATTTCTTGAATATTATAATGATTTTTTAGATATCGCCCAGCGGGCGCCTGCGTTGTTTACCGCAGGTGAACTGGAGAGTCGCCTGCAAGATGACTTGCTGAGAGTTCAACTCTATCGTTTAGCGACCGAAAAGAGCGTTGCCTTCGCAAGTACTACTCTAGGAGAGCTCGTATATGATCGCGGCCAATGGGAACACCTGCGACAACGATTCAAGGATGCGTATAGAGACGAGCTGGCAACCACGTATTTTACCTCTGTAATGCGCAAAGTTTTTGCTCGGAAAGGTATCTCCATTGAGTTTGAAGATGACGGCATTGGGCTTAACCAAATTGAGCCAGACAAGATTGTTAATCGTTATCCGATAAAGAAACGTACGCAGCTGGGTACAACCCTCCAGATGGCATTTGGCGATTCTGTTTTTGCGGCTTCTTTTTCTGATACAATTTCTCAAGATACCGATATTATCGTTGATATAATCAATGAACACATACCAGTAGAAGATGTGTTGCTTTGTCTTGATTTATTAAAGACACCGTTCTTTCGGGGGAAAGGCGCCTATCTCGTTGGACAATTTCGAACGAACCTTGAGGTTGTTCCAGTCATTATCAGTTGTGTACATTCTACCGATGGCGTAAAGGTCGATGCCGTATTAGTCGGCTATCAAGCAGCGAGAGTTTTTCTTTTTTCGTCAACACGCTCAGCGTTTACGGTTTCAACAAGGAATTATCAAGAGCTCTACAATTTTGTTCAGCGCTTATTTCCACGGGAAACCCCCGCCTATATTCTTGACATAATAGGATTTAGCCATCCGGCAAAACTTGCTCTTCTGCAACAGCTACGAAACATTTTTCAAACAGGAGAACAGTGCCAGTATCTTGGAATCGGCCCAATAGACTTTGTCTTTGGAATTAAAGGATTCCCTCTGGTCTTTAAAGTAATTCGGCAAGGCTTGCCTGACAGACAAAGCATTATCGATAATTTCATAAAAGTACATGCGATCGATCGTCTTGGACAAATTCTGGACTCTCTTGATTACCGGAACTTAAAATTCGAACGCAAGCAATTCTCTGAAGAATTGATAGAAAAATTAGAACATGAGCAACCGGAAGATGTAATTATCACTGCTGAGCATATCTTTTTCAAGCGGGTATATGCCGCGCGCCGGATTATACCCGTTATTACCCAGGTTCGAACTGCCAGTAAAAACGAGGCCCGGCAGATCCTGCTGAAGGTCGGCTGGAATATTAAGCATTTAGCAGCTATGGGTTTTTTACCAAAATCATTGGGTTTAGCGCATTTTGGACTCACATCATGGGGCCGGGTTGTGTATCTGGACAATGCATCTCTTATCGATATTCGATTGTTTAATTTTCGGGCGCAACAAGGTGCCGTTTTAGGTTCAGGAAAACAAAGTATTACCCCGTCTACCTTTGAGCAGGATTTGAATATCCCACAGCCACACATGGAGATATTTCGCGCCATACACGGAGATCTTTTTTCAGCGCATTTCTGGGAAAAGATACAAGCAAAGGTTAACAATGGCCGGTACCCTGATTTTTTCCCGTACCCCTCACGTTACAGACTGGAATCAAGAAAATTCCGCCGCTCTATTTTAGAAGAATTACAACGGATGAGTGACACGGCGGAAGCCAAGCAAATACATATGGCGTTGAATAATCTGGCTGTTGCCGATGTAGAACTTGCAGGCTTGAGCTTTTTACGATTGGAGGTTCCTCAGCCCAGTGCGCGTGTTTTGGTCCTTGAACCCATTGGTCCAGAGATTATTGCTCAGTTACACCACCGATTCCACGATGTGACTTTTGACATTTTGCAATCAGAATCGGAAGTAGTTGAGAGTGCCGGACAATGGACCCCTGGCATTCATGGCAAACTCAACGCACTGGTCCAGGTGCGAAGATATGATTATGTGATAGGATATGTTAACGAAGCATTTGATGAAGATTTTTTCAGGCTGGCTAAGCTGAAAGGATTCTTGCTCTTATCAACAGGCACTCATAACATTGATGTCGCCGCTGCAACACGTTATCATACTGTTGTCACCAACGCTCCGGGTCCTACGACAACGACAGTTGCCGAACAAAATATAGGTTTGATACTGGACGCCATGTATTCCCATGCTGTCCGGCACGGGCAAGGACCTGAAGGGTTCGTCAGAATTGCAGGCAACATTGATATACAGGCGGCTCCTTTGGCAATTGCCCATGCAATGTGGTTGTGTTTTCTGCAGAGGATATTAAAACTTGATGCAATGTTTTCCTTTGGGGCCAGCGAACAGTATGTCCGCACCGGGGTTGGCGAGCGCGCCACCGTGTACCACGATCAATTAGGCCAAAACAAGGAGGCCAATATTGTCCGGATCGTCGGAGTTATTGGTTTAAATGCAACAGGCCTGCATCTCATTGAATTTGCCATCGCCCACGAAGTTGCAATTATTCATATTCTCGACGATGAGTACAGAGATCTTTCTGAGGATGAAAAAGAACGGCTCGATGAGATGCTATCTGTTAAAAAAAACACCTCCCGAACAGATGATTTATCTATCCAGATAGTACCGGTGAGTCGCGCAGAACTGTTTGATCGTGCGAATTATACCTTTTCAACCGAAACACATAATTTCAGGCGGTGCACGATTGCTCAAGCAGGTGGTAAAATTCATATTGATATTGAGGATATTTTTGTGCGCAATCTCCTCGATTTGTATAATTCATCCACAAGTACAATAACGCTGGGAATTCAAGGTTTAGGACGTATCGGAGAGGCCGTCGCGCAACGTGCAATACATCTTGGTATGAGTATTCTCATCTACCAAAGAAATCCCGACCGGCCAAAATATCAAGCAAAACTCATCAATCTGAGAAAACTGGCTGCGCATCACCACAAATGGCTCGGCCAATCCCTTTCTGTTGAATATGCTGAAGACAAGGATGCCTTTTTCAAGGCAAGCAATATCATCACAACCCTGGCTGCAACCACAGACAAGACACGAGGCTGGGTGGACCAAAAGGGATTAGAGCAGTTTGCAAGCCGAGCCGTAAGCCCTCTGCGGGTGATTGTCAGTGCCGGAAAAGGACTTGTGGATGAAGACGCATTGATTCAATTCTTGTGCAAAAGCCCTGATGCCGAGGCAAGGCTGGATGTTCTTGCCAGTGAACACGAGGGAGGAGCCTTTCTTAAGCTTGTCGATGATGACGGCCGGCCTCTGCCAAACATAAAAATTACAGGGCATACCGCGGCTGCTGTGCGGGAAGTAAGACAATTAAAGATATTTAAGGCTCTTGATAATTTACGAGGACTCATTGACGGCAGGATTCCTCCCAATATAATCAACAACTCAATAACTAAAGGAAAAGCGGCAGGAACGCATAGCATTGTTGAAATCGAAGGTCTACAATTCTTTCGTATGCGTGTACCTTCTCCCAAGGCAAGGGTGCTCGTCATTGAGCCCTTGCCTCCCGAGATAATTCTCCAGCTGCAACAACAGTTCGGCGATGTTTCCTTTGACATCCTGCTCGCCGAGTCTGAATTGATAGAAGTTGATGGTGAGTGGACTCCCGGGATTAATAGCCGATTAAATGACATTGTTGCCAGTCAGCAGTACGATTATTGTCTGGGGTATTGTAATGCGAGTTTTGATGCCCTGTTCTTCAGGCAGGCGCGATTGCAAGGTCTCATTCTTTTTGCCACGGCTACCCATCATATCGATTTAGACACGGCTACCCGGATGGGAACAATTGTTACCAACTCACCGGGGTATACGACAGTCGCCGTTACGGAACAAAATATCGGCATGGCCCTGGATGCGCTGTATGGGCGGTATGTTCAAGATAATTATTCAGAAGGGGCAATAGCCCTGAATCAAATTGATATCTCTCAAGAAAAACAGGCAAGAACAGTTGCCCAAATCATGTGGTTTACCTTGCTGAGACGGGCATTGAGACTGGATGCCATGTATGAGTTCGGATCTGGAGATAAATATGTCCGCACCGGTGTTCGGCGGGATGCAACAGTGTATCATGATCAGCTTGGACAATACAGCGAGGCGGGCATACAAAACAAAATTGCTATTATTGGCTTGGATGAGGTGGGCATATGCCTTATCGAACTGGCAATGGCGTATGAGGTGACAACGATTTTGATCCTGGAAGAGGAGTATAAATGCCTTTCAGAGCAACAGAGGTCTCGACTTGATGACTTGTTAAAACTCTTACCCGAGGTTTCAAAAACGAAGCCGTTATCCATCCAGATACAAGCCGTTGACCACTATGAGTTGACCCACACGGCAACATATACGATCAAAACTCCTGTTGCGTACACAAGTCAATTCTTAAGGGAAATAAAAGCCAAGAGCTCGATAAGCGTGCTTGCCGACAAGGTCTACATAACTCATCTTGGCATATTTGACCGCTCACTGATCGGATTAACCTTTGGAGTGCAAGGCCTGGGTCGCATCGGTGAGGCCGTCGTTCAACGGGTACTCGCTATGGGGGCGAATGTCATTGTCTGCCAGAGAAACCCCGAACGTCCTCAATATCAGCAGAAGCGAGAGCGGCTCAGACGATTGGCGCTGAACCGGGCAAGGGTTTACCACAATAAAATAGATGTGGAGTATGTTGATAAAATCGAACTGTTTACAACAAGCAACATTATAACAACCTTAGCGGCAACAACCTCACTGACTCGATACTGGGTTGACCGTCAGGCCTTAGATATGCTCGGCAATGCAGCTCAAGGCTCCGTAAGAATTCTTGTTAATGCAGGAAAGGGTCTACTTAATGAAGTGGATCTCGCACCGTACTTAAGGGAACGTCAGGACGTAGAGGTACGACTGGATGTTCTTACCGATGAACAAAAAGGAAATGCTGGCCAACGATTTATGGATGCAGACGGCAGACCACTCGCTAATCTCAAGATTGCCGGGCATACCGCAGCGGCAGTTCCCGAAATACGCCGTCTCAAGATCTTCAATGCACTCAAAAACTTACGACTCCACATGGATGGTCAAAGGCCCAATAACATCCTGAATCCAGAAAGAGTTATGGAGGGGTAATCCTCGTTTTGGAGCCTATCCGAGAAATCTTTGCAGAGCCGCCTCCCGTTTTTCCAGAGCGTTCTGCCTGCGGATCAGACTGGCCTCAACCACCCGTTCACTGCAATCTGTTAACGGACAGCGTTCGCAGGATTCACTGACCTTTTCTAAAGCAATCCCGGGATCGTTGATAAACTTAATTACCAATTTCGAGTTTTTATCGATTTTGATACCCAGGGCAATTGCCGATCCGCGTTTTTGTGACAAGGATAATGGCCGCGCCATGCTTATCAGCAGAAAACTGTCGCCAGATTTCACAAATTCAACCTTTTGCACCCCCACCGCAAGTGGCAGCATATTGTGGTGTAGTTTTTGAAGCAGTCGAAGAGGAAGCATTCTCCGGCAGTGATGTTCCTTCATTCCCAAGCCATATGAAATAAGGCTATCTGTCATATTAAGTTCCTTGGTGAGTAGTATCGACAGACGGTCTACTCCGTTAACAAACCGAAAATAAAAGACGTTGGTCAACCCGAAAACTCCCGGCAGGAGCTGGCTCATCCGGTGCAGAAGCATTTCGGGAGTGGCCTGGTACAGCTCAAGCAATTCGATAAAAGAATCATCAGACCATTCAGGTTGCTCCATCAACCGTTTTAAATCCCTCGTTACGCGATCCTGTTGCAGGAGCAGAGCCCCGCCCCAATAGGATGCTTTGAAATTATTCACCAACTGATTAAAGCTCTGCACTTTGATCCATGAAGAGGTAAGAGGTCGTTCTTTAATTGCCAATTCAAGAAAGCCTATTTCCCGTGCCAGAACAAAAGCTTTCTGGGAAGACAACAACCGGCCGTTTATCGAAAGCAGCCCTTTCCCTCTTAGAACTGAGCGAAACACATTCAGTTCAGGTTGCTCTGTGAGTTCTGTTTCCTCTATCTTGTACGCATAGTTTTCCTCAAGTATCTTTTTGAGTTGCATAGAGGAAGGCGTAAGGCCGTCAATTTCCAGTTGACGAGCATATCGATTGGCCAGATTTTCCAAATCGGGAAAATAATTTTTACACTGTCTCACATAGGTCCGCAGCGCAGCAAAGAGAAAATTCTCCAGAGACATATCGTAAGCTCGACTGATCTGTAAAAAAGTCTGCAGGAAAGCATGCGCATTTTCTGGATTATTCTTAAACAATCCAAGTATATCACTTGCTGAAATACCAAACAGATGAAAGGGGAACTGCTTTATTAAATCTGAGTTGATAAGCGCTGCAAAGGGATCGAGATTTTTACTGACCTTGGTCGAGACCAAGGTGTCATAGTCTACCTCGAGGGCCCCAGCCAGGCGAATCAATTTATCCGGTTTGGGGTATTTTTTACCGGACTCAATCTCGCTCAGGTAGGAAACCGCAATGCTGGTTTTTTTTGAGAGTGCCTGTAAAGATAATCCCAGATGCGTTCTGTAGGATTTTATCTTTATCCCGAAAATAATTTTCAGATTTTCTTCATTCATTAACGGTGTCATGCCTTGCAATGTATGTCACCCCAAAAGAAATTTCAATATATAGCGAAATATATTATTTAGCGAAATTTCTCTTGACGTCCTATTCAGCGATACCTAACGTAAGTTGATGCTAACTCAAGAAGGAGGGGGTATGTCAGAACCAATCAAACAACGGCTGTTGTTTCCCAAGGAAATTGTAGAGAATTATCCGGACGTACTTAATACTGAGGCTCTCGTCGCTCTCGAGAAACTGGCGGTACTCAACGGTGAACGTATTGCTCTCATGGAAAAGCGGTACAGTAAACGACGACGAAGATTTGAAAATCAGGAGCGAATCACCTTTTTAAAAAGCGATGAGATCATTGGCGGAAGCCAAATTTCAGTAACTGACGCAAGGGCTGGAAAGTTCAGCGGTCCTATCATTCCCGAAGATTTACAGAGACAATGGATTCAAGGTACCGGCCCAGCCGCAAAACCAGACGCCCCGCTTGAAAGCAGCATAAGAAACGTGGCGTATGCACTGCTTTCCGGAGCAGATGGCTGGATGTTTGACGGAGAAGATGCCTTAGGTCAAATCAAAAGCATGTCTTTAGACAATCTTCGAAACCTCAAACTCGCCTACCAAAAGGATCCGATATTTCTCGATGTTGCAGAGAAAGTAGCACAAGATATGAATAAATGGGCTACATCGTTTCTTGGAAAACCCATCATAGCAGACTGGTTGGCGCAACTCGACTTCACCACCAGAATATTCCGGCCTCGAGGTCTCCATCTTGACGACCGCCATTTCAGGGATGGTGATGGCCGAGGACTCTCGGCCTCCATAGTTGATACAACCCTGTATCTCTGTAACACGCATGAGGATTTGCGAAAAAGCGGCTCCTCCCTGGTGTTGTATCTGCCCAAAATCCAGACTGCCGAAGAAGCGGCTTTTTGGAAGAAGATGCTGGATACACTCGAATCCGTCCTAGGATTGCCGCAAAATTCGATACTCGCTTACGTTCTTCTTGAACAGGTTGAAGCAACCTTTCAGATTATGGAGATACGTGCCGCCTTAGGCGGGCACTTTGTCGGCTTCAACACCGGGAGATGGGATTATATCAACAGTGTAGCCGATGCCATGGCCTGGGACAGTAATTTTATTAATCCCAACATTGAAGAAATCGGCATGACCTATGGGTATATGGGGATGTATGAAGACAGGGTGCGGCGTTGTGTAAACAGTCCTGATGAAAACGGAAGATTCGCGTTGTTTCAGGGCGGAATGGAACCCAACATCCCGGTTGGATCCAAAGAAGGTGTTGCGGCCAGTATGAAAAAGGCACTTGCAGGTGCCGAACGTGAACAAAAGGCAGGTGCCAGCGGAAAATGGGTCGCCCACTGGAAGATGGTTCATATCATTCGACCGGTCTGGGAAAAAGTTGGCGAAAACAACCAACTTGGCAGATCCTTTCCAGCACTGAGCTATGAACAGGAAGATGCCGAGAATCTCTTTTTATTAGAAGATGCTCCCCGCACCGTTCGCGGTGCAAGAAATTTGCTCAGTGTTGCCCTGCAATATGGCAATGCATTTCTCCAGGGATTCCAGGCAGCTGCCTTGAAGCCTGGCGACTTTTTCGGCAACGACAACATCCTCTATCTCATGGAAGATATGGCAACCGGTGAGATACGTCTCAGTATCCTCTGGGAGTGGATCCATAAAGGTGCGGCGCTGACAGAAGATGACCACGAGACAGGTCTTAAGAAAGGCGACGTTTTCACAAAAACAATTTTTGCAAGGCTTCTGGATGAAGAATACCGCAAACTTCTCAGTGCAGACAGCCGCGATGTCCACGAAAAATCGAAAACCACTACCCTGCCAATCATCTATGAAATGACAAAAAAATATATCGACGAAGAGGTGAAAATCCCTTGGTATATCGATTTGTTGAACATTAATCTGGACAATTACGACCTGGAAGAAGGCAAGCGGCGGATCGAAGCCTACATCAAGAAATTCAGAGAAACCGGTCAGCGGATTACAGAAAATTTTGACTACTTACAGTAAAGAGAGGGAAAAAATCATGTTGGAAAAGCAACTCAGCGAATTACAGGAATATTTCTCCAGCACCCGGTTTGAGGGGATTCAGCGACTCTATTCCGAGCGGCAGGTCGCAGAGCAGCAAGGGACAATTGCCAATGATTATACTGTGGCTCGGGAGGCTGCGATAGGTTTTTTCCGCCTTCTACGGGAAAAGTTCTCAAACAAAACATCAATTACCACCTTTGGCCCCTATTCGCCAGGCCAGGCAGTAACCATAAAAAGGACAGGTATCGAAGGAATATATTTGGGCGGCTGGGCAACGTCGGCAAAAGGCTCTATCAATGAAGACCCGGGAGCGGATTTAGCCTCTTATCCCTTAAGTCAGGTTCCCGACGAGGCCGCCTCTATCGTGCGAGCTTTGCTGACCGCCGACAGAAATCAGAAATTCTTTCGCTCTCGCATGACAGAAGAACAACGCCAGAAGAGCCTGGAAATTGACTTTAGCCCCTATATCATTGCCGATGCCGATACAGGGCACGGAGGTGATGCCCATGTTCGTAACCTGATCCGGCGTTTTGTGGAAGTAGGCGTTCCCGGGTACCATATAGAAGATCAACGTCCGGGAACAAAGAAATGTGGTCACCAGGGTGGCAAGGTCCTGGTTCCTGTCGACGAACAGATAAAGCGACTGAACACCGCCCGTTTTCAACTGGATATAATGCGGGTGCCTGGGATTATCGTGGCCAGAACCGATGCAGAAGCAGCTACCTTGCTCGAAAGTAATAATGACAGCAGGGACCATGCTTTCATCCTGGGGGCAACAAACATCAATGTACCTCTGTATAAATTCTGCGCCTTGGCAGTGCTGCGTCTGTTCAATACATCCGGGCATAAGGAAGTGCTCGGTCATCTGCTCTACGATCTGGCCGAAGAACAGTATCAACTGGCCACCAATTGGTTTAAATCGGCTGACATCTATGAGAAATTACAAACGATAATTGCCAAAAAGGTCTCAGCAGACGGGCTGGAATTAGAACACATGCTCGATGAGGCCATGACCATTGTGGTGCAGGCCTGGGAAAGTGATGCTGGGATCAAGACTTTTTCAGAAGCCGTTGCCGACCGGATACAGCTCCTTCAGGCTGACGGCCAGGACCCAGCAATGAGTGTAGACGACTGGACGGCGTACGCTAAAAAGGTATCGCACTTCATGGCCAGGCAGAAGGCTAAACAGATTGGAGCAAATATCCCATGGGACTGGAACCGGCCCAGAACAACAGAAGGTTATTTCCAGATTCGTGGTGGTATCGATTACGCCATTGCAAAATCCCTGGCAGTTGCTCCCTTTGCTGATCTTATCTGGATGGAGACAAAAACGGCCAATTTAAAAGAGGCCACTGCATTCGCCGAAGCCATCCATGCCGTCTATCCGGACCAGATGCTTGCCTATAACCTCTCGCCTTCATTTAACTGGGATACCACCGGGATGAGTGATGAAGAGATGCGACAATTCCCAGGTGAAATTGGCAAACTGGGGTATGTCTTCAACTTCATCACCTACGGTGGCCATCAGGCAGACGGTGTCGCCGGCGAAGAACTGGCAACCGCCCTGAAGCAGGATGGTATGCTTGCCCTGGCACGATTACAGCGCAAACTTCGACTGATTGAATCTCCCTACACCACTCCGCAGAGCCTGGTCGGTGGTCCCAGACTCGATGGTGCGCTTTCTGCATCTTCTGGACGAACTGCAACAACTAAAGCAATGGGCAAGGGCTCCACCCAGTTTCAACATCTCATCCACACCGAACCACCGATATCACTCCTTGATGGATGGCTTGCCAAGTGGTCCGAACTCAACAAAGTCGACCTTGAGCTGTCGGCACGACTCAGACCACAAAGCCAAGGTTCCGACATCCTGAAGCTTGCCGTTGTCGACCGTGCAGAGACCAAAATAGCCGAAGTGGTTTTTACCGTAATGTGCGATCGTGAGGATAAGGTATTTTTGTTTATCCGTAATCAGATCCTTCATGATACCGGTTTGAGAAGGAAACGTTTTATGACGCTTCTCCACATCTTCTTGATACATAGATATAAAGCGGACATCATTCAATACATGACCCCAACTGATGATAATCGCCAGCAAATCAATGGCATGAAGCGGCATGAATTGTTTGAAGATGTCATTGAAGAAATTGGCGATATAATAGTTGCCCATGTAAACAAGAATATTATTGCCGAAATGGCCAGACATGATGGCCAGGGAATAATTCGACTCATAAATCAGGAGTAACTCGTAAAAACCGAAAAGAGGGATGTCTGAGGAACAGGCTGCTGCCAGCTGTAAGAGATAGCTGACTGCTGGCAGCAGCAAAGTATCCTTATCACGTATAAACTGAAAAGGAAGCATGTTAAGCAAACATATCGACCGATGACTCACCATTGACAGAATAAATCACAAAAGTGAGCTCACAATTTTATGATGTCTGTTATCGCCCTGAGGCATGTGACAATTTGAGCTGATAGATTGAGGGCTTTTGCGACCGAAGAAGCGGTTACACGCAGTTATTCTGGTAAATGAGGTGCCGGACGATCGTATTTCTCTCTCTATCAGCTTCTAGTATCCACAATTAAGCCCTGCTTAAAACGATGGCCATTTTGCACATAGTGTTGGGCTTGTAATTCCAGAGCCTGTTGTTGCTTAAAACCCAAAATCCGCTTAATTTTTGCAGGCGATCCAATGACCAGAGAACCATCGGGAATTTCCATATTTTCTGTAACCAGTGCATTGGCACCGATGACGCAGTGGCTACCGATTTTTGCGCCATTCAACACCACTGCATTTATACCTACCAGGCTATAATCACCCACATTGCAGCCATGGAGCATGGCTTGGTGCCCAACAGTAACCCCCTTACCTAAGCTCATGGGATACCCCGGGTCAGTATGCAGGATTGCACCATCCTGAATATTGCAATCCTCTCCAATGACGATCAACTCTGAGTCACCACGAATCACCGCATTAAACCAGATACTCACATCGTTACCGAGAACTACATTGCCAATTACCACGGCACTCTCAGCGATAAAATAATTTTCCGGCAACTGCACCCGTTTATCATCTAGCTGATACAACACTATCGGCACCTCCAATATTTTTGCTGGTACGTTTTCGATCATAACTGCATTATGCGGTCTTTTCCCTTTCACAGCGGCATCATAAACTTTATCGACCATATCAACAACGAAATGGTGCAATTCGAAGAGGCCGCCCAAAATTGCCTCGTTCCTGCAATCAAAGCACACCTTGCTGCCGGTGCCGCCTCTGTTTGCATATTTCTTAAAAAGCAAGCTCTCTGTCAAACTCTACTCTCTATCAAATTCTACACGCTCCCTGTTGGTCTTTACAGGTAACTTTGCAACACCAGAAGAGAGCACAGAGCACATCCTTAATACGATGTCACTCGTTCGTACATTTTATACAAGCACACCACCCAAGATATTATAAGCACAGTGTAAACGCATCATAACTATTTCTTTGTGCGCTGCAACATGTCTAGTTGACAAGTCTGTCGGCGATTACTATTACATCAAGTAAAGATCGTACGTATTAAAATCACCTGAAAGCAGGTGAAAAACCCTTTACATCCAAATGGAGGATAACAGATGGACCAAAAACAGATTGCCAAACAGATGATTCAGTTCAACAAAAC
>CBDTUM010000112.1:0-14561 GCA_965363495.1 uncultured Desulfopila sp.
AAAAGCATGAAAAAAATCAGACAATTCTGGAGCTGCTGCGTGCGAGGTATCATGGAACAGGCAGTGTCGTTCTCTATTGTGCGACCCGGAAAAACACTGAAAAACTGGCTGAATTTCTCCAACTGGCCGGTTACACGGCAGAAGCCTTTCATGCCGGTATCGATGCTTCCCTGAAAAAACGTATTCAGGAAAATTTTATCGAGGGAACAACTCCTCTCATCTGTGCCACCAACGCCTTTGGTATGGGAATCGATAAGGACGATGTTCGGCTGGTCATCCATGCCGATATCCCGGGATCACTGGAGAACTACCTGCAGGAAGCCGGCCGTGCCGGTCGGGATCGCAGTGCCGCCGAGTGTATCCTCATTTTTGCCGAGCAGGATATTGAGGGGCAGTTTCGGCTCTCCAGCAGTTCTCGCCTGACCCAAAGGGAGATCGCTCAGTTTCTTCGAGGCTTGCGCTATGCTGCAAAAGGAGAGGATTCGGTGGTGTTGACCGCTGGCGAGTTAGTGCGCCTTGATGTGGTCGATATTGACCAGCAAGAGCATCCCGATGCAGTAACCCAGGTGAACACTGCTGTTTCCTGGCTTGAACGGTCCGGTTTTCTTGAACGTAATGAAAATAAGACCAGGGTTTTTCAGGGCAAGCCGCTCGTTCGCAGTCTTACAGAAGCGACCGAAAAAATGGCCAGATTGAATCTTTCCAAGCGGCAGCAGGCAAGATGGCTGGCAATTCTGGCTCTTATGATGGAGCGGCGGCCAAACCAATCGTTTAGTGCCGATGAACTGGCGGGCCAGTCGGCTTTTGCCGCAACCCCTGAAGATCCCGTCAGTGAATCGGAAACCCTGCGCGTGATCCGTACCATGAACGATATGGCTGAGCAGGGTCTGCTTTCCAAGGAAACAAATCTTTCGGCTTATATTCGCTTTAAAGTACAGAACAGTACGGAAAAACTGTTGCGGCAAATAATTGCCCTGGAAAATGATTTTTTGCATGTTTTGCAGGAAACCGCGCCGGAAGTCGAAGTTGAGACCCCTTTGGGAATTGACCTGCGTTTGGTGAACCAGCAGTTGCTGGACAGGGGTTTTAGTCACAGCAGCCCACACATCTTAAAACTCATTCTTTATGGTCTCTCCCGTGATGGAAAGGGGCTGGCCGGGCAGAGCGGCAGTCTGTCACTTAGAGCAAAAGGAAATAATCGATTCGCTTTATGGCTGCATCGAGACTGGAAGGCGCTGTTGCAGACAGTGCGTATTCGGCAACTGGCAGCTTCTGCCGCATTGCAGGTGGTAGTCGGTACCATTGCGCCATCAGCCAAACCAAACGCCAGTCTTTTGGTAGATTTTACTTTGGAACAAGTGATTGCCGGTTTAAAAACGGACCTGCTGCTTTTGCCCCAGCTTCGCGACCCACTTGCTGCGGCAGAGCGTGCACTTACCTTTATGCATGAGCAGGGCGTGATCGAACTCCAGCAGGGACTGGCCGTTTTCCGTCAGGCCATGACCATTCACATAAATCCGGAAGCAAAGGGCAGGCGCTATTCCGGGGCTGATTTTTCTCCGCTTAAAACTCACTACAACGAACGAAACTTCCAGATCCATGTAATGAACGAGTACGCCAGGCGGGCCTTGGAAAAGCTCAGTGTGGCCATGCATTTAGTTGCCTCCTATTTCAATGACGACAAGGAAGATTTTATAGAACGGTTTTTTCCGGACAAGAAAAAATTTGTGCAGAGGGCGACGAGTGAGCAGTCATATCTCAGAATTGTCGATGATCTGAACAATGCCAGCCAGGAACGAATAGTCGCTGCAGAAACTGATAAGAATATGCTGGTTCTCGCTGGTCCCGGCTCGGGGAAAACCAGGGTTGTTGCGCATCGGGTAGCGTATCTGCTCCGGGTAAAACGGGTAAAGCCTGAGTCAATTCTGGTTTTGTGCTTTAATCGCAGCGCGGTGATGAGTCTGCGCCAGAGGATGCGGGATCTGGTGGGCAGTGACATGTCCCGCGTAACAACCCTTACCTTTCACGGCCTGGCCCTGCGCCTGACGGGGAGGTCGCTTGTTACCAGTAGCCGGGAAAATAGTGGTGAAATTGATTTTACCTCCGTCATCCAGGATGCAATAAAACTGTTAAAGGGTGAGGGAGATATTTTAGGGTTCGGTGCTGTTTCTCCCAGATATTCTCTGGTCGGTAAAATCGGCCATATCCTGGTCGATGAATATCAGGACGTTGATGCGGATCAGTATGAACTTATTGCCCTGTTGGCCGGCAAAACTTTGGAAGAAAAAGACCAGAAGATGACGATACTGGCGGTGGGGGACGATGACCAGAATATCTATCGTTTCCGGGGAGCTAATGTCGGGTTTATCCGTAAATTCCATGAAGACTACCAGGCTGAGATCCATTACCTCATAGAAAATTATCGTTCGACCGCTCATATTATCAATGCCGCTAATGCTCTTATCAATCTGAACAACGACCGGATGAAGACCGGGCAGGCCCTTCAGATCAACGAAGCCAGGATGAGCCTACCGGCCGGTGGCAACTGGCAGGTAAATGATCCGTTCACCAGGGGAAAGGTACAACGAGTTGATGTATCCAGCAGGCAACAGCAGGCCTGGGTCGTATTGGAGCAAGTGCAGCGTCTGCAGCGTCTGCATAGTGGTTTTGATATTAATGCGTGTGCCGTTCTTGCCCGAGAGTGGCAGGAGCTTGATCTGGTTCGAGCGGTCTTCGAACAGGAAAAAATTCCGATCAGTTTAAACTGGGGCCGTACCAGTGGTTTTCCACGCCTGACGAAAATTCGGGAAAACGCCTTGCTGCTTGAGCATTTACGGGAAACAAGGCTGGAGATCAGAACTGCGAGTTCTCTGCTTACCTTCGTTCCGGCGGATATGGTCGAAGATACCCTATGGCACAGAAATCTCAGAAGGTTGATCGGGGAATGGCGGGAGGAGACAAACGATGTTCCACAACCTGTTTCTCTGATCGAAGATTATTTTTATGAAGCACTCTCCGACCAGGGCCGTTCAAAAAATCTCTCCGACGGTATCTTTCTTTCCACTGTTCATTCTATTAAAGGGATGGAGTTCGATCATGTCTTTTTGCTTGGAGGAGGCTGGCAGAAAAAGCAGGGGCTGGAGATGGAGGAGGAGCGTCGCTTGTATTATGTCGGTATGTCTCGCGCCCGAGAAACATTGCATCTCTTCAATCCGGCAGATATGCCGAATCCCCATGCAACCACGATTGCCGGAGATTTTTTAATTGCTCGAAATGTTGCTCCTTCAGCAAGAAAATCAGCGATCACCAGAAAATATACCCTACTGGGGCTGGGGGACCTTTTTCTGGATTTTGCCGGAATAAAACCCGTCAACCACCAGGTACGCAGAGCCTTGCAGAAGTTGCAGGCTGGCGACCGACTCACGTTGGCAGTACGAAATGATCAGCTTGAACTGGTCAATTATGAGGGGCTAGCGGTCGCTCGACTTTCAAAGAGTGCCCGAGAGCAATGGCAGGGGAAGGTGGACTTAATCCGGGATAGCAGGGTCATTGCCATGGTTCGGCGATATAAAACAGACATTGCAGATACAACATTCAGCAGCAGGTGCTATGGTGATACCTGGGAGGTGCCGGTAGTCGAGTTATGCTCTTAAAACTTGTTGGCGTCGTAACATTTTGAGAACTGCGTTGAAAGCTGGTTCCCATGCGGCGCATGGGAACCAGTTAACCTTATACCATGATACCTGCAAAATCTTCTGTTGCTTAGTTGCCCAGTTCTTTCCGCACTTTGGCAAGGTAGTCGGGGCCAATCTTTTTACCCCAGTCCTGCAATACCGGTTCGGCCATTGTCTTGAGCTGCTGGATATCGTCTTCGGAGAGCTTGATAAATTCCACTCCGTTCTCTTTGGCTTTTGCCACCTGGGTGGCATGTTGTTGGCGAGTCAGCGCACGGGTATTCTCGCTTTCTTCTGCGATTGCGGTGAGGAGAATATCCTGGAGATCTTTGGGTAATTTCTCCAGCCATTTTTTGTTGATCAGATGAACGAATAAGCCCTGGGCATAGTTAAGCTCGGTAAAGTGTTTGGCGATGGTGAATTTCTTGGTGATATTGCAGACGATGGCGGTGTGATCAAGTCCTGTGATAACCCCTGTTTGCAGCGCCTGGGGGACATCCCCCCAGGGCATAACAGTAAATTTTAATCCCCAGGCTTTGTAAATATCGGTATTGACCGGGGCCTCGGCAATACGGAAATTGGTGTTTTTCGCGTCTTCTATGTTTCTGACCGGGGTCGTGGTTGCCCAGCCATAGGGACCGTATCCGGTTATATCCGCGACCAGGAGTCCCTGGTTGAGTGCCCCGTCAGCAAAGGGTTGCCAGAGCTCTGGAGTGTGTCTGAATTTGTCCAGCTTGTCAAAGGTATCGATCACATACGGAAGATTGACAATGCCGAGGAGGTCGGAGACATTCGCAGCAGCCACGGAAGAACTCATCATCCCCTGAATGGCACCCAACTTGAGTTTACTGATCACATCTTTTTCACCGCCGAGCTGGAGCAGGGGACGAAAGTCCACATAGAGGCGGCCTCCTGATTTCTCCCATACCTTGTCGCGAATACGATATCCCGCACCAACGCCTTCGATAACCGGATGCGAGACATTTGACAGGAGATAGGTGTACTCGGCACCGCTTGGATCAAACTTTGGCTGCCAGGCCTCCAGAGGATTCTTTTTTACATTAGCAGCCAGGGCTATGGCCGGCAAGCAGCATGCGAGCAGCAATACGGTGAACAGCTTGTTCATGGTGGAGTCTCCTTGTTATGGATAGGGTAAGGACTGTTGTAAATCATCTCGACACCTCTTTGCGAAATGATCTGTCCCCTAATTTATGCCCCTTTCAATACCATGAATAAGCAAGGAAGGTAAACCCTTTATGTTAATCTAATGCGTCAAAAATCATAAATAAATGAATTAAATTAGGTTTTTCAGGTAAAAAGACTAATAAAAATACCTTAAATTTGATTGTTGACGAATAGGTGTGGTTTTTTTGAATTACGTTTTATGTGTTTTGATTAGGGACTTACAGTAAAATAAATGGCGAATAAATGGCGAATTTTGTTGCAAATTCTACGCCCGTTCCGTTACCTATAGCCTGGCAGATTTGTTCCGTACTTAAATAACAAGGAGTGCAATAATGACAACACCGAAAATGACGGTTTGCAGTATCATGATTTTTATGTTGGGGTGTGTGTTGAGTCTGCCCGCTTCAGGCGCAGATGATCCCCTGGCTCAATGGCAGCCTTCTTTTGATCCCTCTGGAGCAAAATACGTCTATCTTTTATCCTGTGTTGGTCATCCGGCAATCGAAGGGGTTGCTGTCGGTTTTCGAATTCGCGATCGGGTCTGGCAAGAATCAAAAGGGCAGTTGTATGTCGATTTTCGCCCTTTGAGTCAGCTTGGGGGCGAAAAGGATGTGATCAATAAGCTAAATTTTGGGGCAATTCAGGGGATGATGAGTTCCTCCGTGGCCGCAGCCAATATCGCTCCTGAACTTGGCATTGTTAACCTCCCCTATATTTTCGATACCTTTGAAAAACTTGAAAAATTCAGGGATACACCGGAACTGTGGAATACTTTTCGTGATGCTCCTGTAAAAAAAGGACTTCAGGTTATTGATTTCACGGGATATGGAAGCTACGGCTGGGCGACCACCCGGCCGGTAAGCACCTTGGAAGAGGCAAAAAGTGTCAATTTCCGTATTGCTGAGGCTCCGGTCAATATCGACTCATACAAAGCCTGGAAGCTTAAATTTGCAGTTCTCCCCTGGCCGGATGTACCGCAGGCGCTGCAGACTGGAGTTATCGACGGCCTCGATCATACCTCGATAGTCTGCAACATCTCTAAAAAATTCACTATCGCCAAATACTTTACCGAGCTTGATTATGCGCAGGGACTGTATGTCCATATTATCAACAAAAAGTGGCTGAGCCAGCTCCCCGATGATTTGCAGCAGCTTCTTCTGAAAATAGTGCAAGAGGAGAGTGCTGATACCAGAAAACGCACCAAGGTGCAGCAACTCGAGCAGATTGCTGCCGCCAAGGCGGATGGTGTTACTTTCCTGCAATTAAAACCGGCCGACAAGGCACAAATGATCGCCGAAAGTCAAACGGTATATAATGAATGGGGACCGAAAATAGGTCAGGAGTATCTGGATAAAGTGAGGAAGACCTTACAGGAATAGTCTGTTTATACACTCAGTTTTCACAGTTGGGCTTCATTTATCTCAGGCCCGGTATGTCCAGATGGCATGCTGGGCCTGATTTGCGTTTATCCGATGTAAGACGTACAATCATTTTGCATTTGTAAAAAAAATATATGCGAGGTGAATCTGGTTCCCATGCGCTGCATGGGAACTGGCCTCAAGTTTACAAGCATTCTGTAGAGTTAATAACTTATAACCTATTTATAATTTCAAACAGGAGAAGTATGCGAAACAATAATAGAAAATCAGATAGCCTTCGGCCCATCTCTATTGAGAGGGGTTTGCAGTATCAGGCCGATGCCTCGGTGCTCATCCGCATGGGCAATACCCATGTTATTTGCGGGGTTTCTGTGGAAGAAAAAGTCCCTCCCTTTTTAAAAGATCGCGGGCAGGGGTGGATAACAGCCGAATACGGCATGCTTCCCTGTGCCACCAATAGTCGATACCGTCGCGAAACCAGTGGCCAGTCGGGCAGAACCATGGAGATTCAACGGTTGATCGGCAGGAGTCTCAGGATGATGGTTGATCTGAAAGCGATTGGCGAGCGAACCCTTCGGGTTGACTGCGATGTACTCAATGCCGATGGGGGAACGCGGACGGCTTCCATTACCGGTGGTGCCCTGGCGGTAAGAGATGCGCTCATCAAGCTCGTTGCCGATGGCCGACTGGAAACACTTCCGCATATTATGCCGGTGGCAGCGATTTCTGCTGGAATTATCGGTGGTGAAGCCATTCTTGATCTTGATTATAGTGAAGATTCGTCAGCTGAAACCGACGCCAACTTTGTTATGGCCGGTGATGGTCGGTGGATTGAGATTCAGGCTTCAGCGGAAGGGCAGCCGTTTGCCGATGCTGCATATATGGCGATGGCCGGACATGCTAGAAAAGGCATTGAAGAGCTCTTCTTGCTCTGGCGGGAAAAAGAGTAGCAGGAGAGAAGATGTATCTGATTCTTGGTTTGGCGATCGGTTTAATAGGCGTTTGGCGTTTCGGGATGAGTGGCTTCATCATAGGAGCCCTGATAGGTGTTCTGGCTGTCGAAGTTGTATCTCTTCGTAAAAGAGTCAATCTTCTCGAAAAATCGGCAGAGCCAGAACAGGCATCCGAAAAAATGGCCTCGCAGGAAGGTATCTTTCGCTCACCTGCTGCAGAGTCTGTCGCTCCGGAGCCGATTCTGCGCCAAAAAACTAAAAAGTCACCTGACGTGGTGCTACCGGGAAGAGGAGTGGAGCCCATGGAACCGGTTGCATCAGCTCCCCGCCTTGATCGTTTTTTCGCAGGTCTTGGTGTCAATACCGCAAAAATCACCGAAAAGATCAGCCGTTTTTTTACCAGCGGAAATCTGGTGCTAAAAATCGGCATTATCATCATTTTTTTCGGGGTGGCATTCTTGCTGAAATATGCGGCCCAGCGCAATATGGTTCCCATAGAACTGCGCCTTGTCGGCGTAGCCATGAGTGGTATGGTGGCGTTAGGGGTCGGCTGGTGGCTGAGGCGGACCAGAGCCGCTTATGGCCTCGTTCTGCAAGGTGGCGGCGTCGGCATTTTGTATCTTGTCGTTTTTGCTGCTGCCAGATTGTATGATTTTCTGCCGATAACTCTTGCGCTTTCGGTAATGATTGGTCTTGTTGCCCTGTCGGGGATACTGGCTGTCTTGCAGGAGGCTAAATGGCTTGCCGTGTTCGGCATTGTTGGTGGTTTTCTTGCTCCGGTGCTGATGACAACCGGCGGCGGCAGTCACGTTACCCTCTTTTCTTATTACGCCTTGCTCAATGCAGGTATTCTGGGGATCGCCTGGTTTACATCCTGGCGGGAGTTGAACCTGATTGGCTTTATTTTTACCTTTGCTATTGGCACGCTGTGGGGCAGCACGGGGTATCGACCCGAACACTTTGCCTCAACGGAGCCCTTCCTGGTGCTCTTTTTTGTTTTTTACGTTCTCATTTCGATCCTCTTTGCTCATCGTCAGCCCGTCAACCTTCGAGGATTGATTGATGGTCCGCTGGTCTTTGGTCTGCCGTTGATTGTCTCCGGACTGCAGTATTTACTAATCAGGGACATGTCGTATGGTATGGCTTTTTCCGCCTTACTGCTCGGACTGTTCTACCTCAGCCTGGCGATTTTTTTATGGCGCAGGGTGAGCCGGTCGATGCAGCTCTTATGCGAGGCTTTTCTGGCCCTGGGCGTGGTTTTTGGCAGTCTGGCGATTCCACTGGCTCTTGATGGACATTGGTCCGCATCGATATGGGCTCTTGAAGGTGCTGGAATGGTCTGGGGCGGGGTGAGACAGAAGCGACTGCTGGCTCGTCATTTTGGGATATTGCTGCAATTGGCCGCTGCTTTCATTTTTCTTGATTCGGTATGGTATCCCTTTTCTTCTTTGCCCTTTGTTAATCGATACTTTCTTGGTTGCCTTTTTCTTTCCCTGGCCGCTCTTTTTTCCAGTTATTTTCTGGACGGCTATCGCAGCGAATTGAAGAACTGGGAACGATATTTTTCTCTACCGTTGACGATATTAGGGCTTATCTGGTGGTATATCGGAGGGCTGCGTGAAGTTGATAAGCATATGAGACACGTCGGTATGGAAAATGCTTTTCTGCTCTTTTGTTGCGCCAGTTCTATTGTTTTTGGTATGGCAACGAAAAAATTGGTCTGGCAGCGCTTGGGCCAGGCGCTGTATCTGCAATTGCCGGCCATGGTGTGCATGGCTTTTGCAAGTTTTACCTCCTTTTCTTCTGACTCTCATTTTTTTATGGGGTGGGGGGCGGTTGTCTGGACTGTGGCTTTTATTGTGCAATATCGGCTTCTGTATCATTTTGCCGTGGACTGGCCTCAGCGAAATATGGTTGGCTGGCATCTGGGCACAATGTGGTTGCTGCTCTTTGTCCTCTGCTTTGAAGGTGCCTGGGTCATGCGTCAAGTGGTCGGGCTTGGCGAGATCTGGGCAATGGTCTGTTGGGCCCTTATCCCAAGTGGTACTCTGCTGCTGCTTATGTACTTAGGAAAAGGCAATTCCTGGCCGGTTGGCAGGTATCCATCCGCCTATCTGGGGAGAGGCGGGGTGCCGCCTGCCTTTGGTCTTTTGTTGTGGACTCTATTGTCCTTTGAGAGCGCCGGTGACCCTCTGCCGCTGCCCTATATTTCTCTTCTCAATCCGGTGGAACTCTCCGGGCTTGTTGTTATCGTCAGCCTTGTATTGTGGAATCTGTGTCGTCAGAACAATGGCTATTTCATTAAACATCTGCCTGTAAAACAATCTTATTGGGGACTTGGCGTCCTATTTTTTTTCTGGGTCAACAGTGTCGTCGCCCGCTCGGTACATTTTTATATCGGTATTCCTTATTATCCTGATTCCCTGTATCAGTCTGTGGTTTTTCAGGCGGCTATTGCCGCACTCTGGGGTTTTGGTGCGCTGACGATGACTGTCTGGGCTGCGAGAAAGGGAAGTCGATTGCTCTGGGGAGTAGGTGCCGTCCTGCTTAGTATGGTAGTATTGAAACTTTTCCTGGTCGATCTCTCCGGCACAGGCACTATCGCCCGCATCGTCTCTTTTCTGGTTGTCGGTGTACTGATGCTGATTATCGGTTATTTTTCGCCATTGCCGCCTAAGATTGAGGATATTTCTCGATGAGATACTTTCTGATACTGTTGGTTTGTGCTTTTACGCCCGGAAGGCTCATGGCCGAGGACATTACCTCCCGTGATTTTGCTGTGGGATATTATCTTGAGACAAGCAATAATAATGCGCTGTATTCTGTGGAATTGCCGGAAGATCTCTACCATACAGTAAGGAGTGCGGAGTTAAACGATGTCCGGGTCTTTAACGGCGCCGGGGAGGTTGTGCCACACGAAATTAGAACCGTTGCGACCGATTCAACTACCCTGCGCGATAAAGAACTTATCCCGTTTTTTCCTCTTTTTCAGCAAACGAGCTCAGTAGATAATCCGGCTGGGATCTCGCTCCAGGTTTCTCGCGATACCGCCGGAGCCATTGTCAATATTAAACCTGACCCGTTAACAGATCCGGCAGCCAAGAAAATCGTTGGCTATCTGCTTGATCTCAGCCATGTAAAAAAAGAGGTGTCGGAGCTGCTCTTCTCCTGGCACAAAGATATCGATTCTTCTGTGTTTACAATGAGTCTTCTCGGGAGTAATGATCTTGAACGTTGGACGCCTCTGGTGCATCTTGCAACGCTTGCGGACTTGCAGTTTGGCGGGCAACAGGTGGAAAGAAGAACCGTCGAGCTGCCGCAACGACCGATGAAATATCTGAAACTGACCTGGCAGGAATCAAGCTGGCCATTGAAATTAACCGAAGTTACTGGTTTTTCGCAGATTGTAGAGGCACGCAGAAAGCGCCATTGGGTATCTCTTTATAATGGAACTGTCCATGAAAAAGATTCCCACCTGATGGTCGATTTTACAACTGACTATCGGATGCCGACGAGCAGCGCACAAATACGTTTTCCCCAACAAAACGCGGTCGCCATGCTAGCTATACAATCCCGACCTGATACTGGCAGGGAATGGAGGACACGCTGTGAGCAGCTGTTTCACGACCTGAGCCTGGAGGGAACAGCGATACAGAATGAACCATGTGACTTTCCCGCAACCGCCGACCCCCTGTGGCGGGTGGTTGTCAAACAGGATGGGGCCGATTTGCAGACAGGTAAAGGCAGTATTACTCTGCAATTGGGCTGGCAACCAAGCGAGTTATTGTTTATTGGCAGAGGGACCCCACCATATCTGCTGGCTTTTGGCAGTGGTAAACTCGCGCAACAGGAAAAAGATCCGGATAGCGGTTTGCTGCTCCAGGCGATACAGAGGGATGTGGCCAAACAGGCGATCAGCCCAGCTAGAATAGGCAAAAAGATAGTTTTGAGCGGCACGTCAGCCCTGCAGAAACCAGCTCAGCCGACCCCGTGGGAAAAATGGCTGCTCTGGTTTGTGTTAGTGCTGGGCGTTGGGCTGCTTGCTTATATGGCACGCAGTCTCATAAAAGAAATGAAGACCGCCGAAGAAAAAAGAGTGGCTGGAAAATGATTAGCGATTATTGTTGTCGTCTTATCTGTACTCATCATGCACTTTATCGAGAAAAAAGCAGGCTATTTCCAGCATTAACGCGAAGGATTACAAGGAATGTTCCGATCGTTTTTTAAGAGCAAAAGGTGGTCTCTCTGGGCCTATGGTGGTGGACTGGTCTTGCTGGTGGCCCTCTTTATCCAGGTAGAACTTACCGTTAAGTTGAATCAGTGGTATGGCAGTTTTTATAATATTCTGCAAAAAGCCACCGAACACAAAATTGAAGAATTCTGGGAACAACTGCTTATCTTCGGTAAAATAGCCTTTCCCTATGTGTTGATTGCTACAGTGACCGCCTACTTTACCCGGGTTTACGCCTTTAAGTGGAGAGAGGCGATGACCTTTTCCTATGTGGCCAAATGGCAGACGGTCGAAGAGGAAGTAGAAGGCTCAAGTCAGCGAATCCAGGAAGATATCTATCGATTTGCCCGAATTTTTGAGAGTCTTGGACTTCAGGTGATACGGGCGATTATGACTCTTTTGGCCTTTCTGCCGATTCTCTGGGGATTAAGTAAAGGAGTTGATATTCCATATATCAAAGACATCCCGGGCAGTCTGGTCTGGGTCGCCTTGATTGTCTCAGTAGGCGGCTTGCTTATATCCTGGTTTGTCGGGATTAAGTTGCCTGGCTTGGAGTATAACAACCAGAAAGTAGAAGCAGCATTTCGAAAAGAACTCGTATACGCTGAAGACGATAAGATACATTACGGTAAAACCGAGACCATCACCGAGCTTTTTGTTGGTTTGAAATTTAACTATCACCGGCTCTTCCTGCACTACGGGTATTTTGATATCTGGGTTAATTTCTTTGAACAACTGATGGTCATCGTTCCCTATCTGATCATGGGACCGGGCCTGTTCACCGGCCTTATCACTTTGGGAGTGCTGGTTCAGGTTTCCAATGCCTTCAGCAAAGTGCGGGAATCCTTTTCCATCTTTATTGCCAACTGGACCACTATCACTGAACTTCGCTCTATTCATAAACGTTTGCGAGAGTTCGAAGCAAATATTAATTATTAAATCAGGTGAGTAGATCTCGATTCTTGAGCCATGGCGGCAAGTGAGACCTGCTCCTTTTATCACCGGGAACCGTGCAGAAAATAATAGCGCCTCAGTGGGAAAAACCCACAATCAAAGTAAAGTTTATGCAAAGAGGGTTAAGAAAAGGAGTATCCGCTGCAGGGTATATCCGTCAATTTCCCGGCTCCTTTCCACAATGGGGAAATTGCCTCTTTGATTTTGACGTTGATTGTACTGACTACGACTGGTTGGTCGTCTATCACGATATTCCTCGAGGCGATGGCCTTTTTTCCCAAGAAAAACTGTGCTGCCCTCGGGAACGGACGCTGCTGCTGACCGGAGAACCTTCGTCGATTACTGTTTTTGGCAGGGATTATCTGCGTCAGTTCGGCTGTATTCTGACTTTCCAGGAACCCTGGGCGATGAAGCATCCTAATGTGATGCATACCCATCCAGGACTGATGTGGTTTTATGGGCTGCCTTTTGGCGAGGGGGACTTTATTACCTGGGACCAGATGGCTGCCAGTTCTCCGCCTGAAAAAACAAACAAAATTTCAACGGTCTGTTCTGAGCGAAAAGGAAATGTCACCCTGCACTCAACCAGATTTGATTTTACCCAGCGGCTTAAAACCGACATTCCCGAGCTGGATGTTTTCGGGCATGGGGTGAAAGACATGGTGGATAAAGCTGAAGCTCTCGATTCCTATATGTATCATATTGCGATAGAAAACTATGTCTATAAACATCATGTGACCGAGAAACTACCCGACGCTTTTCTCGGCTATACACTGCCCTTTTATCACGGCGCGCCGAATGCTGCCGACTATTTTCCAAAGGAAAGTTTTATACCCATCGATATCAACAACTATGAACGAGCAAGAGACATTATACAAAGCCATCTTGCCAACAACGAATATCAGGACCGCCTGCCCTATATCATAGAGGCGAGACGTCTCGTTTTAGAAAAAGAGAATCTTTTCGCTCTACTTGACAGTAAAATATGTGAGCAGGAAAAAAACATCACTGGTAAAACCATGGGCAAGGTGATTTACAATCGCCAGTCTTTGCGAATAAGAAAACCATTGGCCGGGATTCGCAGTCTGCTCGAAAAGGCCATGACCAAGGCATATCATCGCGTCGCCGGTACATCGAAAAATAAAGGAACGGATTCCTGAGGGCAGGGTGCTTATTGGTCTCCGAAATATAGTAATCGTTCGTCAAAAAAGTCACAAATTCAGCATAAGCTCAGGACCGTATGCGCTTACCTACATCTTTTGGAGATATTATGAGCAGAAATAATATTGTTTGCATGAAATGGGGCAATAAATATGGGCCCGAATATGTCAATATTCTGCACCATATGGTCAAAAGAAATATGACGCTGCCTTTTCGCTTTATTTGCATGACAGATCGACCCGAAGGAATAGAGCAGGGGGTTGATGTCTTTCCGATCCCGGCGTTTGCAGACCCTGCTCCCGAGTATTATAAATATTGCCAGGCCTGGCGGAAATTATCTTTGTTTGATGATCCGCTTTATGATATTGAAGGCAAAGTCCTCTTTTTGGATCTGGATGTAGTTGTTATCGATAATATTGACTGTTTCTTCGATTTTTCCAAAAAATTAGCCATAATTGAAAACTGGTCGCAACCTCATCGTTTGATTGGCCAGGCGTCCGCTATTTGCTTTGAGGTCGGCCAATATACGCAGCTGCTCAAAAAATATCAATTGCAGCAGGAAGATGTGGTCAAGACCCACAAAACGGAGCAAGTCTATATAACGAGGGAGCTTGGAAAGGCTAATTTCGATTATTTTCCTGATGACTGGTGTAAAAGTTTTAAGTTTCACTGCATGCCCGGTGGCATTCTCAATAGTTTTATAACTCCTACCAAGATTCCCAAAGGTGCAAAAATCATAGTATTTCATGGAAATCCTAATCCCATCGATGCTATTAACGGACGGTGGGGAGCACCCGTACCGTGGTTTAAAAGATTTTATAAGACAGTCAAGCCAACAAAATGGCTGGCAGAGCATTGGCAATAAATTCAACTGCATCGGGAAAACCGCAAAATGCAGTGAGGGTGACGATGTCATCACCCTCGTTTTTACTGCGACAACCTGTTCCTACCTGCCGAAAGTCTGACGACTTCGCAGCACAAATAACATAAAACGCACGATGATTGGATGGACAGACGTAAGCTC
>CBDTUM010000113.1:0-14508 GCA_965363495.1 uncultured Desulfopila sp.
TAATAAGTTAGGTGGGGTCATGCGTACCAAGTACAATCAATATGATTCCGTTATTAGACCAATGAAAAGATATCTCGAGGAAAAAGGCGTCACATTCAGCATGCATAGGGAAGTTGCAGATATTGATTTTGACTTTTCGGAGGGAAAGAAAACTGCAACCACGCTGCACTTCAAAGATAAGAGTGAGATACTGCTTGGAAAGAATGATTATGTTTTCTTTACCAATGGTTCAATAACCGATAGTACAGACAATGGAACCTGGGATACTCCTGCTCAACTGAAAGGAATCTCAGAATCCGGTTCCTGGAAGCTGTGGAAAAAGATCGCAGAAAGAGATAGTGCTTTTGGAAACCCTGGTCCATTTTGTGATAATATAGATTTACAAAAATGGTATTCGTTTACAGCTACGATGAAAGACACCACGTTCCATGATTATATGGAAAACTTTTCTGGTAATGTTGACGGGACCGGCGGGTTAGTAACTCTAACCGATTCAAATTGGTTGATGTCTTTTGTCATTGCGCGACAACCACACTTCCCCAACCAACCTGATGATGTTAAGATTTTCTGGGGCTATGGTCTCTATCCGGATAAAAAAGGAAATTATATCGACAAAATAATGGCTGATTGTACAGGTGCTGATATTTTGGAAGAACTTTATTACCATTTAAAAATACAAGACTTAATGAAACCTGTCACCGATGCTGGGAAAGTCAATTGTATTCCTGTTGCAATGCCTTTCATTGATAGCTTGTTTATGCCGCGTGAATTTGGCGACAGACCAGATGTTGTACCAAATGGCTCTACCAACTTTGCATTCTTAGGTCAATTTGCGGAAGCACCCAAAGATTGCGTATTTACAGTTGAATATTCTGTTAGAACTGCTCAAATGGCGGTTTATAGTTTGTTTGAGACTGACAAGGAAGTTCATCCAATGTACGATTCTGCACATAATCCAAAATATTTAATATCTGCATTGAAAGCAATTAGCAGATAACGCAGAATCAACGGCCGCCGGCACTCTACAAAATCTACCTCCTTGTTTACCCGCTTTGCAAAAGCGACAGCGCGGAAAACCGGACAGCCCACTGCCTTTATGATGGCTGTATCAGTTATCATTATCTGGCTCATTACAGGCCCAATCTTCAAATTCGGTGATACCTGGTAACTGGTTATTAATACCGGCACTACTATTGCCACCTTTCTGATGGTGTTCCTCATACAAAATACACAAAACCGAGACTCTATGGCCTTACAAGTGAAATTGGACGAATTGATTCGCCTTATGGAAGGAGCACATCATGCGCTCCTGGATCCGGAAGAATTAGACGAGAAGGAACTCGACAAGATTCGATTCAATTATGAGAATCTGGCGAAACAAGCAAGAAAGGATTGGAAGAAAAATACGTGTCTTACCGGAGTACCACAAATATAAAATTATTGTACTTGCTCAGATTGGTCATTAATGTCTTACTCTTGAAATCTTGTGATTCAGCTCAATACCCCCTTGAGGGTTGCGCTGTTCAGTACCCTCATCGAAGGGAATTATAATGAATCCGGGCTTATTTCCCGAATACTTGCAAAAGAAGCACCCGTGTTTGCTCTGCGGACGGTTTTGTCCCGCAGTTGTCTCTCTAGTGAAACTCTTTATCCAATCATGAACAGACGACAAAATACCTATCAATTGATAATTCGTCTCCTCAGTTTCCTGCTGCGGGTGGCCCGTGGATTTATCTCCAACAAGGGACTCCTGCTCGCCGGCGCTGTCGCTTATTACACCTTGTTGTCAATCGTGCCCTTGTCCATACTTGCCCTGATTGTACTTACACAATTCGTAGAAGAACAACAGTTAATTCTCACCTTGTCAACCTACCTGAACATGGCAGTCCCCGGTTATGCGGCAACGTTGACCCAAGAGGCGCAAACATTCCTTGAACACCGCAAAGTGGTCGGAATCATCGGCTTTTTTGTCATGTTGTTTTTCAGCTCTGCAGCCTTTTCCATGCTTGAGAACGCCATGTCGGTGATCTTTTATCAGCAGAACAGGATTATTCGGCGTAAATTCTTCATCTCCGTTATAATTCCGTATGCGTATATCTTAGTGATGGGGCTCGGTATTGTGCTGGTGTCGTTTATTGTGGGTACAATTAAGACCCTGGAAAGCAGACATCTGATAATCCTCGGTTGGAGTTTAAACCTTGGAGGTACAACCGGAGTGGCACTGTCTCTTCTGGGAATAGTCGGCGAAGTGTTGATACTCACTTCTATCTATCTGGTGATGCCCGTGGTGCGGGTCAGGTTTTGGCACGCGCTCATCGGGGGACTGACCGCAACGGTTTTATGGGAGATCACCCGCCGGGTGCTGATCTGGTATTACGCGACCGTATCCATGGTTAATATCATTTACGGTTCCATTGCCATAACTGTAGTGGCTCTCATAAGCATTGAGGTCGTCGCCGTGATCCTGCTGCTTGGAGCCCAGGTCATTGTAGAACTGGAGCGTAAGTCCGATACATTGCCCGAAGAGAAAAACCTGGGAATTAAGACATGATGTCCCCCTCTAAAAAGGTTATCTACGCAACCCTGCCTATGACGCAGCGGCAGCCGTCATCATGGGATTGATACTGGCGGGAACATCCCTTTTTCTTGCATCCGAGACAAAAAGTCTGTTGATCGGAGAGAACGCCAACAGGGAGGTCAACGAAGGATTGACCATACATATGGTGCCTGACTTTATTCTCGTGAACAATAGCTCCAGGAAGACCGAAAAGGGTTGTATTTAACCTATTGGTCATATACAACCCTTTGCGGTCTTTCTGAAGCTATGGATGGCACAGTCGTGAAACTGTTCTACAGCAATCAGGGCGGCCTGACCGCCTACCAATTCGATCCCACAGAAAAAATTGTCTATTACTACGCGCACCTGGACAGCTATGCGCCGGGCCTTGTGGAAGGCAAACAATTCCGAAGTGGCGATCCAATCGGCCTGGTCGGTTCCAGCGGCAATGCCAGCGATGCGGCGCCGCATCTGCACTTCGAGGTCTCCGTGTTGGGTCCGGAGAAACTTTGGTGGAAGTCAACGGCGATAAACCCGTTTCCTTTGTTGGGCGGGCACTGACAAACACAATTCCTCGACCCTGGCATGAAGAGTGGAACAAGACTTCTATGCCGCAGCCTTCAATGACCCTCGTTCCTCCGTGTTCATGCCGTTAAATCATCGACAGAATGTTTTTTCCAGGTCGTCGTTCAGGACCTGTACGCATTCCAGCCCCCGGTTTGTTCCACTCTCTTCCATCCATAGATCCAGGAAGACCGAAAAAGGTTGTATATGACCACTTGGGCAAATATGACCTGACATATTGGCCCAGGTTACAACTGTTTCTTCCGTCATATTCATATATTTTTGGTGAAAAACAAGGAGGATAGCTGATGCAACAGGGCACTTCAAATCCTGGCATAAAGATTGCTACATAAAGAGAGGGGCGACCTCCCTCAACTGTGACGGTATGCCACCGTCAAAAAATCCAGCAGCGGAGAACATCATTCCGAGGGAGTATCATGGCTAATAAGGAAAAAAAACCTCAAAAAACAAACCCCACGACGTCTGCCACTAAGTCGATACGATTATTGCCGCCCAAGCAATCAGACGTTGCTACGGCCCCGGAGAAAGAGACAACGGAATCGAAAGTCGAACAGAGGGAGCAGTTCCCCATCGTCGGCATCGGTGCCTCAGCCGGTGGGCTGGCAGCCTTTGAGGCCTTCTTCTCGGGTATGCCAATGGTAACCGATCCAAACATGGCTTTTGTCCTGGTTCAACATTTAGCCCCGGACCATAAAAGCATCCTCACCGGCCTCATCCAGCGCTATACCCGCATGCAGGTTTCCGAGGTCGAGGATGGGATGGAGGTGCGACCGAATTGTGCCTATATCATCCCGCCCGGCCGGGACATGGCCTTTCTGAACGGCATCCTGCAATTACTCGAACCATCTGCCCCTCGCGGTCAGCGTCTGCCGATCGATTTTTTCTTCAAATCGCTGGCCAGGGATCAGCGGGAAAGAGCCATCTGTATCGTCCTTTCCGGCACCGGCAGCGACGGCACCATGGGTGTTCGGGCAATCAAAGGCGAGGGCGGCATGGCCATGGCGCAATCCCCCAATACCACTGAATACGACGGCATGCCAAAGAGTGCCATCGCCACTGGTCTGATTGACTACGAGCTGCCGCCGGCCGAGATGGCCGTTCAGCTCATGGCCTACACAGCGCACACCTTTACCGGGCCGGCCAGACGCCCTCCTCCTGCGCCAACTGACGATGAGAACACCAGGCAAACGATATTCAATGTACTGCGCAAGGAGACCGGACACGATTTCTCCCAATACAAACCAAGCACTATTAATCGCCGCCTTGAAAGACGGCTGGCCGTCCACCAGATCGAAACGATGGCTGACTATGTCAAATACCTGCAGCAGACTCCTGTCGAGGTGAAAGCGCTTTTCTCGGACCTGTTGATCGGTGTGACCAGTTTCTTCCGCGATCCTGCGCCATTCAAGGCTCTTGAAAAAAAAATCATCCCCAAGCTTTTTGCCGACCGATCGGTAAGCGAAACTGTCCGCGTCTGGTCACAGGGTTGCTCGACTGGCGAGGAGGCCTATTCCCTGGCCATCCTGCTGCAGGAACATTTGAATACACTCAAACAGAGCTACACGGTGCAGATTTTCGCCACCGACATCGACAGCAAGGCAATCGCCACGGCCCGAGCCGGCCTCTATCCGCCCAGCATCGCCGCGGATATCTCACCTGAACGGCTGGAGCGCTTTTTTTCCATCGAACCCGATAACACCACCTACCGCATCCACAAAGGCATACGGGATATGGTGATCTTTTCCGAGCAGGATGTCACTCGAGATCCACCGTTTTCAAAACTCGACCTTATAAGTTGCCGCAACCTGCTCATTTATATGAGCTCCAACCTGCAAAATAAAATTATTCCGCTTTTCCACTATGCGCTTAAACCGGGCGGTTTTCTTTTTCTGGGCTCACCGGAAACTACAGGGGATTGTGGTGATATGTTTGCCGTATTTGATAAAAAAGCCAAACTCTATCGGCGCAAGCAGGCGACGATCGGCGTCTTTCAAGCTCCTCTGGGCCACAACTTTTCCACTACGGCAATTGAAGACTCTACCCAGCCACTAGCGGGCTGGAAGAAAGCAAGACTCGGCAAACTATCATTGCGCGAGCTGACCGAACAGGCACTGCTGCAGCAGGTAGCCCCCACCGGGGCACTTGTCAATGGTCACGGCGATATCCTCTATCTCCATGGTCGGACCGGGATGTACCTGGAACCAACCCCTGGGGAGGCTGCCGTCAATAATATCCTGGAGATGGCTCGTGATGGGTTGCAACACGAATTGGCTGCGGCTCTGCACAAGACATCGACATCACAAGAAATTTCACATCGCACCGGTTTGCGGGTCAAAAGCCATGGAGCTTTCATCACAGTCAATCTGACCATCAGCCCGATGATCATCGGTCCAACAACGTCAACCGAGGTCCCTCTCTATCTGGTTATTCTGGAGGAAGTGGTGCCAGCGGACGATGACATGTCTGCAGACACTGACGGATCTGCTCCCTCAGCGGAACTCGATACAAGCATTTACATTGCCTCACTCAGGCAGGAATTGCGAACCAAGGAACAATTCCTGCAAACAGCCAACGAAGAGCTTAAATCCTCCGTAGAGGAGATGCCATCGATCAACGAAGAACTGCAGTCCACCAATGAGGAGCTGGAGACCTCCAAAGAAGAACTCCAGTCGATCAATGAGGAACTGGTCACGGTCAACGCCGAACTGCAGAGCAATGTCGTGGGTTTGACCAGAGCGAACAACGACATGAACAATATGGTGGCCGGCACCGGCATCGGTACGGTCTTTGTCGACCACCGATTGCGCATTCTCCGGTTCACCCCTGATATTACCCAGATCATCAACTTGATCCAGACCGATGTAGGGCGGCCAATTGGTCATATTGTCCCCCATATGGTGGGGTGTGACCACCTGGTTGCTGATGTTCAGACCGTGCTGGATAGCCTGGCGCCCCTGGAGAAAGATGTGCAGACGGCCGAAGGATTGTGGTACACGATGCGCATCCATCCCTACCGCACCATCGACAATGTGATCGAAGGGGCGGTCATCAGCTTTATCGACATCACCGAACGTAAACGGGTGGAAGGTGCCCTGCAAAAAGCGTTTGATGAAATCCGCACCCTGCGGGGCATTGTCCCGATCTGTGCAAAATGCAAACAGATCCGTGACGACAAGGGCTTCTGGAGCCAGGTGGAAGTCTATGTCCGGGACCACACCGAAGCCGAGTTCAGTCATGGCCTCTGTCCGGAATGTGCCAAGGAAATTAACCCTGATTATGACCTGGGACCCGGAAGTACAGGTGACCCGTCATAACCGTACACACTTAAATCATCTCCAGGGAGCAAAACATGAACATAAGTAATTTGCATATAAGTCTCACGCCGCTGGTCTCACTAATCGCCGGCATTCTCATTCTGGTCGCCCCTCGTCTGCTGAACTACATCGTTGCCATATATTTGATTGTAATCGGCCTGCTCGGCCTGCTAGGCGGAAGCAATTTTCATATGAGGTAATAGCTGGGGAAGTATCATGCCAGACCAAATGAAGTTAAACGGAGACAGCCTCTACTTAGGGCTTACCGAGAATTGCCGGACAGAAAGCCTTGGGACTATTTTGAGAGACCGCATACCGGTTGTGTCTGTATATAATTGAATAAAAAGACAAAAACTGGCGTGTACTTTTTAATGCAAGAAGTTGCGGGAATTGGTTCCGCGCCTCAATTTCGAGTATTCTGCGGCAAGGCGGTTCACAGCAGTGAATGAGAAAAAATTAATAAATAAAGAGAAGCTGTCAGTAGGTGATACATCTACCCACCTAATCCCAAACAAAAGAGGCTACACCATGCGATATCATGTTCTGGCGACTGACTATGACGGGACTCTTGCCCAGGATGGCCACGTCGACGCGACCACCGTGGACTCGCTCCGCAAACTCCTGGCGACTGGTCGTCGACTGGTTATGGTGACGGGGCGTGAACTACCGGAATTGTTGCGCGTCTTTCCGGAGATCGACTTGTTCGAATGGATCGTGGCGGAAAATGGCGGTTTGCTCTACCGACCCTCAACAAAGGAAGAAATACCACTTGCCGAGCCATCGAGCGACAAATTCCTGCAGGCCCTGCGCGATAAAAACGTCGATCCCATATCAGTCGGACGCGTCGTTGTCGCCACCTGGGAGCCACATCAGGAGACGATCATTAATATAATTCGCGATCAAGGGCTGGAGCTGCAGCTCATCTTTAATAAAGGGGCGGTGATGGTCCTGCCAGCCGGTGTCAACAAGGCCAGCGGATTGATTGCGGCATTGAAAAAGATGGATATCTCGCCGCATAATGTGGTCGGTATCGGTGATGCGGAGAATGACCATGCGTTTTTAAAACTGTGTGAAATGTCCGTGGCCGTAGCCAATGCCCTTCCGGCCGTAAAGGAAACGGCGGATCTCGTCACCGCCGGGGATCACAGCCAAGGCGTCTGCCAGTTGATCGAAGGACTGGTCGCAAATGATCTGGCAGATCTGAATCTGCGCATGCAGAGACATCATCTCGAGCTGGGCACATGCGATGACCAGAAGGTGATGTTATCCCCATACGGGCAGAGCGTCTTGATCTGCGGCCCATCGGCGAGTGGCAAATCGACTGTCGCAACGCGTATCGTCGAGTCTTTGCAGGAACAGCAGTATCAGTTCTGTTTGATTGATCCGGAGGGAGATTATGACGGATTCGAAGGAGCTGTCATGTTCGGAGGTCCGAAGGCGGATCCCCCTGAAGATGAGATCCTGCGGTTACTTGAAGATCCGAATGCGAATGCTGTTGTGTGTCTGACCGGAGTGCCTATTGCCGATCGTCCACCGTTTTTCCTGCGACTGCTGTCGCAACTGCTGCAAATACGTTCGCGAACGGGCCGACCGCACTGGCTGATTCTGGATGAAGCCCATCATCTCATGCCGGCGGGATGGCTACCGCCCGATGGCACCCTGCCCAAGGAATTGACGAACGTCGTCCTGATCACCGTGCATCCGGATCTGCTCTCAGAAACTCTGCTGAAACGCGTAGACACTGCACTGTTGACGGGAACTCACGCGAGTGAGACACTGACCGATTTCACCCGCTTAATCAATCAACCCGCACAAAAAATGGTCCCGACGACCCTGGAACCCGGCGAATTTCTCCTATGGTTGAAAGAGAGCACCGCACCTCCGCAAAAGGTCCTGGCTCATCCCTGCAAAATGGTGCGTCATCGACACCGCCGAAAATATGCTGAAGGTCAGCTTCCCCCGGATCGCAGCTTCTACTTCCAGGGCCCGCAGCACAAAATGAATCTGCGTGCCCAGAACTTGATGCTTTTCCTGCAAATCGGAGACGGGGTCGATGACGAAACCTGGCAATACCATATGCGCCAGGGCGATGTCTCCCGCTGGTTTCGCGAGGGTATCAAGGACGAGAATCTCGCCTCCGCTGCGGAGCGGGTTGAATCATTGACAAATGCCACACCGCAGGAAAGCCGCGCCTTGATCCGCGCCGCGGTAGAACAGGACTATACGGTTCCGGCGTCGTTACCCCTGCCGGTGGCTGGCGCCAGTTGATTTTCCCTAGGAAGAGAGCCTGCAGCAACCGGGTTCCTCTTACTGTCGAGCATGAAATTTTGAGCAAAAAGAAGAGGAGGTGAAGTGCATTGCATCATTTGCCAACAACACCTAAGGAGCCCGCAAAAACCGGCGAAGTTTTAAAGACTGAAAACAACCGGCAAAGCCTGGCATCATTGTATCAAAACGAATTTAACGGGGAATGTATGTACACACCCGGCACTCTCCTTGATGTCCACCACACCAAACGAAAATCAAACAGGACCAGAGCCAATGGTATCGTCGCGCTGACGAATTTTACCAAGCCTGTCGTAACAAGAATTTACGACATAGCCCCGGGCGGAATTTCATTATTGTGCGCAGAGGAAATGGATGTCACAGATGGCGCATTGAAGATGGATATTCTCATTTTTGACATCCTGACGAACTTTGAATATCTGATAAATCAAGTTACGGGGCGTATTAAGTCGAAAAAATTAGTCGCCCATCCGAAAAGTAAGACCCCGGCTTGGCGATATAGCGTTGCGTTTGTCGATTTTGACAGTTCTATGCAGAACAGGTTGAAAAGCATTTGCAAACGGATCCCACCAGTAAATGATCAAGTTTTCTACGAGTGCTGCCTAAAGGATCGTATGATTTTTGAAAAATAGAGTAAAGACAGGCACCATAAATGTGTTTCGGGATTCACCTATCCCAGCACAATACTTTGACCTGGTTCGTGCCGGTTATAGGAGGAGGCTTCGTCAGCTCTCTTCTTGCAGTGTTCTTCAGCTTCTTTTTCGCGGTCGTCTCAGGTAGGATGGTCGGCCTGGTCGGCGCTTCCAACAACCCCGTATCCGGCAGGACCATTGCGACACTTCTTGTCGTTACTACAGTCCTGAAGCTTATGGGGAATACCGGTGATCTTGGGATCAAAACCGCACTGATGATCGGCGGCGTCGTCTGCGTCGCCATCGCCGTAGCTGGCGGCACGGCACAAAGTCTTAAGACGACCTTTATCATAGGCGGCACTCCCAGAAAAGTTCAGCTGGGCATGTTTGCAGCTCTTTCAATTGCCTCTGTTGCTGCGGCAGGCACCTTGATTTTATTGCACACTCGGCGTATGGCATTGGCGACGTTGCCGTTCCTGCACCACAGGCAACACTCATGAAAATGATCGTCAACGGCATCATGACGGCTCAACTTCCGTGGACACTGGTCTTTATCGGTGTGGCACTGGCAGTATTCTGTTTCATGGCAAAAATACCAATCCTCGACGTTGCCCTTGGCATTTACCTTCCCATAGGTCTCACTGCGGCAATATTTGCCGGCGGAATCGTCAGAGATCTTGTGGAGAGAAAAATGAAACCCGCTGCCAAGGAAAAAGACGCTGAAGATGACAGAACGGTTGAAAAGGGAATATTGCTTACGTCGGGACTTGTCGCGGGAGACGCCTTGATCGGCATTGTTATTGGCATTTTCGCCGCCATTGGGACAGATATAGCCTTTGGACTCAAACTCTTTCCTGTTATTGCAGGGTGCAACTTGGCAGCATTTGTCATGTTCCTGTTACTGGCAATCTGGATGTATGTCTATTCGACGCGAAAGGATTGATGAAAATGACCCGGCAAAGCTGTGGGAAGGATAAATATAACTTTGTCTTCTATATTCCCGAAATCATGCACCCAAGCCAAAATCACGGCTTACTCTTCCTTGATCCAACAACGGTCAGTTGAGGTCGGTCGTCAAGAGTGGAGACCAAATTTCAAGGGCGGCATGGTATAATAAAAATGGAAGTGCCTGGGCCGCAGGTGGTGCCTCAGGCCTTTGAAACTTCAATATTATTCAATAACAACATGCAACTAGACAACACTGAAGAGTGACATCATCAGGACTTCTGAGTTAATAAAATCTGGTATACATTAGGTTGGGAAAATTATGAGCGAACATGTTATGCCAACCACACAGAAATCCCGGTACCACAGCCTGGTTGATATGGTTTCACAGGATGACAACCTGGGCATAGCAATAGTTGCAGCTCCTGACACCATCGCCTCCACCCTAAGCACCTTTTTCCTTACAAAAAAGTCCTCTACCCTTCATAGCGTTGCTGGATAAAAACAATCAGTTTAGTGGAGCAACGCCTTGCATCACCGTAACCGTTCAGCGGAAAGTACAGTAGGCCTGTATAAATTCAGGACTGTAAGTTTTCACCAACGGCCAACCAAAGTTACCGCGTATGCGTCGCCGCGCCTCCTTGCCGTCTGGTGAATGCAATTGCTTTAATGGTTTTGGTTCATTCTTTGTCAAAACTATCCACAACAATTGCACCCATAGATGCTGGCATAGTGATAATTATAATGCGTTTCAACGATGTAATAGGGTCGTCCAGTACAGGAAGTTTATCCAAACACATTAAAACCAAACTAACAACTAACGCTGTCATTAAGTACGCTACCACTATACGAAAAATGAATACGGATACACGAGATTTAACATCTTTCTGAAACACACTTTGGTAGGTAAAAAGGGTAAGAAATAGTAATGAGAGCACGAACAACATAATTAAATTATGAAAAGGCAATGTTTCTCCTAATCGCCATGCCTCTTCAGAAAAGGAAATTGGCACTGCGAGCGCAAATGCCCCCACAAATACCTGACTCGCATCTTCCATATTGAAGCTGAATTTCATTTTATTCCCTTTCAATTTGCCGCAATTCATGGCGACGGAGCCGCCATGAACAAGTGGTTTTGCAGAAACTGCCTAACCTGCGATTTGTAATCTTATATAGAAAGAGAGTATGTTAAGCAACATGGAAGATGACACGACAGTATCGAGTAATTTTAGATCGATGATTTGCACTGCTAACCCTAAAAAGAGAGTGAAAAAACCGGTGTAGCTATGCCACTCTCCCTCTGATATCCATCCCTTTGGCTAAGGTGTTTCCTGACCATTTTGAAATCCAAAAAATAGCAGTTTGGCACCATATGGTAGCTACGCTACTTTTTGTCTCCACTGCGAAGGTAACCTTCCATCATAGACGAGACAGCTTTCTGAACACCTTCCATCGTCATGGCAGATTGGGCCAAATAGGGTTTCATCAAACTCATTGGATCGTAGCCTTCCTCTCCAGCCATCATTTTAGCGCGAAAATCATCCATCATTTGCTGCTGCAATTCAGTGACATCCGGCCAGCCCATGGTCGCACGGAATTCCTTTGGTGTCAGGTCAAATTCTACTTTTATTTTCATTTCTCTCTCCCGTATCTGGTGGTTCAAATACTACTGCCACCTGGCGCTATCACATACGCCGAGAACAAGTTATTATCCAGAATCTGGATATCTTTCAGCCGAAGTCAACTTGACGACGGTAATTCACTTGTGATACCAGTTTTTCTAACTGGATATCATTTATAAACGAGTGATAACCGAAAACCGGTCAAAGGGGAAGGGACAAATCTAGCTGGTCCGAGGTACAGGTTTTTCCTGACAAGGTACCAGAACGATTGCTCAGTAAAAACAGATTTGACCATATCGGGGGATGGGCAAAAATAGCCATCTTGGAATATATCAATAAGTCAATATCGCCCTGTCTGCCTTGATGAAAGCACTGTTACTTTATGGCAGGACCCTCAGAAAATGATTAGTAGTGTCACCAATAATGATTCGTCTAACCCTTTATAACGGGAAGAAAACCCTAACTTTTTTCAGTATCCCCTTAAGGGGTATTACAGTCCTGAGTTTATACAGGCCTACTGTGCTTTCCGCTGAACGGTTACCAAAATTCAAGGGCAGCTTGGTATAATGAGAATGGAAGTATCTGGGCCGCAGTTGGTGCTTCAGGTAATTGAATATTTTAAATTGTTTAATAAAAACATACGACTCGACAACACTGAATCGTGACATCATCAAGACTTCTGAGTTAATAAAATCTGATATACATTAGGGTGGGAATTTTATGAGCGAACATGTTGTGCCAATCACACAGAAATCCCAGTATCACAGCCTGGTTGATATGGTTTCACAGGATGATATCCTGGGCATAGTAATCGTTGCAGATCCTGACGCCATCGCCTCCGCCCTCACTTTAAAAAGACTTTTTTGGAGGAAAGTTAAAAAAATAGTTATTTGCAGAGTCAATGCGATCAAACGATCAGATAATCTGGCGATGATTAAATCATTAAAAATCACTCTTCCATATATCAAACAGATTGACACAACGAAAATAACAAAGTGGGCGACGGTTGATGCGCAGCCACACCACCATAAATATCTGTGTAATATACATTTTCATATGCTCATTGATCACCACCCACCCCTCCCTTATCCTGATATCCCTTTCAAAGATATTAGAGATAGCTATGGTGCGGCTTCTTCTATAATGACTGAATACCTGCGTGCTGCAGAAATAACCCCTTCAACCAGTCTTGCGACAGCCCTCTTTTATGGAATTAAAACGGACACCAATAATTTCGCTCGTACCTCGTCATCTGCCGACATTAAGGCTTTCCGGTATCTTTATCAGTATGTAAATCTTAATATCATTAAAAAAATTGAATCCTCAGAACTTAACAAAAAAAACATTGCTTCTTTTCGGCTGGCATTTGACGCCCTGCAACTTATTAGAGATACTGCCTTCATTCATATGGGAGAAGTTAGTAATGCAGATACCTTAGTAATTATGGCTGATTTTTTCATTAAAATGGCTGAAGCTTCATGGTGCCTTGCATCGGGTATTCATGGTCAGAAATTAATTATAATTATCAGATACGCCGGCTTTCGTCTCAATGCGGGACAGGTCGCAAAGCAACTCTTCAACAAAATCGGGTCCGCTGGTGGGCATAAAAATGCTGCCAGGGCAGAAATCCCCCTCTCTGCCCTAAAAAACATGAATATTTTATCAGCTGACCTTAACGAATATATTATTGATACTTTCAAAAAACGCTGAATCCATCAGTGGATTTGTTGAGCAATTCTAGCTCAACAGGGAGTCCTTTTTTTGTGTGCCTTAACTTCCTCTTTGAATATATCGTGAGCAGGAAATCCTTGTCACTAATGACAATATGTTTACATTAAGTAAATATAGATTTGACGATACTAAGCACCTTTTTCCTTATAAAAAAGCCTGTGCCCTTTATAGCGCTGCTGGATAAATACCGTAAGTATAACTCGTTATTTTACAAAGGGTTCAGAGCGTATTAGATCCCCCTAAACTGCATTAGTGGCTGATTGCACTTCACCCGCCCATTAGCTTCTATAATGTCTCTAGCTGTTGAAATAGCTGACTACTCTTGCGACTCAGATAGATTACCATATAACCTCACAAAAACTTCCAGCATCGCCTCTTCGCTCTCCTCAGCGGCGGTCTCAAGCTCATCGATCCTTATGTTGATGTTATCCATCAACTCGGCGCAGGTGGCAGCGGAAATCGTCTCTTTCGACAAGGCATGGGATAAGGACTCACGCTCAATAAGCGCCAGAGACTTCACCGTCTCAAGTAAACGATCGGGTGACGCCTGCGCTGTTCCATATTTAATAATGTCCGCCTGAACTTTTTCCCTGGCATCATTATAATACTTAAGGACTTGCCTGTAGCTGCTATCGTAAGGTACCCCGCGATCAAGCAGTTTTTTTGTCTCATTTATGACCTGGCGATAGGATAGCGAGCGCCCCCTGGCAATTTCATACTCTCGATTCGTCTCGGTTTTCCCATGCGTTAATCCCAACCGTTTCATTAACGGACCCATTGTAAGACCTTGCAGGAAAAGTGATACAGAGACCACACCAAAAACCAGATTGATCAGA
>CBDTUM010000114.1:0-14415 GCA_965363495.1 uncultured Desulfopila sp.
GAAATAACCAGGGAGCTGCATCTTTCACCGCTCCTTGCCGGGATGATGGCTGGTTTTGTCATTATCAACCGGGCGAAAAGGGATGTCCGCCTGTTCCGGGCCCTCAATAACTTTGAACCACCTATATATGTGCTGTTTTTTACCCTGGCTGGTGTGCATCTTGATTTGGCAGCCCTCTGGCTGGCAGAATGGGTTGGTGTCGCCTATTTCATAGCTCGTTTTGCTGGAAAATACTTTGGCTCTTTTCTGGGGGCGACCTTGTCCGGGGCAACGGCCGGAGTGCGCAACTATATGGGCCTTGCCCTGATTCCCCAGGCCGGGGTTGCCATTGGCCTGGTATTCATCATCGCCGTTGATCCGCAACTCAGTGGCTGGACCGGTATCGTTACCCCAGTGGTGTTTGCCGGGGTGATGGTTTCCGAGCTGATCGGCCCGTCCCTGGTACGCTTCTCTCTGCAGCAGGTGGGCGAGACTCAACTTACCAAAAAGCATTACCAGCCATCCGGACCATCTTTTTTAAGAAATCTCCTGGTACGGTCGCAAGATGGTTTCGTTCTTGCTCCGAGAAAAGGTATGCCACTGCATCCGGCGGAAGATACCCGAGGGGTGGTCCTTTTTGGTGCAGAAAATTGTACCGCCGTAAACGGTTTGGCACGCGTGTCAACCATGTTTGCTCACCATTACCATGCCCAGCCAAAATCCGTCCGGGTGCTGGCACCTGAGCAGCAAGGCATCCTGAGTGAATTGGAAATTGATAAGCTGTTCTGTGCCGAGAAAGGTGAGGTCGAGAGTCTGGGATATCCCTTACAGCAGGAAGTTATTTATGGTAGTCCGGAACAAGGCCTGCTTGAAGCGGTGCATAAGAATCAACCCGAGCTTCTGGTGCTTGGTTATCCCGTCGGCCCTAAGCCGCTGGCAATGAAGAAAGTCTTCACAACCCTGACCGATAGTGTGTCCTGTCCGGTGGTGGCGATTCGATTTGTCGGCACATTTTCTTTTGATCGTATCCTGGTACCCTTTCTTTATCTAGAAGATTTAGCTGAGATGTTGCCGGTATTGGAAGCCATGGCAACGGCAGGTAACCCGCAGTTAACTTTTATGTATCTCATGGATGCGGAGAATACCCGACAGGAATTGTGGGAAGCCGACAGACAGTTGCAGCAGTGGCGGCAGAGCAACCTGCTTGATCTTGATACCGCACAGATGGTGGTTGCCATCGAGTCGCGATTAGAGCGGATCCTGCGGGAGTCCGGAAACTACGACCTGATTATAATTAAGGAAGCGAGGAAGTTCGGCATCCGGCGTTTTTTTGCCGGCTCCCTGGCAAATTCAGTCATTCAAAACTGTCGTTGTTCGGTTTTCTCCGTTTATATTCCGTCGACAGCAGGGATCAAAGATATCCCTTGTGGGTCAGTCGTTTAAAGTCAACAGGGCTCTTTTTTTCACGAATGTACAACCTGTCCTCGGTTTCTTTTTAACAAAAACAATACTATGCAACTTGAAAATTCTAAATTGGTAGAAAAAAAATCAAAGTTTTTTGGCTATTTATTTTTTGTTGAATCTGCAGAAGAATATGAAAAAATAGTACAATCAATTTCAGAAGAGCACAAAAAAGCAAGTCATGTTTGTGCTGCTATGGTTTTGGGAATGGAGGAGAAGTTCAAAAATGATGGGGAGGTTGGGTATCCGGGAAAGACATTACTTGGACTTTTACAGCATGAAGGGCTTGAGTCCCACGCAATAATTGTTGTGAGATACTTTGGTGGGATCAAACTTGGACCTGGCGGCGTTTCAAGAGCATTCAAAAAATGTGGCAAGTTGTTGTTTGGCAAGACCTGATAGTATATACCAGGCACCTCGGAGGAGCTCGTTTCAGCTCTTTATACGACATCTAGATCTTGTTCAAGCAAGCGACGGGAACAATGGATTCTGAAAGAGGCTACCTGTGAAATTAGATGCCGGGAGAGATCTGCACGAAAACAATGATAACCTGGCAATCATGGACCAAAGTGATACAAAGGCCATTTAATGGGTACTGCCCGACCGTAAGCATTTCCGATTCTTTACCTTGTTCTATAAATGGTGAATGTATATGTATATAACAATGGACATATTGGATGAATGTGCATCTTTTCATGTTCATGAAACTGAAAAGGGGACTCATTATGAAAGAAACATTATGTCAAATGCCTGCAGAATATGCTGGTCAACCCACTACCAGCGTAACGTTGGAAATGCCTGTTGTGCTCGTTGAGAAATTGCAGGAAGCGGCCGCCCTGGACGGGACTGACTATCGGGCTATTATAAATTGTTACATCGAACAGGGTCTGAGTAACAGTATGCCGGAGGTCAAGCGTTTGCAGTTTAAGGAACATGTAAAAGAAATCATGGAAAAACAAGGTATTCAGACCAAATCCGTTGATGAGGTTTTGCGTAAAATACAGTTTTAGACTGTACCTTGTAATGGCAACAGCCTGGCATCGTATCCTCCTTGGTTATGGCTACGAACGATACTCTATTGCCGTTGCTCTGCAACAGACAGAGTCAGTGACTTGCTTGGAACAAACCGAGTTACTATAGTATTTGTATCCTCCCAAAAAGCGTTGGCAAAAGTTGCCATATCAACGATTTCCTTATATCGAACGTTCGTTCCTCTTCTCGACGAACCGGTCCCGGCTTCTGTATGAACTGTCAGAATTGTTGCCGCTCTGGCGAATCATTTGCCTGATGATGTCGGCAAAGAAGTCGTTGCCTTGCTGAATATTTCCCCCAACCTGGTGGATTTGAATGGTTGGGCTCTTGTCTATACATTCAAAAAAAGAACCCATCATGGACCTGCTGCTGACGCCTGGAGCAACCACGGCAAATACTCTGTCCAGTAAGGGAGCGCAACCTTCCAATAAGGGTAGAATCATCTCTCTGCTCGATGCGAATGGCTTGAAGGTTGACGGCGTCTCGTATACCAGGGCACAGAAAAGTCGACAGGGATGGACGGTGAAGTTTTGCAAAACGTTTTCTAATAACAGGATACCCTGGGTGGACAACAATTTGTACAATGTGGAATTTTTGTGTTTTTGTTACCCAATCAATATTGCATGATATCAGGTTAATCTCTAGGCCAGGAAGTTGAAATTACCTCGTTAATATCTTCAATTTTGATTGAGGATATCAAAAAACCAGGGAGCAACGTATCAGGCAAGTCGAAAAGGAGATACAACTATGAGTGCTATATTTGGTGAAATACTGACCTTCGGACAAGCAAATGACCGGGAAATACAATTACGAGTCACCGGTGACGAATTCTATGTGAGCTATGAGACAATTGATGGCTACACAGTAGTGAGTGACAGCGATCGCGGCTACTTTTGTTATGCGGCTCTTGTCAACGGAGCACTGGTCTCCACCGGCGAGCCTGCCAGCGGACCGCCTCCTCCCGACACCCTGCGGCATTTACGGGAGTCACTTTCCGTGCGTAACCGCCGATTTGAGAAAAGGTGGCAGCGTGGGCGACCGATGTTGCGCGTTGCCAACGAAGCCGCACGCACGTTCGGCCCCAATCAGGGCTTGCTCGAAGGACGGCGGCTGAGCAGTGGCGCCGTGCGTGGATTAACGATTCTGGTCGAATTCCAGGATGTGCAGACGACTGTCACCCAAGCCGATTTACATGACCTGCTCAACGGTGAAAATTATGTCCGCAACGGCAACTTTTGTTCGGCGCGTGAATACTTTCGAATCGTTTCGTCAGGAAAGCTCGACTACACCAACGACGTTGTCGGCCCCTTCCGGCTGAGCCAGAACCGCAACTATTACATAACCCATCTCCTGGTAAAGGAAGCGCTCAATCTCGCGGTTGCCGCCGGCACGGACCTCAGTCGCTACGATTCCCGTGGTGAAGGCGTCCTCGATGCGCTGAATATTCTTTACGCCGGACAGACGCAATACGACGGTGAGCTTTGGCCGCATAATTTCAATATAGATTTGCGCTATGGGAACATTTCGACAAACCTCTATCTTCTGACCAGTGCAGGCCGCAGTGCCTCAGATTTGAGCATCGGTACTTTTTGCCATGAGAATGGCCATCTGCTTTGCCGATTCCCGGACATGTACGATTACGGCGCCGTGAATCGAGAAGGCGATGGGGTGAAGAGCGCCGGCATCGGCAGCTACTGCCTCATGGGTTCGGGTAATCACCTCAATTTCGGCCGCACCCCTTCGCCTGTTTGTGCCTATCTGCGCGACCTCGTCGGGTGGTGTGACACGGAAATTTTACTCAATGCCGCAGCAGAGGTGGAAACAGTACATGGCGACTACAAGAGTGTGTTGAAATTCAAGACCTCTGCACCAAACGAATACTTCATTGCAGAGAATCGCTCCAAGCTGGGTCTTGACCAGCATCTGTCTTCCAGCGGGCTGGCTCTTTATCACTGCGATATAATGGGCTCGAACGAATTCCAGCAAGGCACCGGCCAACGCCATTACCAGTGTGCACTTCTTCAGGCGGATGGACACACTGATCTTGAACATAATGTCAATCAGGGTGATGGCAATGACCTCTTCGCCGGAGTGAATGGCGTTGCCGTTTCCCACGCCACCACACCGTCTTCACGTCTGTGGAACGGCTCTGATTCCGGATTGGTCATTTCGAGCGTTACCATGCCCGGTGAAAGGCTTAAATTTCACGTCGGAGAAGTGGCGCCGGAGCCGTCCATTCGTGTTGAGAACACAACGATGGTTGCGATCCCGGACAACAATCCCGCCGGAGTCAGCAGCACAATCAGCATTGGTGAGACCGGGGTGGTGAAACAACTTAAACTGAGCCTCGACATCACGCACACCTATATCGGCGATTTGGTCGTGGGGCTCACCGGCCCCGGAGGGCAAAAAGCAATCCTGCACAATCGAACCGGCGCAGGGACCGACAATCTTGTGACGAGTTACGATTCGATGTTGCTGGACGCGTTAGCGGGTTTCATCGGGCTGAGCGTGCAGGGTGACTGGATACTGAGAGTACAGGATGTTGCGGGACAGGATGTCGGTAAACTTAATGGTTGGCTGCTCGAGGTCATCGTCGAAGGCGGTGCCCAAATCTTGCAAGGCGAAGCAGCGCCAAATATCTCTATTCCGGACAACACCTCCGCTGGAGTAAGCAGCAATATCACCCTCAACCAGCCTGGCAGTGTTGGTCAAATGAAGGTGAGCATCGATATTACCCACACCTATATCGGTGACCTGCGTATCGAACTTATTTCGCCTGCTGGTCGTCGCATCATTCTCCACAGTCAGCTTGGCGGCAATCAGGACAATCTTGTCGCTATCTACGACTCTCTCGCGCCACTCTCGCCGCTTTCTGCGCTGGCCAGCCAACCAATACAGGGTACCTGGACCTTACGCGTTACTGATGTTGCACGGGCAGACGTAGGGACGCTAAATAAATGGCTACTGGAAATAATGCCGATGGAATGATACTGAGACCTGATAATACAGGCACTTCGAAGGGGAGGGGGCTGTGCCCCCGTCCTCTTGAGGCGTGACGATTGAAATGGATATCTTAAAAGGAGAATATTACCTGCATATCCGAACGTATCAAATCATGTTGGTCACTTTTCATGGGTTTCGATATAGTGGGCTGCTGCTAAAGCAGCGGTACAGCCATCCGCTGCAGCAAGAACTATCTGGTTGGCGTACTTTTGCCGCAGGTCTCCGACGGCGAATATGCCTGGAATGGTTGTCTCGCATTTTTCATCGGTAATAACATAACCAGTTGTATTGAGTTTAATTCCTGCGGGAACAATCTGGTTGTTTGGTTTAAAACCTACGAAAATGAAAACCCCGTCGGTGTCAATTTCACGCTCTTTACCGGTTTGTGTATCCTTTAAGGAGAGGCCTCGGACGCCTTTATCGTTGGAGAGGATCTCGGTGGCTACCGTGTTATAAAGAATCTCAATTCGTGGTTCAGCGAAAACGCGTTGCTGCAGAATTCGGCTGCCCCGAAAAGCGTCCCGGCGATGAATGAGATAGACCTTGCTGGTTATTTTGGCAAGGTACAGGGCATCTTCCAGAGCCGTATCACCGCCACCGATAACAGCAACAATCTGGTCGCGAAAAAAGAAACCATCGCAGGTTGCACAATAGGAAACGCCTTTGCCAAAGTTTTCTTCCTCTCCGGGGATTTTGAGTTTTTGTGCCGTTCCCCCGGCTGCAAGGATAATAACATGGGCTCGCAAGGTGGTTCCATCGGCCAGACGAACTGCATGGTGTTCTATTCCAGGTTCAGTCAAAACAGCTTCTTTGTCGACAATTTCAAGATCATAATGTTTGGCGTGCTGAAGAAATTTGTCACAGAGCTCAAACCCGCCTATCTCTATAAAACCAGGGTAGTTTTCTACATCTTTGGTAATTGATACCTGTCCACCCGGAACACCTTTTTCGATCAAAACTGTCTTTAATGCCGCTCGCTTGGCGTAGATTCCTGCCGTGAGACCCGCAGGACCTCCACCCAAAATTATTACATCATACAGCTCTTCTTCCAACATATCATTCTCCTGTGTGTCTATTTATTTTAGATTGTTGCCTGTTTGTATGTTTGATTGAATTGTAAAATTATACAATATTAGTCGTTTGGCGAGTCTTTTTAGAGAAATGAGATCTTTCGAAGTCTGCGCTATCCGTTCTCAACCGAGGTACTGGGCAAATTTTATCACATTATTCTCGTTGCTAATGAAGTCTCACTACGCTTGCTTCTCTCCGAGGGTAAAGTTCTCCCGGAAAAAAAAATCTGAATTCCAATTTTCTGCACTCCGCCACATAATAATCATCATGCCACAGTTGGACACCTGTGTTTTTTCACGTAATAGGTTCAGGCTCAGGAGATTTTGAGATTACGGTTTTTAGTGGAATTCCTGAAGGTTTGTGGAGAAACGTATGAACTCCTTCCACCTTCTGTAAAATCATTGCTTCATCCGCCTGACGGAAACGCATCATCCTGTTAATCAGCGGATAAACGGTTCGTCTATAAATTAGATCGCGTTGTGAGCCACTTCTAATGAGCGTTATATCAATTAAATTGAACTTTTGTGTTTTTCTACTAATACTTTTTTTCCCTCTGGCCATATACTTTACATTGTGAAAGGAAATAGCGTGCTGGATGTTCATCAATAGCAATAATTGCAAGGGGAACAGGGGATGTCCAAAAAGTATATTGCAAGGTGAAACCTACAATGGCAAGGCCTTCGTCGTCAATGACTGGTCTCTCACCACCTATGCTCCCATTCGGAATGTGGCTAATACAATTGTTGGCGCAATATATGTCGGGCAACGCATGCTCAATTCTCAGGTAAACGAAATATTAGCCAATACCATTATTTCGGGCGGTTATTCCTTTATTTGTGCAGAAACCGGAGAATTCCTTATTCATCCAACGCTTGATTCGAGCTCGAATCTTTACGACATGGTTCCTGCTTTTAAAAACGTCAGTGAAGGTTTCGTGAGATATACCTGGAAAGGAGATGAGAAGGTTACTAATGTCAAAGAGATGAAGGGATGGGGTGTTGAGGTTGCTATCGGAACAAATAGGGTGGACATGGTCGGCGGCCTTGATGAAAAAACGCTCTTAGTTATATTAAATTCCCAACGGTTCCTGGACCCTCCAGGTAGCAATAATGCATAAGCGGAGACATCATGTACACACTTTATACTATTCCCGGCTCTTGCTCTTCAGGTATCACTGTCCTGCTTGAGAAGCTGCAACTTGAATACACGCCAGTTAAACGTGAAGACGTAGCAAATTATTCTGATATCGTGCCGACCAACCAGGTACCGGCCTTAAAATTACCTGATGGACAGATCATTACGGAAGGTGCTGCAATTGTGCTTTACCTGCTTGAAAAGCACAATGCACCAATGTTGCCCGCCGACTTGTCAAAAAAAGCAGAGTTTCTGCGGTGGTTAATGTTTGATTATGCAACGCTACATCCCGCTTATGGCCGAATGTTTGCGATTCAGAAAAAAACACAAATGGACGAAAATGAGAAGATCAGCGTGTTGAAACAATTCGCAGTCTATACATCCAGTTTATGGGCAATTCTCGATAAGGAACTGGAGCAGAAGCAATTCATCTCCGGCGATCAACCGACTATTGTTGACTATCTGGCAACCATCTACTCGAGTTGGGGAAAAAGTTTTCAGGGCATCAAAATTACCCTTGGCAAGAATGTGGAGAGAGTTGTTGACCAGGTATCGGCACTGCCCGAGTTCCAGGCCGGTTATAAAAAAGAAGGTTTGGAATTTATAAAGGTTGCGTAGAAGCCTCTTCAATCAAAATCTGCTGTTCAAGCACTACGGCAAGCAGGATCAGACTATCACGGAGCGTGCCTGGCACTGTAATGCTGTTCAGGCCGGTGAACTGATCTGACAGCAGGTTATACCAGGTTACACCCGGCGGTTTTGCATGCTCTCTTGTTTCAACTAGATTGGTGTTTCAGCGTGTGCAGGAAACGTTCTGTGTCATCTGCCGTCATCGGATAACTGATATGGAACCCTTGTGCTTCATTGCATTTACCCTGCCTGAGAAACTGCATTTGCCCTATGGTTTCAACACCTTCGGCGGTGACTTGAAGTTTCATGTTCTCAGCCATGGCGATAACGGCACCGGCTATTGCCTGATCATCGGGGTCTGTGGTAATGGCGTTAATAAACGATCTATCTATTTTTAGCCGGTCTATAGGAAATTGTTTTAGATAACTGAGACTTGAGTAGCCGATACCAAAATCGTCAATGGCAAGGTGCACCCCGATGGCTTTTAACTTTTGGAGCGTCTCGAGGGCGAGATCCGCGTTGTTCATTAAAATTGATTCGGTGATTTCAAGCTCCAGTTGTGATGGATCAAGATGTGTCTCCTGGAGCACCCGCGATACAGTATCGGGAAATTCTGCCTGCGTGAACTGCCGCACCGAGACGTTCACCGCGATGCGTTGAAATTCTACACCGGCATTGTGCCAGGACTTGGCCTGCCGACAGGCGGTTCGCAACACCCATTCACCTATTGGAATGATCAGGCCACTGTCCTCTGCGATATGGATAAAATCCAGAGGCGGCACATTGCCGAGGGTAAAGTTTTGCCATCTGAGCAATGCCTCAAGGCCGGTTACATGACCGGTTACCAGGTCTACCTGCGGTTGGTAATGCAGTGACATCTCGTTACGCTCGATGGCATAGCGCAGTTCATTTTCAAGGTTCATGCGCAGGAGTGCCTTTTCGTTCATGGAGTTTTCAAAAAACTGCACGTTATTGCGGCCCTTGCGCTTGGCAAAATACATGGCCATATCCGCACTCTTCAAGAGTGTCGCCACATCCTGGCCATCACGTGGAAACAGGCTTATGCCGATGCTGGAGCTGACAGTAAGCTTATGGGTGTCCAGCTGCATGGGGTTCGATAACTCTTCCCGGATTCGGTGTGCCACGATCAAGGCATCTTCGGGCTCCTGCAGGTCAGCCAGCAGTACCGTGAATTCGTCACCGCCGAGCCTGGCGAGATGTCTTTTTTCATCTTCTTCCACAGGCAGTGGTCTGGACAGGGCGTCACTGCTCCGCAGACTATGTCCTATCCGCCGGGCAACGGTGCGTAACAGCTCGTCTCCGACGTTGTGCCCCAGCGTATCGTTTATACGTTTAAAATTGTCAAGATCAAGAAACAAGACCGCCATTGATCGCTCGTTCTTCTTGGCAAAATCAATCGCATGCTCAATACGAGTCATGAAATAAGCACGATTGGGCAGTTCCGTTAAATTGTCATAGTAGGCCAATCGAAGAATCTTGTTCTCAGCGCACCACTTTTGCCCGAGAGCAACGGCAAGCTGGCGTACTTCATGCGGGTGGAATGGTTTCTGCACATAAAACATCTTGCCAACCGGTGGCACGCGCTGCGACAGCTCTCTGGGGTCCATGTCCGAATAAGCGGTGGAAATAACGATATCAGTCCGGTCATCGAGTTCCCTGATTTTGGCGGCAGCCCAGGCTCCATCTGGTCCCGGTGGCATACGCATATCGAGAAAGGCGACGGAGAACCGTTTATCAAGACTACGACTCTCCCGTACTGCCTGCACTGCGGCCTCTGCTCCGCTGGTGTAGACTACCTCGAAATCTGGTTCATCTGACAGCGCAGGTTGCACCGGCTCACGGCCGAACAACTTCGATTTCAAATCGTTTACTTTAGTGTTAGTCTCTCGTTTGCCGGCTTCCAGTACCAGACGATAGGCATCAAGAATGGTCGGCTCATCATCGGCCACCAAAATCCGAATTGGTTGACTAGTTGGGCAATTCATACTGCTCCTCAGCTGTACCAATGTTTTTTTGTACTAAATTTTCTGCTGGAGGAAGCAGCAGATGCATACACGTACCTCTGCCTATCCCTTCGCTCTCGGCTGATATCCTGCCACCAAGAGTCTGCACCGTGTTGGCACTCCAATGGAGACCGAAACCGGATCCTTCTCTCTTTTTGGTCGAAAAACCCCGTTCAAAAAGTCGCCCATAATGGTCAGGATCGATCCCGGAACCATTATCGGTAAAACGAAAACCGACCATTGCTTGTCCCTGCAGCTCTTCATAAGCTGCCGTTACCCTCACACAGCCAGGCACGATGTCGGCCGACTGAATGGATTCAGCGGCATTGATCAGCAGGTTGGCCACGACCTGTTGCAGGGCGGCACGAGAACCGGCGACCGCGCCGATTTCGGTTACAGAGGAAGTGATTTCTATGTGCATTGCGTCTCTCACCTCCCGACTTAAACCGGCCTCCACCTCTTGAATGACTGCCGCCATATCGATGGGTTCAATGACTCTTGCCGAGCGGCTGAACCGTTGCTGGTCCATAAGAATTTCCTGTACTTGCCCCAGTTGCAGGATGGCCGTTGCCAATTTTTCCTGACTGTCTTTGATCAGCCCTGCCATTTCGGCTCCGGCCAGCACCACAAAATCCATGAGGTCGGCACGACGATCCGGTGAGGTGGCGGGGTCGGCCAATTCAGCCGCAGCCATATCCATTTCAACCAGGGGGGCGGTTTTCAGTTCCTGCTGCAGGGTGGATAATCTGATGTTCAGGGGGGTTATCGCATTGCCGATGTTGTGCAGCACACCACTGGCCATTTCAGCAACACCGGAGTGGTAGGACTGGTCTATGAGACGGCGTCGCGTTTCCGCGAGACGATCTACCATTTGATCGAAGGTGCGGGCCAGGATACCAACCTCGTCATTGCGCTGTAGATTAAGTCGTGCCTGAAGAGTATCGTTTTTCCCGATCCGTAGTGCATGGTCGGTAAGCTTCGCCACGGGTATCAGGATTGCCTGCTGCAGTAGTTTCCAGAGTATCAGCATCACCAGCATCCCTGTTGCTCCAAGTACCCAGAGTGACTGCTTGACCGCCTTTGCTCCCTGAGTGGAGATGTTACGCGGGGTATCAATCTGGAGAGCCAGTATTGGATTGTTAAAGACGTCTGCTATCGTAGTCTGGACCTGCCATTTCTCAGGAGTCTCGATCATGTTGTATTCAGTGTGCACCAAGCCATGATTGGCGTTACCGCTTCCGATTTGGTTTGAAGGGTTGTTTTGTTGGCTGACTGTTTTAACTGCTATCGAGAGTTTAGTGAGGTCTGCAATCTGTGCGATGGCTGTGTTATCAAGAAAGCGTCCCATCATCAGGGTACCAGCTATGGGCCCCTTTTTATCATTGTTCAGTATAGGCATGGTCACGACCAGAAGGGGAGCAATGTTAGTGGGGATAATTCCTTGTATTTTGCTATCAAAATCCTTATGTCGTAGGAGTAAATGGTTACCAGGCAGGTTTGCTGCTGTAAGTTCTCCGAGATCCAGCAACTCTGTGCTTTCCAGGTCAATGGCCTGAGTCCAGACCGATTTACCGTCAATGTCGTAAAATCCCAGGTAATTCATACCCATGCCCTGAAGAGTAGCCCCTTCATCCAGATTTGCCTCTACATAGCCGGGATTAAGCCCCTTGACATAATTGTAAGTATCCGTCCAAATGGACCAGTCTGACACAGAAGGGGCGATCAGGTCCAGTTCACGGTCAATGGCCCCCACTACACGTTCAGCATTTCTGCCGGCGTTCTCTTTTTCCAAGGTTATGAAACTCGGCATGATAAAAATCTGCTGAATGCAAAAACTGAACAGGCCTGAGAGAAGAAAGGCCAAGACCACAATAATGGTTACCTTGCGCGATAGTGACATGTGTTGTTTCCTTGATAGGTTGCGGACGGTGAACAATGCACTTGTTAGAAAATGTCACCAATATCTCTCCCAGACATACATTGGAATTCCGGGAGATTTTGCTCCATTTGAGTTTATGTTAAAGAAATTTCTATGTCAAATTATCATCTTCTCGCTTGAGCCAGATTACAGAAATTTGCAGGAAACATAAGGGTATAGCCCTGTCGTGAAAACAAAGAGCTTTTATTGTGGTTAATAGCAATACTTGCTTGCCGTTCGGCCTGGCCCTGCCTATAACGGGCCACGCCACGGGACTCCTTTCCAACCTTGATTCCACTCTTATCTCAGCTTAAAACTTGTATTATATTCTGTGTCAAGGGATCGGCCGGTTCAGCGATACCGGCACGGCAGGATCGATCGATTTCACGATCAATGGCCGCACTAACTCGATCCCCATTTCTGGCCTGGAGTCTTTTCGAGGACGACAATAAGAGGTGGTTTACGGGGAATTTACGGAAAAACCAGGTAGGAAGAGCTAGATAAATTTTGTATGATACGTTTTTCTTCTCGCTCATGTTCGAATAGATTGGTGCTCAGTAAAAATACAAAAATGGCGGTAGGGAAAAGAGTATTCAGCCGGTGTCAGGTGTAACTGATGACAGATTTATCACTTACAGTAGAAAAGTATAGAGCATATCTCAAGACTCTCAATTCGCTCACAAGGAACAGGCAAAATAAATCGGCGTTGTCTCTATCTAAGAGATAACTTTATAGGTGAAATACGCTTTTACCGGATAAAACAAAGTAAACACCCATGAACTACACACTTAAACAACTGCTGGAAATCCCCCGAATACAGGAATTGCTGAATTCACTGGACGAAATTCACAGCATGCCTTCTGCTATTATTGACACTGAAGGAAATATCCTTATCGCTACATCGTGGCAGGATATCTGCACCAAATTTCACCGTGCCCATCCTGAATCGGAAAAAAAATGTATTGCCAGTGATCGACATATCGAAGCCAAACTTGGTGAAAAGATCGAGCATGTTGTCTTCCGCTGTCCGATGGGACTGGTGGACTCGGCAGTGCCGATCGTCATCGATGGTAAACATCTCGGCAATGTCTTCACCGGCCAGCTCTTCCTCGAACCCCCGGACGAAGCTTTTTTTATCCGGCAGGCTCGCCGATACGGATTTGTCGAGAGTGAATACCTGGCAGCGATGCGGAGAGTGCCGATATTTTCCGAGGAAATGCTTCATAAAAATCTGAACTTTATTAGAATGCTTGCCCAGATGGTGGCGGAGCAGGGCTTACAAAATAAACGTTTGCTTGAGGCGGAAGAAGCGCTGCAACAAAAGGAGAGACGGCTTTCTTTCCTCTTAAGGAGCACACCGGCGGTGATTTACACCTGCCGTACCCAAGGCGATTTCGGTGCGACATTTGTCTCCGGAAACGTGCAATCGATTACCGGGTATCAGGCGAGCGAATTTTTGACGAATTCAGCCTTCTGGGCTGACCATATCCACCAGGACGACCGGGAACAGGTATTCGCCAAGCTGAAAAATCTGTCGACGTTGGACCACTGCGAGAACGAATACCGTTTTCGCCACCAGAACGGCAGTTACCTATGGATGCAGGATGAAATTCAGGTGTTACGCGACGCTGCAGGCCGGCCCACGGAGCTGATCGGTTTCTGGATGGATATAACCAAGCGAAAACAGGCAGAGGAGGCGTTGATTCATTCCCATGAGATTCTGCAATACATCATTGAACATAGCCGAAGCGCCATCGCCGTCCACGACAAAGACCTCAAATATATTTACGTAAGCCAACGGTATCTGCAAGATTACGGGGTACAGGAAAAAGACCTGATCGGCAAGCATCACTATGATGTTTTTCCGGATTTACCGCAAAAGTGGCGAGATGTGCATCAGAAAGCACTGGCCGGTGAAGTCTCCAGTGCCGACAATGACCCCTATGAACGGCTGGACGGTTCAGTTGAGTGGACCCGCTGGGAATGCCGCCCCTGGTTTGAAGCGGATGGTTCTGTGGGCGGGATTATCGTCTACACGGAAGTCCTCACCAAGCTCAAAGAGGCGCAAGATGAGCGTCTCAACCTGGAAAAACAACTCCTCCACGCCCAGAAATTGGAGAGCCTGGGCGTGCTCGCCGGGGGTATCGCCCACGATTTCAA
>CBDTUM010000115.1:0-14392 GCA_965363495.1 uncultured Desulfopila sp.
AAGGAACTTATACCCGTCAAGCGAGTACTAAACAAAGTCCCCCAGCTTTTTAAAAAGCTTAGTTTAAAACAGGAGAATAAAATTGGCACAAAAAACAATAATACACCAAGGCTATCATGGCACAATCAAGGTAGACACGAGCGATTATTCGCTCTTTGGCCAGATTCTGTTCATCGATGAAGAAAGTACCTATAGCGGACAAACTTTTACAGAGCTTGAAGAAAATTTCCGCCAGGCGGTTGAAAAACATATTCAGGACTGCCGGGAAAAGGGCATTGACCCACCTTTTTAGTACCTTACAGATTTTTTCTTGTTTGCAAGAAAACAATTTATCTCAAGGTACTTACACCCCTCAAAGGGGTACTGAAAAGAGTCCCGGCTTCTTCGCTGTTCGTATACCGGGGTGAGGCAGAATAGAGAGATCTTTAGGGAGCTGAAATGGATATCTACTATGTGCATGGCGAATTTGTTGCAGACGACCAGGCCCACATATCGGTCAACGACCTGTCGGTCATACGCGGCTTTGGCGTCTTTGATTTTTTGCGGACCTACAATGGAGTCCCCTTCCACCTCGAAGACCACCTCAAGCGGCTTGAACGGTCAGCCCGCCTGATTGGCCTTAAAATGCCCCATTCCAGATCAAAAATCAGCGAGATTGTCCAGGCGACCCTTGCCCGTAACAACCATCAAGAGAGCAATATCCGCATAGTGCTCACCGGTGGTTTAAGCAGCGATGGGATTACCCCGGGCGATTCTGCCAAGCTTTTGGTCATGGTCACCGGCGCCAAACAGATGCCTGCTGACTGGTACAAGAACGGTGCAAAGATCATCACCAGCCATGTGGATCGTTTTATGCCCGGGGCAAAAAGCATCAACTATATCCCGGCAATCCTCTGCCAGAATGAGGCTCGAAACCAACAGGCCATTGAAGCACTCTATGTGGATAGAAACGGCTTTATACAGGAAGGAACGACTTCGAATTTTTTCGCTTTCATCGGTGACACCCTGATCACGCCGCCGTGCGATCGGGTGCTACCCGGCATTACCCGTCAGGTGATACTTACCCTGGCAGAAAAACAATTTTCAATTGTCGAACGACAGCTGCACAAGGATGAGATTCGATTGTTTGATGAAGCCTTTCTCACATCTTCAGTGAAGGAGATCGTCCCCATCGTGACTGTCGACTCTATTCAGGTGAGCGGTGGAAGGCCCGGCAGCCGGACCAAAAAAATTATGGGGATGTTCAGGGACAATACCATTTCCTATAGAGGTTGATTGTGTTTCCCCCTGTTTCGAGCGCTACGAGAAAAGCCTCAATTTAGCATAGGCAGCCAGGAGAACCGTTTCACCATGGTCGTCAAAAAAAACGGTGAGCCTCCCCTGCTTTCTGTCTTTAATGGCAAGTACTGTGCCGGCACCAAAAACATGGTGCCACACCCGCAAGCCTTCGCCGAGTTCATGGATTTCGAGGACTTTTGGGGACGGTGCTTCCAGGTTTTTTTCTTGTTTTGCGGCCTCAGTGAGTTGCACCGTTGCCCCTAGTGACTCGATATATTGTCTGGCTATGGTTGTATCGTCAGCGCTTATTGTCCGATCACTATCTTCTTCTGCCAGCATTTCGCCAAGACACACCGACAGACCGGGATTGGCCTCGTACAGAAAACGACTGGCCCGCACCATAGCTCCGGGAGCCTTGCCACAGCACTTTGCTATGCAGCGTTTAAGTTCTGCATCTATCGGATGAATGCACACGACCTGTTCGATGGCTCTGGTGAGCGCCACATAAAAAAGCCGGCGCTCATCCTCCAGATCATCCACTCCGCTCTCACGTTCGCGATAAAAAGGAAAGGCACCTTCTTCAAGGCCCGGTAAAATGACCAGCGGCCATTCTAACCCTTTGGAGCGGTGGACCGAGGTAATCAACAAACTCTCTTCAGCCGGTGCGTCTCCGGCGGCCTGAAACTCGGCGATCTTGGCCAGCAGCTGTCGAACGGACAGGTTCTGGGTGGCTGCAAAATCTATAAAGGCCTGGCAGGTCTTCACCCTGTTCTCGGCGGTTACCGATCTTGCCGAAAAGTTATGATAAAATTCATAGAGATTGAGCTTTTGTACAATTTTTTTCAATAAGACATCGGCACGACCGGAAGCCGAACTGCCGGCCAACCATTGCCAGTTACTTGCCGTTTCTTCAAATCTTTTACGTATAAAAGGCGGAAGATCCGAACCGCCCCAGTTGCGCAGCAAGGCCACGGCGGCATGGGGATTTTCCGCGATACTCTGAACCAGCAACATCATGTCTTCTCGTTTAATGCCCAAATGCGGCTGAGACAGCATGGCGGTGAGCATTTTTTCCCGGCCCGGCTGATTACCTTCAGCCAGGGTGTCCAGAACAAGTTTTAAATAGCCGGTCAGAGCAAGAACCTCAGCACAATCGAATACCTGTGCGTTTCCCTCCAATCGATACGGAATCCCCGCTTCCAGAAGGGCCAGTTCTACCGGAACACTCTGGGCAAAGAGTCTGACCAGCACCACGGCATCGCGCAGGGAGCGGCCCCCGCTTTGCCATTCGGAGAGCACTCCGATAACCGGCTGTTTTTTCTGCTCTTCCAGGCAGGTTATAACGGTCTTGCCATTGGTTTCATGGGAGATACACAGTTTCCGGTCCCGTTTTCTATTGCCGGCAATAAGATGGTTGGCGGCAAGGGACAGTTGATGGCCATAGCGAAAAGTGTAGGAGAGCTGATAGTTCTCCGGCTTCGGAAAATCGAGCTGAAACCGGCTGATAATATATTCCGGCCGTGCTCCGCGCCATTCATAGATGCATTGATCAACATCGCCAACCACCATTACCCTGGCCCGCTTCCCGGCGAGAATTTTTAACAATTGCTGCTGGGCCTCGTTGATGTCCTGATACTCGTCAACGACAATATGTTCCACCCGGTCAGTCACCCAGGCGACAAGTTCGTCGTCTGCCAGCATGGCCATAAGCGGTTCATGAATAAGATCGGCATAGAACCGAATTTTACGCTCCTTTCTTACCTTCTCAAAGAGTTCGTAGGCCCTGATAAAATAGGAATAACGTGCGGCAAGGTCGAGTTTGTTAAAAACCGCTGCAGCGTCGCTGACCGTCGATTTTACCCGGTCGATAAAAGCAAGGAATTCTTCCACCTCTTCGCCAGCCAGCCAGCCCTCATTTTCCCGCTCTGCACGGTACACCTCACCTGCTACCTGACGGGCAAGTTTTTCTTGGACATACTCCTCGGTGACCAGGCTGTACTGTGGCAAGGCACCCCGCCTGGCAAAACTGTTGACCAGACGAAGGCCGAGAGAGTGGAAAGTGCGTACCTCAGGCAGTTGGCGGGATACCGAGGACAACTGCTGATGCATCTTTTCGGCAAAAGAGTCCCGGGCCGATTTATTGAACATCAGGACCATCACCTCGTCTGCCTTTGCGCCCTGCTGTAATAGCCAGCCGATTCTGGCTACCATGGTGGTGGTCTTACCAGACCCTGCGACGGCGCTGACCCGTGCATGTCCGCCTGAATGGTTAATAATATGCAGCTGTTCGTCAGTCAGATTCATGATAAATAAAGAGTAACACAAAAGGGCCGCCAAGTGCAGGCGGCCCTTTCATAAAAACACAGAGAAGTTGCAATCACTCACCGGAAAACTTAGTAATCTCGCATAACCTCCGAGCTGTAAGCTTTTACCAATGTTTATCTTTTTTTCGGAGGCAGAACATCGGTGATCGAGCCATCGACAATTTCTGCGGCAAAGGCAAAGGTTTCAGCAAGGGTGGGATGGGCATGAACCGTCAGACTGATGTCTGCGGCATTAGCGCCCATTTCCAATGCCAGTACCGCTTCATGAATCAGCTCTCCGGCATTCTGGCCACAGATACCCGCACCAATAATCCGCCCGGTCTTTTTATCGAACAGTGCTTTTGTCACCCCGGAAGAAGCCCCGGCGCTGAGCGCCCGACCACTGGCTCCCCAGGGGAATTTCCCTTTGTCAAAATCAATCTTTTGGATTTTGGCCTCTTTTTCAGTGAGCCCCATCCAGGCAACTTCCGGGTTGGTATAGGCAACCGATGGGATAGTCATCGGCGAAAAAGCCGACTTATGACCCGCGATGACCTCGGCGGCAACCTTGGCCTCATGAGTGGCTTTGTGGGCGAGCATTGGTTCGCCCACCACGTCCCCTATGCCGTAAAAATGCGGCACATTGGTTTGCTGCCGCTCATTGACCTGCAGAAAGCCCCGATCGTTCATGGCAAGGCCGATCGTCTCAAAGCCCATATCAGCGGTGTTCGGTTTTCTGCCGACTGCCACCAGAACCGCATCAAACTCAGCATTTTCCGGGACATCTTTTCCTTCCAGGCTGACCTTGATGCCGCTCTTGGCAGGAGTAATGGCGGTAACTTTTGTCTTCGTCAAGATGCTATAGTGCTTTTTCAGCTTCAAAAATAAAGGCTGCACCAGGTCCTTGTCGGCGGGAGGAATGATCTGGTCAAGCATTTCGACGATAGTTATCTCCGAGCCGAAGGCACTGTAGATCTGGGCCATCTCCAGGCCGATAATGCCCCCGCCGATGATAAGAAAACGCTTCGGTACCGCCTGCAGCTCAAGAGCGATGGTAGAATCCCAGATACGGGGATCGTCCGGAATATTCGGCAGCTTAAAGGGATGGGAACCGGTGGCGATGATCGCGTTGGTAAACTTCACCTGCTGCTCTCCGTCCGATCCGGTAACAAGCAGGGTGGTTGTATCCTTAAAAACGCCACTGCCGATCAGTCTGGTTATTTTTCTAGCCTTGCAGAGACCGTCCAGGCCCGAGGTGAGCTGTTCGATCACTGCATTTTTTTTAGCCAGAACTCTGGCAATATCAACTTTCGGCGGCGCAAAATCTACCCCAAATTCGGCAATCTCTACGGCCTCTTCAATAACCGTCGCCGCATGCAGCAAGGTCTTTGACGGGATGCAGCCCACATTAAGGCAGACGCCTCCCAGTCGCTGCTGTTTATCGACCAGGCAGACCGAAAGCCCGAGATCGGCTGCGCGAAAGGCAGCAGTATAGCCGCCCGGCCCGCCACCGAGAACAACCACATCATATGTTTTTGTTTCGCTCATGTACTACTCCTTAGTACCTTAGAAATTCTTTTATTGCCTGTTGAACACAGCAGAACAGAATTTCGTGAAGGGAGTTATCCCGACTTTTTTCCATGTCTCGGGGTTATAATAAGGCTCGTTTGAGGTCTTCAATATTCATCCGCAATGCTTTGCAAAATCTTGCCGCTTCCGCTCCGTCGACGATCCTGTGATCGTAGGAGACGGAAAATGGCAGGGTGAGACGCGGCACGAACTGTTCCCCGTCCCAGACCGGCTTCATATAACTCCGAGACAGGCCGAGGATAGCCACCTGCGGGCTGTTGATAATAGGGGTGAAACCGGTTCCGCCAATACCACCTAAGCTCGAGATAGTGAAAGTAGCCCCTTGAATATCCGGAATGGTCAATTTACCGGCTCTCGCGCTGGTGCTCAGTCTCTTTAATTCCGCAGCGATTTCCTTCAAACCTCGCCGGTCTGCATCCTTTACGACGGGAACTACCAGCCCTTTGGGCGTATCGACAGCGATGGCCAGATGGTAGTATTTTTTCAGGATCACTTTCTCGCCACCCGGTACCAGGGAACAGTTAAAAAGCGGAAATTTCCTCAGTGTCGCGGCAACCACCTTGATCACAAACACCAGGGGGCTATACGCTGGTTCATCTTCCTGCAGACCGCCATTCAACTCTTTTCTGAACCGTTCCAGCTCGGTAATATCAGCCTCATCGAAATGGGTGACATGGGGAATGGTAATCCAGCTCTTGTGCAGCTGCACCCCGGAAATCTTCTGGATGCGTCCAAGCGCCATCTCTTCAATCTCGCCATATTTAGTGAAATCTTCCAGGGCTGGCTCCTGGAAAGAAGGAGCTGCTTGAGGCTGCTGTTCTGCCGCAAGGATATCTTCTCTTAGAATGCGTTGATTCGGTCCGGAACCAATAAGCTTGGCCAGATCGATCTGCTTTTCTCTGGCCAGAGCCCTTACCGAGGGCGTCGCATGGAACACCTGCTCTAATTGCCGGTCTTTTTCCGGTGGAGCAGGTTCTTGTTTTTTATCGGCTTTGGCTGGCGCCTTTGCAGTGGTCTCAGTTGCTTGTTCGTCAGCTGCCTGTTCTACTGCCGGAACCTCTTTTTCCTTATCCGCATTCTTCTTCACCGCCTGTTCGGTCTGTTTTTTACCCTCTTCATCCGATGTCGCTGCCGCCTCACCACCTGTGTCAATAAGAGCGATGACATCGCCACTGCCGACCACGTCCTCTTCCTTGACCAGCACTTCAGTAATAACCCCTGAAAATGGCGAAGGAATATCCATTACCGCCTTCTCGCTTTCCAAAGCAATAAGAGACGCCTCTTCTGCTACTGTATCGCCCGCGGTAATAAATACCTCGACCACGGTAATTTTTTGTACTTCACCAAAATCGGGAATAATAATTTTCTCGATGGCCATCTAGATCTCCTATTTGTTAAGTGCGTGCGGCTCTTCCGGATTAATGCCATATTTTGTCAAGGCGTCACTGACCGTAGTGTAAGGAATTTTTCCTTCATCGGCCAGGCTACTGAGGGCGGCAACAACAACATGATACCTGTCTACCTTAAAAAAGCGGCGCAGCACTTCGCGTGAATCGCTTCTGCCATAGCCGTCCGTGCCAAGAATAGTAAGCGGTCGATGGATAAATCGACGCAATTGCTCCGCGTAAGCCTGCACGTAATCGGTGCTGATGACAACCGGCCCTTCGTGCCCATCCAGCTGGGCCTCAACGTAGCTTATCTTTTTGGGCTGTTCCGGATGATGACGGTTCCAATCCTCGATGAGTGTGCCTTCCCGGTGCAGCTGATTGACGCCGAGAATTGACCAGACATCAGCTGCTACCGCAAAATCTTCCTGTAACAGATCGGCTGCGGCAATAACCTCGCGCAGGATAGAACCGGATCCCATCAGCTGCACTCTCATTCCCTGCCCGTCATTTTTTTGCAAGAGGTACATGCCCTTATGGATACCTTCTTCCACTCCTTCCGGCATCTCCGGCTGCGAGTAGTTTTCGTTTAACAGCGTAATATAATAAAAAACATCCTCTCCGTCTTGAAACATGCGCTCAATTCCTTTCCGGATGAGTACCGCAACCTCGTAGCTAAAGGTGGGATCATAGGCCACACATGACGGAAAGGCCGAGGCGAAAAGCAGCCCCTGACCATCTTGATGCTGCAGGCCTTCACCGTTCAATGTAGTCCGTCCAGCGGTAGCCCCCATGAGAAAACCTCTGGCCCGGCTGTCCCCTGCCGCCCAGATTTGATCGCCGACCCGCTGAAAGCCGAACATCGAATAGTAGATATAAAAGGGGATCATCGGTATCCCGTAATTGGCATGAGCAGTGGCCGCAGCCAGCCATGACGAGATGGCCCCGGCCTCGGTAATGCCTTCTTCCAGGATCTGCCCTTTCGGGTCCTCTTTATACCAGGAAAACGTCTCGGCATCCTGCGGCTCATAGAGCTGTCCGGTAGGTGCATAGATGCCCAGCTGACGAAACAGTCCCTCCATGCCGAAGGTCCGGGCCTCATCGGGAATTATCGGAACGATATGTTTGCCGACATCTTTATCCTTCACCAGTGCCCCAAGCAGCCGGACAAAGGCCATGGTCGTCGATAGCTCCCGCTCTTTTGACGACTTGAGCAGTGCGTTGAAAATGGACGGTTGCAGCGCAGGAAAAGGATGGTGGACGATGTCCCGGTGAGGAACCGGCCCCCCGAGCGCCTGCCGATGTTCTTTCAGAAACACATCTTCCGGACTGCCCACCGGCGGCCGAATGAATGGGAGGTCGGCCAACTGTTCGTCTTTGAGAGGCACATGAAACTTGTCGCGAAATGCTTTCAAAGAGTCGAGATCCATCTTCTTGACATTATGAGCGACCATAACCGATTCACCTGCCTGGCCCATACCAAAGCCTTTAATTGTCTTGGCCAGGATAACGGTGGGTTTTCCCTTAAACTGCATGGCTGCTGAATAGGCGGCATAGACCTTGCGGGGATCATGGCCGCCCCGGGTCACCTGCCAGAGTTCGCTGTCGCTGAAATCTTCAACCAGGGCCATCAGCCGGGGATCGTCGCCAAACACTTTTTCACGCAGATATTTCGGGCCACGTGCCCGAATGGTCTGGAAATCTCCATCGACCATAGCGCCGAACTTTTTAAGGAGCAGACCTTCTTTATCGCGCTGTAAAATAACATCCCACTCGCTGCCCCAGATCAGCTTAATGACATGCCAGCCGGCCCCCCGGAAACGGCCTTCCAGCTCCTGAATGATCTTGCCGTTACCCCGCACCGGCCCGTCAAGCCGCTGCAGATTGCAATTGACCACAAAGATCAGATTGTCCAGATTTTCCCGGGCGGCCAGCGAAATTGCCCCCAGTGACTCCGGTTCGTCCGATTCGCCGTCCCCCATAAAAACCCATACTTTTCTATCGCCCGCTTTTTTCAGATCGCGACTGTCCATATATCTCATGAACCGGGCCTGATAGATCGCGGCCATCGGACCAAGACCCATAGAGACGGTAGGGAACTGCCAGAAGTCGGGCATCAACCAGGGATGCGGGTAGGAGGAGAGACCATGGCCGGAAACCTCCTGACGGAAATTTCCCAGGTGTTCTTCATCCAGTCTGCCTTCAACAAAAGCACGGGCATACACACCGGGTGAACTGTGTCCCTGAAAGTAGATCATATCGGCGCCATGGGCAGTATCCGGGCCATGAAAAAACCAGTTAAAGCCAACTTCGTACATGACTGCTACCGAAGCATAGGTTGAGATATGGCCGCCCAATCCCTTGCCGTCCTTATTAGCTTTTGCCACCATGGCCATGGCGTTCCAGCGCACATAAGCCGCGACATTTCTGGCGACTAAGGAATCCCCCGGCATGACATCTTCGTGTTTCGGGAGGATGGTATTGCAGTAAGGCGTCAGCAGCCCGGGCGAAGTAGACACGCCAAGATTCTTGGCAATGTCAGTCAGACGGCAGAGGAGATAGTCTGCTTTTTCGCCGCCTTCATGTTCTATCACGCCTTTAATCGATTCGATCCAATCCTGGGTCTCTTCAGGATCCTGGTCCTTAAAGTACGAATTCATTGCCTACCTCTCGATATTTCTTAAAAAAAATCTTGTGTTATCACCTTAGCCAAGATTTTGCTGTTTATTCCTTCCGGCCATATTTCTCATAGCTCACCTTATCATAGAGCAGTGAGGATTCGGCATGGCCAGGCTTATCTTCTTTGGGGTAGCCGATAGCAATGACCGCCTCAACCATTATATTCTCAGCAAGGCCCAGAAGTTTTTTGACGTATTGGTCTGATGTGGTCTGAGCGTCATGATCTCGCATCCGGAGCTGCACCCAGCAGCTGCCCAGACCAAGATCGGCTGCGGTCAGGTGCCCGATGAGAGCAGCAATCGAACAATCCTCAACCCAGACATCACTTTTACCAGCATCACCGCACACCACTATCGCCAGGGGCGCATCTTTGATAAAGGAGGCGCCATGGGGTTTGGCTTGTGCAAGATCGCTCAGGGTCTGGGGGTCGAGAACCACCACAAATTCCCACGGATTCAGGCTTCTTGAAGATGGAGAACGGAGCATTGCCTCGATAAGCAGATCGATCTTGTCCTTTTCAACCGGCTTGCTCTCAAATTGTCTGACACTTCTTCTTGAACGTAAAAGATCTAGAAACATAGCTGCTCCTTTGCTGAAGGTTAATATTCTAAAGACAATTCATAACAGAAGAGTATAGACATCACATGGCATTATGTCCTTTGCTGCTCGTGAAAAAGTGACTGCTCTGGTAAAATATTTATACGAATATAACAAAAAACTGTATATTACCGAGATTAAATAATTGACCAACGAACAATTGGAGGCATCATGGATGCACAAACTTTTATTACCTGCCTCATTGCTGTGACCCTCCTGACCCTGACTCCGGGAGTGGACACCATGCTGATCATCAGAAACAGTGCCCGTGGCGGCTGGATGGATGGGGCCGTGAGTTCGCTTGGCATCTGCAGCGGCTTATTCGTGCACGCAACTGTTTCAGCGCTTGGCATATCGATCATCCTGCTGCATACTACCTGGGCGTTTACTACTCTTAAATTTGCCGGGGCGGCTTATCTAATATGGTTGGGGTTTTGCAGCTGGAAAAGGGCGATCGGCGGGCGGCAAAATATATTTACCGGCAGCGTTGCTGGAAAACAGGACAGCTTTCGATTTGCAAGATCTCTCAGGGAAGGCTTTCTGTCCAATGTACTGAATCCCAAACCAGTGATTTTCTACATGGCCTTTCTGCCCCAGTTTATTAATCCGGGCGAGCCCCCATTATTTCAGTCTCTGCTGGTGGCCGGTATCCACTTTTCCGTCGCCATGTTGTATCAATGCGTTCTGGCCGCCATGGTGAACAAAGCCAGAATATGGCTACAGCGCCCCGGGGTAAATCGGGTCTTCGATAGCTGTACCGGCTCAATTCTATTGTTCATAGGCTTTAAAATAGCCACTGAAAAATGATGGTGTCGTAAAAACTACCCAAAGGGCATAGAAATCTTCATCTTCTTCGTTGTTGCAAATTTCACTTAACCATCTAAAATCTTAGGTTTTTACGAAGTTGTCAAAAATGACACACTGGTAAAAAGTCAAATGCACCAGGTTCCCAACCAGCTGCTGTACACTTACTGAGGAGAAACTTGAAAAAAAAGCACATACCGGCAGACAACAGAGAAGGGGTTATCGTAGCTCACTACGGCGTGGCCGTCGAGGTCCTGTTTGCCGACGATGCTACACGTAGCATGATCCGGGTGAAGCGAAACTCAGGTCACGTGGTTGGCGACAAGGTGGTTATAAAAGAGGACGTGCTGACCCGGCTCGAACGTTCTTCCGAGCTGTCCCGCATGGACGCTCGGGGCGGCATACACATTGTCGGTGCCAACCTTGACGTGTTGTGTATTGTCGTTTCCTGTGAACCGTTGCCGCCTCCTGGATTTATTGATCGAGCTATCGTTTCTGCCCGGACCGCTCAACTGCGCCCCGTGTTGATCGTAAATAAATCGGATCTCCCCTGCTTTACTGATTATCAGACGGCCATAGAATCGGTTTATCAGGAATCAGTAAAGATTTTCACCATGAGCGCCGAAGACGGAACGGGCCTTGAACCCCTCGTCACTTTCTTCAGCGAGGGTCATAGAGGGGTATTCGTCGGTCCGACGGGGGTTGGCAAAAGTTCCATCCTCAATGCTCTCCTGCCGAAAATCAACCTGACCACCGGTGAGATAAGCGAGACAAAAAAACGAGGGAGAAACACCACCACTGTTTCCACCCTCCATCTTCTCAGCGATGGCGGTGAGTTGATCGATTCACCCGGCTTCAATGACTTCGGCCTGGTTGACATCTCGGCCGAGCAGCTCTCAACCTATTTCCCTGGTTTTGAAAAAGCAGGCATGCTGGCTTGCCGATTTAGAGACTGTAAGCACCGCGAAGAGCCGGAATGCAGGGTCATTGAGCTTGTTGACCAAGGCGAGATCGAAGCAGCACGCTACACCATCTACCTGAAGATGCTGAGTGAAGTGGAAGCCTTACAGACCGAACCGGATTATCGGGAACGCCGACACCGCCGTAAAAAAACGTAACTGCTCTACCAATTACTTAGGGCCGGGCTTTGTCCGGCCATTGTGCAAACATTGATTTCCTGACCATCATTACATATTCTTCTATTCTACATGCAGCGGGCACTTACAGATCTATCCTTCTGCCCGTTATTCCGCAAAATTTCTCAATGAGAGAAGCAGCAAAAGGAGATTTGTAATGCGTTTATTATTCTCATTGTTATTTGTCACCTTCTTGAGCACAAGCAGCCTTGCCGGGGAAAACATCACCTATTCGGTAGACGGGCAGCCTTATGAAGGCTATTTCGTTAAGACCAAATCCGATGCACCGATGATTCTTCTTGTCCATGACTGGGACGGCCTCACCGATTACGAAGTCAAACGGGCGCAGATGCTTGCCGATCTTGGATACAGCGTCTTTGCCGCCGACCTGTTCGGTGCCGGAGTACGGCCGACCAAACTCGAAGACAAGAAGCAACATACCGGCGAACTCTATAAAGACCGACAAAAGCTGCGCAAGCTGCTCTATGGTGCTCTGGATGCAGCAAAAGCCCAGGGGCTTAATACTGGCAATGCAATAGCTGTCGGCTACTGTTTTGGCGGGGCTGCAGTGCTGGAAATGGCCAGGTCGGGTGCTGATCTTAAAGGTTTTGTCACCTTTCACGGCGGCCTTGTCACCCCGGAGGGACAGGATTATGCCGCCGCCAAGAGTAAGTTCCTCATACTGCATGGCAGCGCCGATACTGCCATTACTTTGGACCAGTTTGCCGCCCTTGCAAAAGAACTTGAAGAAAATCATGTCGAGCATGAAATGATCACCTATAGCGGTGCCCCCCATGCCTTTACCGTGTACGGTTCACCATCCTACCGTGAAGATGCCGATAAGAAATCCTGGAAACGATTCACCGAATATCTTAGCGAAACTTTGTAGATATTGATTGATGAACGTTAGAAAGTTAAGCGGCCTTTCCTGGTAATGTGTACACAAGAGGCAGGTCATGAAAGACTCATTTTGTTTTCATGACCTGCCTCTGTATCTTGCAACCAACTTCTCCCTGTTACCACTCTATTTGTGCTGAAGCAGCGACTCTTTATATTGCTCGCGCATTGTACGTTTCAGCATCTTGCCGGCGACATTGGTGGGGAAAACTTCCATAATGACGACGTCCCGAATTCGCTGAAATTTGGCATCGACTTTACTGTTGGTCCATTCGATCAATTGTGCCGGATTCACCTGCGCTTCGGGTACCAAAACCACAGCAGCAATAGGTACTTCTCCCCATTTTTCATCAGGCACCCCGAATACCGCTACATCGCGAACCTCCGGATGTTGAACCACGACTTCTTCTATATCCTTGGGATAGACGTTAACTCCTCCGGAAATAATGAGATCTTTCATACGATCTACCAGAAACAGGAAGCCGTCTTCATCTACATATCCCACATCTCCTGTGTGCAACCAGCCATCGACAATGGCTTTTTTGGTTAATTCCGGCTGTTTGTAGTACCCGGGCATCATCATCGGACTTGTGCCGCAAATTTCACCAATTTCTCCAGAGGTGCACTCCTGCCCATCAATGTCCAGGATACGAAGTTCCATAAACGGGGCTGGTACACCGACAGATCCGACTTTTCGTATGGCATCATGCTTATCCAGCACTGTCATGAACCCTTCCGTAAGCCCGTACAGCTCGTAGAAACGACCAGGCAGAGATTGATTAAGGCGGTGTTTATATTCAAGCAGCAGAGGAGCACCAACATTGTGAATCATCTCAAGAGAGGCAAGTTTCTCCGGATCAAAAGCCGGACTGTTTAATATGGCGATGATTTGGGCAGGGACCATAACAACGTGGGTTACCTTCTCTTTTTCGATGTCAGCAATCACCGCTTCAGCGTTAAAACTTTTATGGAGAATGTACTTCGCACCCAAAAACATCCAGGGCATCAGGTCCAGCATGGCTCCGTTAAAAACAATAGCCCCGGCATGCAGGGCTACGCTTTCCGGCGTCATTCGCCAGGAAGCGGCAAAAATGGTGCAGTACATGGCGCGTACATAATGGGTATGGACTATTCCTTTGGGGGCACCTGTGGTGCCGCTGGAATACATGATGTTGTACATATCATGATCGTCGATGTACACTTCCGGCGGGTTCTCTTCACTCGCCGTGCCGACAAAATCAGAGTAACTGCGAAACCCCGACTTTTGATCCTGCAAACCCACCAGTATATAACGATCATCGGCAATAGCAGGCAAATCTTGCCGAATAGTCTGTAGAACCCCGGCAAAAGAAGCATCGGCCAGCACCAGAGTGGTATCGGAGTTTTTCAGCAAGGTGAACAACCCGTTTTCATTCAACATAGTGCTGCTGGGCACGATAACCATCCCCGTCTTTGCTGCCGCCCAGTAGGCAGCCATAAGCTGCGTGCAATTGGACAGTACAGTAGCGAATTTATCTCCTTTCACCAGGCCACTAGCCAGCAGTGCATTGGCCAATTTATTCACATAGCCATTAAACATCTTATAGGTGAAACGTTCCTCACCACAGACGAAGGCCAGATGGTTGGGACGATAACGGGCATGGTGTGGTAAGAGTCCACCGATATTCATTGTTGTCTCCTGTTTTTTGATGGCGTCGTAAAAAGCCCGATCTCCTTCGTTGTA